>NZ_NPEX01000029.1 GCF_003258865.1 Rhodoplanes roseus | reverse complement strand
GCGCCGCCATGCTGGCGGCGCTCGACCTGGTCGGCAACCCGTCGTCGGTGCATCGGGAGGGCCGGGCGGCCCGTGCCCTGGTCGAGGACGCCCGCGAGGCGGTCGCCCGGCTCGTCGGCACGGCGCCCCGCAACGTGGTCTTCACCTCCGGCGGGACCGAGGCGAACGTGCTGGCGCTGACGCCGGCGCTCACGGTCGGCACCGACACGGCGCTGCGCGGGCGCTTGCTGGTCTCGGCGATCGAGCACGCCTCCGTCCGGTCCGGTGGCCGGTTTCCGACCAGCGCTGTCGACATCCTGCCAGTGACCCCGGACGGCATTGTCGACTTGCCCGCCCTGGAGGCTTGGCTTGCTGCCTTGCGCGTTGATCATCCAGGGCTTTCTCCGTTGGTATCGCTCATGCATGCGAACAACGAGACCGGGGTGGTGCAGCCGATCGCCGCCGCGGCGGAGCTGGTTCACGCGGCCGGAGGGATCCTGCATGTCGACGCGGTTCAGAGCGCCGGGAAGGTCTCCTGCGACATCGGTGCCCTCGGAGCCGACCTGATGACGCTGTCGGGCCACAAGCTCGGTGGTCCCAAGGGCGCGGGCGCGCTGGTGCTGCGCTCGGCCGCGATCCATGTCGCCGATCCGCTCCTGAAGGGGGGCGGGCAGGAGCGCGGCGCCCGCGCCGGCACCGAGAACGTCGCCGCCATCGCCGGCTTCGGCGCGGCCGCGGCGGCCGCCACGCGCGACCTGGAGACCGCCGGCCCGGCCATGGAGCGGCTCCGCAACAGCCTCGAGACACAGGCGAAAGCCGCCGCGCCCGGGACCATCGTGATCGCCGAGGCGGCGCCGCGCCTGCCCAATACCAGCCTGCTGACCCATCCGGGCCTGAAGGCCGAGACGGCCGTCATCGCCCTCGACCTCGCCGGAATCGCGGTCTCGTCGGGGGCCGCCTGCTCGTCCGGGAAGGTCGGCGTCTCGCAGGTGCTGACCGCGATGGGGCTGTCCCCGTCGGTCGCCGCCGGTGCCGTGCGGGTGAGTCTGGGCCCGACCACCGGCGAGACCGACATTGTCGCCTTCCTGAGCGCTTGGAACGGGCTCGTACGTAGACTATCTAAGGGAGGATGCGGTATTGCCGCGTGACCCGATTTTTTCCGAAGGTGATCTTCCGCCGGACGAACACCATAGGCCAACGTCCAACCCGCGGTCCTTGAAGCCGCAGTGGAGGGAATGACATGCCGGCCGTGCAGGAGACCGTCGAGCAGGTCAAGAGCATCGACGTCGACCAGTACAAGTACGGTTTCGAGACCGACATCGAAACCGAGAAGGCGCCCAAGGGGCTGTCCGAGGACACCGTCCGCTTCGTCTCGGCCAAGAAGGACGAGCCGGCCTGGATGCTGGAGTGGCGCCTCGAGGCGTTCCGCCGCTGGCTCACCATGGACGAGCCGACATGGGCGCGGGTCGACTATCCGAAGATCGACTACCAGAACGCGTACTACTACGCGGCGCCCAAGGCGTTCGTCGCGCCGAAGTCGCTGGACGAGGTCGATCCGGAGATTCTCAAGACCTACGAGAAGCTGGGTATCCCGCTGCGTGAGCAGGAGCTGCTCGCCGGCGTGCTGCGGCCCGAAGGGTCGTCGCGCGTCGCCGTCGACGCCGTGTTCGACTCGGTGTCGGTCGCGACCACGTTCAAGGAGGAGCTGAAGAAGGCCGGCGTGATCTTCATGCCGATCTCCGAGGCGATCCGCGAGCATCCCGAGCTGGTGCAGAAGTATCTCGGCTCGGTCGTGCCGGTGTCGGACAACTTCTTCGCCACCCTGAACTCCGCCGTGTTCTCCGACGGCTCGTTCGTCTACATCCCGCCGGGCGTGCGCTGCCCGATGGAGCTCTCCACCTATTTCCGCATCAACGAGCGCAACACCGGCCAGTTCGAGCGCACCCTGATCATCGCCGACAAGGGCTCCTACGTCAGCTATCTGGAAGGCTGCACGGCGCCGCGCCGCGACGAGAATCAGCTCCACGCCGCCGTGGTCGAGCTGGTGGCGCTCGACGACGCCGAGATCAAGTACTCGACGGTCCAGAACTGGTACCCCGGCGACTCCGAGGGCAAGGGCGGCATCTTCAACTTCGTCACCAAGCGGGGCGACTGCCGCGGCGCCCGCTCGAAGATCTCCTGGACCCAGGTGGAGACCGGCTCGGCCATCACCTGGAAGTACCCGAGCTGCATTCTGCGCGGTGACGGGTCGCGTGGAGAATTCTACTCGATCGCCATCTCGAACGGCCGCCAGCAGGTCGACTCGGGTACCAAGATGATCCATCTCGGCAAGAACACGACGAGCCGGATCATCTCCAAGGGCATCGCGGCGGGCCGCTCCGACAACACCTATCGGGGCCTCGTCTCGGCGCACCGCCGGGCGACCGGCGCGCGCAACTTCACCAATTGCGACTCGCTGCTGATCGGCTCGCATTGCGGCGCCCACACGGTGCCCTACATCGAGGCGAAGAACTCCTCCGCTGTCTTCGAGCACGAGGCCACCACCTCGAAAATCTCCGAGGACATGCTGTTCTACTGCAGGCAGCGGGGGCTCTCGCCGGAGGAGGCCGTGGCGCTCGTCGTCAACGGCTTCGTCCGGGACGTGCTCCAGCACCTGCCGATGGAGTTCGCCGTCGAGGCCCAGAAGCTGATCTCCATCAGCCTCGAAGGTTCGGTCGGCTGATCGCTGGCCGGCGCGTGGCGCCGGACCCCGCGAGTCAGCCGCGCAACCGCGCATCGTCAGGCCTCGGCGGCTTCGGGTGCCGGCCTGACGGCCGATTGCAAGGCGCCAGAGATAGAATTTGAGGAACGGACACATGTCGCTCTTGGAAATCAAGAACCTCAAGGCCTCGGTCGAGGACCGCCAGATCCTGCGCGGGGTCGATCTCGTCGTGAATCCGGGTGAGGTGCACGCCATCATGGGGCCGAACGGCTCCGGCAAGTCGACGCTCGCCCATGTGCTGTCCGGCAAGTCCGGCTACGAGGTCGACGGCGGCACCGTGACGCTGGACGGCGTCGACCTGCTCGATCTGGAGCCCGACGAACGCGCCGCGGCCGGCCTGTTCCTCGCGTTCCAGTATCCGATGGAGATCCCGGGCGTCGCCACCATGACGTTTCTGCGCACCGCGATGAACGCGCAGCGCAAGAAGCGCGGCGAGCCCGAGCTGTCGACGCCCGAGTTCATGAAGCGGGTGCGCGAGGAGGCGGCCAAGCTGTCGATCGATCCGGAGATGCTGAAGCGTCCCGTGAACGTCGGCTTCTCGGGCGGCGAGAAGAAGCGCAACGAGGTGCTGCAGATGTCGCTGCTGCAGCCCAAGCTCGCGGTGCTGGACGAGACCGACTCCGGCCTCGACATCGACGCGCTCAAGATCGCGGCCGAGGGCGTCAACCGGCTGCGCTCGCCGGATCGCGGCATGATCGTGATCACGCACTATCAGCGGCTGCTCGACCACATCGTCCCGGACATCGTCCATGTCTTTTCCCGCGGGCGCATCGTGCGGACCGGCGGCAAGGAGCTGGCGCTCGAGCTCGAGGCCCGCGGCTACGCCGACTACGAGCAGGAGGCGGCGGCCTGACGCCGTGACGCGATGACCGAGGAGATGGACAACCTCGTGCTGCAGCATCTCCGCGCGATCCGGGCTCAGCTCGACACGGTGTCGGATCGCATGATGGAGCTGACGCAACGGGTGGGTAATCTCGAGGTGCAGGTCGCCAACATGTCGGTGCGGATCGACCGTATCGACGCGCGCCTCGACCGCGTGGAGCGCCGCCTCGGTCTGATCGAAGCCTGAGCCCCGACCGCATTCCGGATGACGAGACCATGACCCGACCGACCATTGCCAAGACCGACGCGGAGCAGGCGATCGCCGTGGCCTGGGCCGACGTGAAGGACCGGCTGCCCGGGCCGGCGCCGCTCTCGGCGCGCCGCGAGGCCGCCTACAAGAGGTTCGAGGCCGCCGGCCTGCCGAGCCGGCGCGTCGAGGAGTGGAAGTACACGGACCTGCGCGCGCTGATGCGCGACGCGAAGCCGCTGGCGCAGCCGCCGGGTCAGATCGGCACGGCCCGCGCCCGCACGGCCGGCGCGGTGCTGGCCGGCGTCGACGTGCGCCGGGTGGTGATCGCCGACGGCGTGCTCGTGAAGGAGATTTCCGATCTCGCCGGGCTCGAGCCCGGGCTGACGATCGGCTCGCTGTCCGAGGCGCTGACGCGGGGCGACAGCGAGGTGATGGGCCGCCTCGGCGCCCAGAGCCCGGCCGAGAAGGACGTGGCCTTCGCGCTCAACACCGCCTTCATGGGCGACGGCGCGGTGATCCGCGTGGCGCCCGGCGTGAAGATCGCGCGGCCGATCCATCTGGTGTTCTGCTTCACGGGCCCGGTGCCCGCGACCGTGTTCACCCGCTCGCTGATGACGGTCGGCGCGGGCGCGGCCGTGACGCTGGTGGAGAGCCACGAGGGGCCGGACGGCCTCGACTACCAGGTCAACACCGCGCTGGAGATCGTCGCCGGCGACGGCGCCGAGGTCGACCACGTCAAGATCGGGCTGGAAGGCGCCGCGGCGCTCCACGTCGCGACCCTGACGGCGGCGCTCGGGCGTCACGTGCAGCTTCGCGATCTCACCTGCACGCTCGGCGGCGCCGCGGTGCGCAACCAGATCTTCGCCCGCTGCGACGGCACCGGCACGGTGGTCGGGCTGCACGGCGCGACGATGCTCAGGGGCCGCCAGCACGCCGATGCGACGCTGGTGGTCGACCACGCCATCGGCGGCTGCGTCAGCCGCGAGATCTTCAAGGGCGTGCTCGACGGCGAGAGCCGCAGCGTGTTCCAGGGCAAGACCATCGTGCGCCCAGACGCGCAGAAGACCGACGGCAAGATGGCCTCGCATGCGCTGCTCCTCTCGGAGAACGCCGAGGCCGATCACAAGCCGGAGCTCGAGATCTTCGCCGACGACGTCGTTTGCGGCCACGGCGCGACCGCCGGCGCGCTCGACGAGGATCTGCGGTTCTATCTGATGGCGCGCGGCATCCCGAAGAAGGACGCCGAGACGCTGTTGATCCAGTCCTTCGTCGGCGAGGCGATCGACACGGTCACGAACGAGGGCATCCGCGATGCCCTGACGTCCGCGGCGACGCGGTGGCTCGAGGCACGGGAGTAGCACGAGGCGCGGTGCTCGCAGCGAGCCCGCGCGTGCACACGACATGACACATCCTGCGGTACAGAACGGTAGCTACGACGTCGCACGCATCCGGGAGGATTTCCCGGCGCTGTCCATGCAAGTGTACGGCAAGCCGCTCGTCTACCTCGACAACGCCGCCTCGGCCCAGAAGCCGACCGCGGTGCTCGACCGGCTCACCCAGGCGTACACCAGCGAGTACGCCAACGTTCACCGCGGGCTGCACTACCTCGCCAACGCCGCGACCGAAGCCTACGAGGGCGCGCGCGAAAAGGTGCGGGCGTTCATCAACGCGGCGCGGCCCGAGGAGATCGTCTTCACCCGCAACGCCACCGAGGCCGTCAATCTGGTGGCGCAGACCTTCGGGGGCGAGCGGATCGAGCCCGGCGACGAGATCGTGCTCTCGATCCTGGAGCACCACTCCAACATCGTGCCCTGGAACTTCCTGCGCGAGCGGCAGGGCGCGGTCATCAAATGGGCGCCGGTCGACGACGAGGGCAACTTCCTGATCGAGGAGTTCGAGAAGCTCCTCACCGACCGCACCAAGATCGTCGCCATCACCCAGATGTCGAACGGCCTGGGCACCACGGTCCCGGTCAAGGAGGTCGTCCGCATCGCCCACGCCCGGGGCATTCCGGTGCTGGTGGACGGCGCGCAGGGGCTCGTGCATCTCGATGTCGACGTCCAGGACATCGGCTGCGACTTCTACGTGATGACGGGCCACAAGCTGTACGGGCCGAGCGGCATCGGCGCGCTCTATGCCCGCTACGACATTCTCGAGAAGATGCCGCCGTTCCTCGGCGGCGGCGAGATGATCCGCGAGGTGTTCGAGGACCGCGTCACCTACGGCGACCCGCCGCACCGCTTCGAGGCGGGGACGCCGGCGATCGTCCAGGCGATCGGGTTCGGGGCCGCCATCGACTACGTCGACTCGATCGGACGCGACCGCATCCGGGCCCACGAGGAGAAGCTGCTCGCCTACGCCCAGGACCGGCTGCGCGAGATCAACTCGCTGCGAATCATCGGCACGGCGCGGGAGAAGGGCGCCATCGTCTCGTTCGAGATGAAGAACGCCCATCCCCACGACATCGCCACCATCATCGACCGCTCGGGTATCGCGGTGCGGGCCGGCACCCATTGCGTGATGCCGCTGCTCGCCCGCTTCGGCGTCACCGCCACGTGCCGGGCCTCGTTCGGGCTTTACAACACGCTCGAAGAAGTCGACCGTCTCGCCGAAGCCCTGATCAAGGCCCAGGACATGTTCGCATGAACGACCAGACCAAGCCCGCCGAACCGGTCACGACGCCAGCCAACGCGGCCGTGGCGGGCGGCTCGGCGCTGCCCCCCGACGAGATCCGCCGGCTCACCGACGAGATCATCGCGGCGCTGAAGACCGTCTACGACCCGGAGATTCCGGCCGATATCTACGAGCTCGGCCTGATCTACCGGATCGACATCAAGGACGACCGCTCGGTGGCGGTCGACATGACCCTGACGACGCCGAACTGTCCGTCGGCCCAGGAGCTGCCCACCATGGTGGAGAACGCGGTCGCGAGCGTCTCGGGCGTCGGCCCGGTCGACGTCGAGATCGTGTGGGAGCCGCCGTGGGACCCGAGCCGGATGTCCGACGAGGCCCGGGTCGTCCTGAACATGTGGTAGGTGCCTCGCACCGCGCCGATCCGGCGCAGTGCGGGCCGCACGGAGGTGAGACATGGCGAATGCGCGTCCGAGGCCGCAGGTGATCCGTCTGACCGACGCGGCTGCCGGCCGGATCAAGCAGATCATGGCGAAGGCCGACCAGCCGATCGCCGGCGTGCGCATCGGCGTCAAGAACGGCGGCTGCGCCGGCATGTCCTACACGATGGAATATGCCGCCGCGGTGGCGCCGAGCGACGAGGTGGTCGAGGACAAGGGCGTCCGCATCCTGGTCGATCCCAAGGCGGTGCTGTTCCTGCTGGGCACCGAGATGGACTTCAAGACGGAGAAGCTCTCGGCCGGTTTCGTGTTCACCAACCCGAACCAGGTCTCGGCCTGCGGCTGCGGCGAGTCCGTCCAGATCGTTCCGGCCGAGGTCGACGCGTAGGTCCGCGTCCGCTCACGCGATCTGCATCTCGATCACGGGCGAGACGTCTGGATCGGTCTCGCAGATCACCTGGTTGCGGCCGGTGCGCTTGGCGACATAGAGGCAGGAGTCGGTGCGCTCGATCAGGCTCTGGACCGTGTCGCCGGGATGCAGCGTGGCGACGCCGCACGAGATGGTGACGCGGCCGAGCATCTCGCGCGTCGAGCGTTTCATCAGCTCCTTGCCCATCACGGCCCGGCGGATGTAGTCGGCGACCGTGGTGGCGGCGCGGAGCGCCGTCTCCGGCAGGATCACGGCGAACTCCTCGCCGCCGTAGCGCGCCGCCAGATCCTGCCCCTTCACGTTCTGCTTCACCGACAGCGCGACGAGCCGCAGCACCTGGTCTCCGGTGAGATGGCCGTAGGTGTCGTTGAACCGCTTGAAGTGATCGACGTCGGTCAGGATCAGCGAGAGCGCCTGATTGCGCGCCTTGGCCTGGGCGACCATGCGGGCGATCCCGTCGTCGAAGCACTTGCGGTTGGCGAGCGTCGTGAGCGGATCCGTGAGGCTCTCGCTGCGCACCTCTTCGAGACTCTGCTGCAGCTTGGCGATCTCGTCCTTCGACGCGCCGAGGCGGAGCTCGAGCTCCTTGTTGCTCGACTCCATCGCCTTCACGGTGCTGATCAGATCGCCCAAGATGCCCTGGATCGTGGCGTCGTCCTCGGCGTGGCCGAGCTGGTCACTCGCGTCGGCGAGGCTTTCGGTCGCCCGGCTGGCGGAGCCGAGGGCGGTGTCCAGCACGGCGATGACCTGCTCGATCTTGCCCGCGACCTTGCCGCCGATCGTCTCGATCTGCTCGCCCAGTCGGGTCGGTGCGAAGAACTGCCCGTGCAGCTGATCGATCTCGTCGGTCGAGAGGGTGCCGCGCTTCGCCAGCTTGTCGTTGATGGCGGCGTTCAGTGGGGCGTTGTAGCCGGTCGCGTAGTGGTACCAGATCTCGTAATTGCGCGGGGCCGCCGAAAGACGGAGCGACTTGATCTGATCGAGCGCGACCTTCGCGAAGGGAACGGTACGATCGAAATCGTCCGGACTGTCGGTCATCCGCGCACTCCAGTCGCAAAGGAGAACGACGGTCAGCCGGCATTCTTGCCTCGAACCCGTCCGACTCCAGGCTAGGCTGGGCGGCTAAATTTGACGTAAACGGACTGCTTCGAACAACCCCTCCGGATCGGAGGGATTGACGGAAGTCCCGCAAAACGGGCCAAAATCCATAGTTCGAAGGAACGAGTCCCTGGGCGGTATTACTAGTCCTGAATACGTACGGACGGGACGATCCGGTCCGCGTGTATCTCAGGCCTTGATCCGGACGGGACGCAGCAGGAATGCCGGCAGGTAGTTCTCGATGTCGTCCGGCGCCTCGTCGCGAGGTTGCCGGCGGCGCGCCGCTTCGAGCGGCGTCACGGTGGCGGGGCGCTTGCTCCGCGGTGCCTCGTGAGCGGGCTTGCCGCTCCGCTCCGGCTGGCTCGGCCGGCTCGGCCGCTCGCCACGCACCGGCGCATCGCTCGCCTGGTTGTCACGCGGCTGGTTGTCCCGCGGCTGGCTGTCCCGACCTTGAGCCTCCCGGCTCTGGCCGTCACGGGCCTGCGCCTGGCGTCCTCGGCCGTCGCGGCCGCGGTCCTCACGGCCGCGGTCCTCACGGCCCTGCGGGGCCTCGCGCTCGCGGCCCTGGCCGTCGCGACTGCGGCGGGGCATGCGGGCCCCCATCCGGACCGGCTCGCGCGGCCCGTCGTCCTCGGCGACATCGTCCGCCGGCGGCGCGCCGACCCAGGCGATGCTGCGGCCGATCAGCTTCTCGATCGCGGCCACGGCCTTCTGGTCCGGGCTCGTGACGATGGTGAGCGCCGTGCCGGTGCGGCCGGCCCGGCCGGTGCGGCCGATGCGGTGCACGTAGTCGTCCGGATGATGCGGGACGTCGAAGTTGAAGACGTGGCTGACGTCCGGAATGTCGAGGCCGCGCGCCGCGACATCGGAGGCCACCAGGATCGCGATCTCGCCCTTGCGGAACTGGTCCAGCGCCGCGGTGCGGGCCGACTGGTCCATGTCGCCGTGCAGGGCGACCGCCGAGAACTTGTGGCGCTGGAGCGAGCGATGCAGCGTCGCGACGTCGCGCTTGCGGTTGCAGAACACGATCGCGTTCTTCAGGCCTTCGGCCTGGCGGATCAGGCGGCGCAGCACCTCGCGCTTGTCGTGAGGCTCACGACCGCACTTCACCAGCCCCTGCGTGATCGCTTCCACCGTGGTGGCGGGTCGCGAGACCTCGACCTTGACGGGGTTGTGCAGGAACTGCTCGGTGATGCGCCGGATCTCGGCCGGCATGGTCGCGGTGAAGAACAGCGTCTGGCGGGTGAACGGCACCAGCTTGCAGATGCGCTCGATGTCCGGGATGAAGCCCATGTCGAGCATGCGGTCGGCTTCGTCGATCACCAGCAGCTCGACGCCGGTGAGCAGCAGTCCACCGCGCTCGGTGTGATCGAGCAGGCGACCCGGGGTCGCGATCAGCACGTCGACGCCGCGCGTCAGCTTGGTGTCCTGGTTGCCGAACGAGACACCGCCGATCAGCAGCGCGACGTTCAGCTTGTGGTTCTTGCCGTACTTGATGAAGCTTTCTTCGACCTGGGCGGCGAGCTCGCGGGTCGGCTCGAGGATCAGGGTGCGCGGCATCCTGGCCCGGGCACGGCCCTGTTCGAGCTTGGTGAGCATCGGCAGCACGAAGGCGGCCGTCTTGCCGGTTCCGGTCTGGGCGATGCCGAGCACGTCGCGCCGGGCGAGAACGTGCGGGATGGCCTGCTCCTGGATCGGGGTCGGCGCCGTGTAACCGGCGGACTCGACCGCTGCGAGCACTTTTTCGGACAGGCCGAGATTGGCGAAAGACATGGACCCTCAAAGATAAACGCCCGGAACTCCCAGCCGTGCCGGTGTCACGTCGACGACGGATATGCGGGATGGGCGGTCGAACATACGGCGAACCGACTGGCGTCAACATAGGGGGACGGGTTGCAAAGTCAATGCTTCGCGCTGCGATAAGTTAAGTAAACGCCGTATATTCCTGTCGTTTCTTCGTCACAGTCGCGGTTCGGCCGGGCGTTTCGAGAGCCCCGGCGCCGCGCCGAAAGGGCGGGTCGCGGCCGTGCCGGGCCGGCCGCACCGGCACCGGCGGGCCGTGCTGCGCCGCAGAATGTTCCAGCATTTCCCGGGCCCCGGTCTTCTCGCGGAGGCCGTCCGCACCCTACAGGGGGTTGCAGACAAACAAGAAATCTCCGGGAGGACAGGATGCGTACGCAAGTCGGCATCATCGGAGCCGGGCCGGCCGGCCTGATGCTCGCCCTGCTGCTCCGGCGCGAGGGGATCGACGCCGTGGTCCTCGAGTCCCGCAGCCGCGCCTATGTCGAGCAGCGGGTCCGGGCCGGGCTCCTGGAGCAGTGGGCCCGGGACCTGCTCGTCGAGATCGGGGCGGGCGACCGGCTCCAGCGCGAGGGCATGGTCCACGACGGCATCCGGCTGAGCTGCCTCGGACGCCTCCACGCCATCGACTTCCGCGCGCTGGTCGGCCGTACCGTCACGATCTACGACCAGAAAGAGGTGGTGAAGGATCTGATCGCCCTGCTGATCGAGCGGGGCGGCGAGGTCCTGTTCGAGGCCGAGGCGACCGCGGTCGACGGCATCACGCGTGACGCGCCGGCGATCCGGTTTCGGCACGGCGGGGCGGAGACGACGCTCGATTGCGACATCGTCGCCGGCTGCGACGGCTTCCACGGCATCGCGCGGCCGGCGATCCCGGACGGCGTGCTCACTGTCTACGAGCGCGGCTATCCGTTCGGCTGGCTCGGCATCCTCTCCGAATCCCCGCCGCCGTCGGACGAGCTGATCTACGCCTATCACGAGCGCGGCTTCGCGCTGTTCTCCATGCGGGCCCCGACCGTGTCGCGGCTCTACCTCCAGTGCGCGCCCGACGAGGACGTGGAGCGCTGGTCGGACGCCCGGATCTTCGACGAGCTGGAGACGCGTCTCGGCGGATCCTGCGCGCTCGCGCGCGGTCGGGTGCTGCAGAAGGGCGTGACGCCGATGCGCAGCGTCGTGGTCGAGCCGATGCAGCACGGCAGGCTGTTCCTGGCCGGCGATTCCGCGCACATCCAGCCGCCCACCGGCGCCAAGGGCATGAACCTCGCCTTCGCCGATGTCGTGTATCTCTCGCGTGCGCTCGTCGCGCATTATCGGCAGGGCCGCTCGGACGGGCTCGATGCGTATTCGCGGACCTGCCTGGACCGGGTCTGGAAGGCGCAGCGCTTCTCCTGGTTCATGACGCAGCTCCTGCATCGGTTTCCCGACGAGACGGCGTTCGACCGCCGCCGGCAGCTCGCCGACATCACCTATCTGGCCGGCTCCACCGCGGCCGCGACCGCACTGGCCGAGAACTATTCCGGGCTGCCGCTCGCGTGACGGCGCGACAGCCCGATTGGTTGACGGGACGTTGCCCGGCGAGACGCGGAAACCGATCAAATCAGAAGGAGTTTTGCAGGGTCCGGCGAGGGCTTCCGTAACCGCCCGGGCGTACGCTGCGGGGGTGTGGAGTTCCTCGGAATGATCACGGTCCCTCGCATCCGTCGCATCGACATCGCCATCCTGCTCGGTCTGCTCGGCCTCGCCGTGCTGGCGCAGCCGGTGCGCTCCGAGTCGTTCTCGGACAAGCTCACGCGCCAGCTCAACAGCAATGCGCAGCGTGAGACCCAGAAGCAGCTCGATCGCGGCCTGTCGGTCGACGAGGAGGCGATCAAGGCGTCGCTGCCGGAGGGCGCCGACCGCCGCTCCGTCCTGCGCACCCGCGCCGCGCTGTACGAGAAGGTCGCGGACTTCCCCCATGCCGAGGCGGACTTCAACGCGCTTCTCGGGCTGTCGCCGTCCGACCCGGCCGTCTATCTGGACCGCGGCTACTACTATCTCCGCCGCCAGCGCTACGCCGACGCGATCGCCGACTTCATGGCGGGTGCGCGGCTGGAGCCGCGCAAGACCGCCTATCCGTACGCGCTCGGCCGCGTCTACGCAGCGATGGGCCAGCACGAGCGTGCCATCGGCAGCTACAACGACGCGATCCGGCTCGACTCGCAGGACGCTCGTGCACTGCTGGCGCGCGCCGAGGCGAAGATCAATCTCGAGCGCTACGCCGATGCCAAGGTCGACTACAATCGGGCGCTCCGCTCGGCGCTGCGCTCGTCCACCGACCGCTTCTTCGCCTATGTCGGGCGCGGCTACGCCGCCATGGTTCTGGAAGAGTGGGACGCGGCGGTGATGGATTTCGACCGCGCCCTGGAGATCGACCAGAACGCGTTCAACGCGATCGTCTGGCGCGCCTATTCCAACGAGCGGCGCGGCCGGGTCGATCTCGCCATCGAGGACTACGAGCGCGCCATCACCTACGATCCGGCCGATGCGGCGACCCGCATCAGCCTGCAGCGCCTGCGCTCGAAGTGATCAGGTGATGCGAGAGGTCGCGGCCTTCCTTCCCTCTCCCGCGAGGGGAGAGGGCAAGAGCCGAGCGGTCGCCTGCGTCTTCACGCCCCCAGCACGCTCTTGAAATAGGCGATGGTCGGCTTCAGTCCGTCCTCCAGCGACACCGTCGGCGCCCAGCCGAGCCGTTCGGCGGCGAGCCCGATGTCGGGGCAGCGCTGCTTGGGATCGTCGGCCGGCAGCGGCCGGAAGGTCAGCTTCGAGCGGCTGCCGGTGAGGCGCAGCACCAGCTCGGCCAGCTCCAGCATGGTGAACTCGCCCGGGTTGCCGATATTGACCGGGCCGACGAAGTCGGCGGGCGACTCCATCATCCGCAGCATGCCCTCGATCAGATCGTCGACGTAGCAGAACGACCGCGTCTGCGTGCCCTCGCCGTAGATCGTGATCTCCTCGCCCTTCAGCGCCTGCACGATGAAGTTCGACACCACGCGCCCGTCGTTCGGGTGCATGCGCGGCCCGTAGGTGTTGAAGATGCGCACCACCTTGATCTCCAGCGCGTGCTGGCGGTGGTAGTCGAACATCAGCGTCTCGGCGCAGCGCTTGCCTTCGTCGTAGCAGCTCCGGATGCCGATCGGGTTGACCCGCCCCCAATAGTCCTCGCGCTGCGGCTTCACGTCCGGGTCGCCGTAGACCTCGGAGGTGGAGGCCTGCAGCATGCGGGCCTTCACCCGCTTGGCCAGCCCCAGCATGTTGATGGCGCCGTGCACGCTGGTCTTGGTCGTCTGCACCGGGTCGTACTGGTAGTGCACCGGGCTCGCCGGGCAGGCCAGGTTGAAGATGCGGTCGACCTCCACGTAAAGCGGGAAGGTCACGTCGTGGCGCTGCAGCTCGAAATTCGGCTTGCCGAGAAGGTGCGCCACGTTGCGCCGCGAGCCGGTGTAGAAATTGTCGATGCACAGCACGTCGTGGCCGGCCGCGACCAGCCGGTCGCACAGATGCGAGCCGAGGAATCCGGCGCCGCCGGTCACCAGTGTCGAAACGTCGTCCATGGGCCGACTCCGCGGGGGCGCTGTGGAATCTCCGGCTGCTTGTGGCAGGAGCGGGGCGATGGAACAAGGGCCGTCGGGAACGCTCAGCGCATCGCGGCGGTGCGGCCGTCGAGAAGGCCGTGCAGCGGGCGCCGGAAGGCCGCGATGCCGAGGCCCGCGATTCCGGCGATCGCGGCGATCATCAGGAAGAATGCCGCCTTGTCCATCCCGGACCACAGGGCGCCCAATGCGCCGCCCAGGAAATTTCCGGTGAAGCTCGTCAGCAGCCACACGCCCATGAGCAGCGAGACATGCCGCGCCGGCGCGACCTTGGAGACCAGCGAGAGGCCGGTCGGCGAGAGGTAGAGCTCGCCCAGCGTGAGGGCGACGAAATACCCGATGAGCCATAACCAGCTCGCAGGGCCGGGCTGCGCGGCGGCCACCGCCATGATCAGGTTGGCGAGCGCCACGCCGAGGCAGCCGAGCGCCATCTTGGCGACCGTCGAGGGCTCGCGCCCCCGCCGGCTCTGCCAGGCCCAGAGCTCCACCACCAGCGGGGTCAGGGCGAAGATCAGGAACGGATTGACGGCCTGGAACCAGGTCGTCGGGATCTCCGCGGTGAGGCCGAACAGCGAGATGCTGCGGTCCGTCGAGGTCTCGGCCCACAGCGCGATGGTGTTGCCCTCCTGCTCGTAGGTCGCCCAGAAGAGCGTCACGGGCAGGCAGAGCAGCAGGATCGCGAGGATGGCCCGCCGGTCCTCGCGGGCGAGCCCGCTGGTCTCCGGCAGCGCCTCGGCCTGCGTCGCCGCGTCGGGCGGCAGGGTCGCGCTGCCGCCCAGATAGATCAGCAGGCCGAGCAGCATGCCGATGCCGGCGGCGCCGAAGCCCCAATGCCAGCCGACGCCCTCGCCGAGCGTGCCGCACACCAGCGGCGCCAGGAACGCGCCGATATTGATGCCGACATAGAAGACCGAGTAGGCCCGGTCGCGCCGTGCATCGCCGGGCCCGTAGAGGCCGCCGACCTGCGTCACGATGTTGGGCTTGAAGGCGCCGTTGCCGAGGATCAGCGTCAGCAGCGCCAGCAGGAACAGGCTCTCGACCGCCATCATGAAGTGGCCGAGCGCCATCAGGACGGCGCCGAGCACGACGGTGCGGCGCTGGCCGAGCACGCGGTCGGCCAGGAGGCCGCCGAACAGCGGCGTCAGATACACCAGACCGGTGTAGAAGCCGTAGATCCAGGAGGCGAAGGGCTGCGGCCCGAGCGGGCCGACGATCGCCTCCAGGCCGCGGTGAAGCCCCGCCCAGCCCAGCACCGTCGCGGCCCGCTCCGGCTCCGACAGATGCTTCACCATGTAGAGGACGAGGAGCGCCCGCATCCCGTAATACGAGAAGCGCTCCCACATCTCGGTCCCGAACAGCACCGCGAGCCCGGGCGGGTGCCCGAACAGGTCGCGGCGTCCGGCCGGTCGCCCCGGCGGGTCGTCCTCCGGATCGGCAGGCGGAGACGTCACGGCGCCCGGGGAGGCGCTTTGCACAGGCGACATGGCGGTTATCCTGTGCGCCGGGCCGGCACCGGGCGCCCACACGGGATGTCCAGGCAGCTTAGCAGGATGTCGCGGCGGCATGCGACGGGTCGCGCGGCCGACAGGAGGGAACCATGGCCGATCGCAGAGACCGGGGGTCCGGCGAGGACGGCACCGCCGACCTGCCCGACAAGTCCGGTGTCGTCGCGCCGCCGCCCGTGATCGCGGTGGCGACGCTCGCGATCGCGGCGGCGCTCGAATCGGCGTGGCCGATCGGGCTGCGCCTCGATGTCGGGCTCGGCCTGCGGCTCGTGGTTGCGGCCCTGCTGGCCGCGGCCGGGGTCGCTCTCGCGGTCGCAGGCGAGCGTCGCTTCGCGAAAGCCGGAACGGATCCGTTGCCGTGGCGCCCCGCCTCCGCGCTCGTCACCACCGGTATTTATCGGTTCATGCGGAACCCGATGTATGTCGGATTAATCCTTCTAATGCTCGGGATCGCGGTGGGCTTCGCTTCGCTCTGGCTCCTCGTTCTTCTTCCCGCGTGTGCTCTGCTGCTTCATGCTGGTGTCGTGGTGCGGGAGGAGAGGTATCTGGAGCGAAAGTTCGGTGACGACTATCGACGATTCGTCGCCCGCGTTCCGCGCTATGGCTGGCCCAGGCGGTAATGGCCGCCATGCCCGGCGGAATCCGGGTCGCGGGACGGGGACGACTCTGACACTTTGAAGATGCTCGCGCCCGGTGAAGATGCTCGCGCGCGGTTCGGCGGCGGATGCGTTGTGTTCGCGGGAGGGTTGCTTTAACGGTCCGAGACGCGGCCCGGGGAACGTGTGGGCGCGGGAGCTGACGGGGACGATGGATTTCGCGGCGAGGTTCAACGGGCGGCGCGTGCTGGTGATCGCGCACGATCTGGTGGCGACCGCGGCGGCACTCGTCGCCGCCTTCTACATGCGCTTCGAGGCCCAGGGGCTCGCCGAACGGTTCGACGGCCTGCTGCTCGCGGTCCCGGTCTTCGTCGTCTACGCGACCTGCGTCTACTGGTACTTCGACCTCTACCGGTCCAAGTGGCGGTTCGCCTCGCTGTTCGATCTCGCCAACATCGTGCGGGCCTCGGCGCTGCTGACGGTGTCGCTGCTGGTCGTCGACTACGTCCTGCTCGCGCCGAACTTCTACGGGCACTTCTTCTTCGGCAAGATCACCATCGCCCTGTATTTCGTGCTTCAGGTGTTCTTCCTCGGCGGCTCGCGTCTCGCCTATCGCTATTTCCGCTTCACGCGGACGCGGCGCCGGACCGTGCGGCAGGAGGCGACCCCGATCCTGATCCTCGGGCGCGCCGCCGACAGTGAGGTGCTGCTGCGCGCGATCGAGAGCGGCGCCGTCCGCAACAGCTGGCCCGTCGGCATCCTGTCGCCGTCGCCGGCCGACCAGGGACAGACGCTGCGCAGCGTTCCGGTGCTCGGCCGCTTCGCCGACCTGCAGCGCGCCTATATCGATCTGACGGCGCGCGGCATCGACGTGCGCCGGCTGGTCCTGACGGCCTCGGCCTTCACGCCCGACACCGGCGTCGAGGACGCCTTGATGGTGGCGCGGCAGCTCGGCCTGGCGACGGGCCGGCTGTCCTCGCTGGAGGACGGCGGCAACGTGCTGCGGCTCGCGCCGGTCGCGGTCGAGGATCTGCTGCTGCGTCCGAGCGTGGGGATCGATTACGGCCGGCTGCGCGAGTTCGTGCGCGGCCGCAGCGTCGCCGTCACCGGCGGCGGCGGATCGATCGGCGCGGAAATCTGCGACCGCGTCGTCACCTTCGGGGCGGCGCGTCTGCTGGTGATCGAGAACTCCGAGCCGGCGCTGCATGCCGTGATGGAGGCGCTGAGCACCAAGAACTCGGACGCCGTCATCGAAGGCCGCATCGCCGACGTCCGCGACCGGCGCCGCCTCGACGCGCTGTTCGGCCATTTCAGGCCCGAGCTGGTGTTCCATGCGGCCGCGCTCAAGCACGTGCCGCTGCTCGAATGCGACTGGGGCGAGGGCATCAAGACCAACGTGTTCGGGTCCGTGAACGTCGCCGAGGCGGCGCTGCGCTCCGGCGCGCGCGGCATGGTGATGATCTCGACCGACAAGGCGATCGAGCCGGTGTCGATGCTCGGCGCGACCAAGCGCTTCGCCGAGATGTACTGCCAGGCGCTCGACGCCGAGCTGGCGCGGCGGCGTCTTCCCGAGGGTCCGCCGCCGATGCGGCTGATCGCCGTCCGGTTCGGCAATGTGCTGGCGTCCAACGGCTCGGTGATTCCGAAGTTCAAGGCGCAGATCGAGGCGGGCGGGCCCGTGACGGTGACGCATCCGGACATGGTTCGCTACTTCATGACCATCCGCGAGGCGTGCGATCTCGTGGTGACGGCGGCGAGCCACGCGCTGGCGCCGAACCCGTCCGATCTGTCGGTCTACGTGCTCAACATGGGGCAGGCGGTGCGGATCCTCGATCTCGCCGAGCGGCTGATCCGGCTCAGCGGCTTCGAGCCGGGCCGCGACGTGTCGATCGTCTTCACCGGGATCCGGCCCGGCGAGCGCCTCAACGAGATCCTGTTCGCCCGTGAGGAGCCGTCGGTCGAGATCGGCATCTCCGGCGTGGTGGCGTCCAAGCCGGTGTTCGCCCCGCTCGACGAGATGCGCACCCGGCTCACCGCCCTGGAGCAGGCGCTGGCCTTCGGCGAGCGCGAGGGCGTTCTCCACGTCCTGCGCGACACCGTTCCGGATTTTCGCGGGCAGGCGGCCTGAGCGGCGCGCGCCGGGGGGCCGGCCGTATCAGTCGAGCCCGGCCCGGACGGTCGCGCGCAATCCGCTGCGGGTGTCGACGCTGGGCCGCCAGCCGGTCGCCAGCAGCTTGCCGGGGTCGACCACGAGCTCGCCGCCGATGCGGTCCCACAGCACGCTGCGCTCGCTCGATCGCAGCAGGATCTCGAACGGGGCGGGCGGCCCCGCTCCGGGTGCGGCGGGCCGTCCGGCCGCCTCGCGCAGGATCGTGATCATCTCGGCGAGGGTGATCGGGTCCGGGTCGGCGACCAGATAGGTCTCGCCGAGCGTCGCCGGATTGGCGAGGCAGAACACGATGGCATCGACGAGATTGTCGAGCGCGAGGAGCGAGCGCCGGTTGGAGAAGGCCGCCGCCGGCAGCGGCCAGGGCGAGGCCGAGATCCGCATCAGCAGCGCCATGTTGCCCTTGACGTGCGGGCCGTAGACCAGCGCCGGCCGCAGGATCGTGAAGGGCACGCGGGCCTGCCGCAGCTCGGCCTCGGCGGCGAGCTTGGCGCGGTCGTGCGCCGTCACCGGGTGCGGCGCGTCGGTCTCGTGGATCGGGTGTTCCACGGCCGACCCGGCCTGCGCCCCGACCGACGAGACGAACAGGACGCGCTGGATCGACCGGCCCGCGCAGGCGCGGGCGAGCTCCCCGGTGGCGGCGCGGATCACCCGGTCGTAGACCGTGTCCTCGACCCCGCTGCGATACGGAATTCCGGCCAGATGGACGATCTCGTCGACATCGGCCAGCAGCGGCTCCCAGTCGAAAGGCTCGGAAAAGTCCGGCATCCGGACGGGCTCGATGCGGTCGCCGCGCGGCAGGTCGGCCGGGTTGCGGGCCGCCGCCCGGACCAGCCGATCGGCGGCCGCCAGCGCCGGAACGAGGGCGCGGCCGACGAAGCCCGAGGCGCCGGTGACGAGGACGCGGCGGATCACGGTGCACCTCGCGACGGCAGGTCCCCCGAACGTCCGCGGCAGAAGTCGGCCAGCAGGGCGGCGACCATCCCGCCGCCGGCCGCGACGGCCGCGGTCCCGACCGGAGCGCCGGGCCACAGGACGGTCCCGACGGCCAGGGCGGCGAGCGCGACGTTGACGGCCGCGACACGGCCGACGACCTGCGGGACGGTCAGGCCGTTCGCCACGGCGCGCTGGTAGAAGTGGGTCCGGTGCGCCTCCCAGACGCGCTCGCCCCGGGCGAGGCGCCGCAGCAGCGTGATGGTCGCGTCCGCGACGTAATAGAGCGGCAGCAGCACGGCCGCCGCGACATGGCCGCCGACCGCCAGCAGGCTCAAGAGCCAGCCGGTGGCGAGGCCGATCGGCAGGCTGCCGACGTCGCCGAGAAAAAGCCGCGCCGTCGGCCGGTTGAACGGTGCGAAGCCGAGCAGGGCGCCGAGCAGCGCGAGTGCCGCGAGCCCGGCCGCCGCCGGCAAGGCGCCGAGCCCGGCCAGCAGCGCGAGCGCCGCCGTCATCGGCACCATCTGGGCGACCGTCATCCAGTCGATCCCGTCCATGAAGTTCACGAGATTGACGAACCAGACGAGGGCCAGCCCCAGCGCGAGCCGCTCCGCCAGCGGCGGCAGCGACGCCATCAGCCGCGGCTCGGCCGGCAGCGCGGCGACGACGAGGCCGGCCGCCAGCACCTGCAGCGCCAGCCGGGGACCGGGCGGCAGTGGTCGGACATCGTCGACGAGCCCGGTCACGGCCAGGATCACGACGCCGAGCGCGACGAGGGCGGGCGCTGGATCCGCCGGCACGATCTCGGCGCCCCAGGGCGCGGCGCTCCAGAGCGCGGCGCTCGACAGCGCCACGCCCGCCATCGCCAGGAGAGCGCCCGCCACCACGGCAATGCCGCCGCCCTGCGGGGTCGGGCTCACATGCGAGGAGCGCGCATTCGGCTGCGCGAGGGCGTGGCGGCGGAGCAGCGGAAGCAGCAGCACGATCAGCACGACCGTCACGCCGAAAGCCCCGGCAAGGACCAATGCGCCCGCGTCGGCCGGCAGTCGCCAACTCTGCGAATCAGTACCCATACGCTCCCGCTGGCGCGAATCGCGCGTCGGCCCCGCGGCCCCGTCGGCGACCCCGCGGCCGGGATTCCGCGGAATCGGCGGACCGCCCGGTCAGTTAATCACAACCCGTGCAGGCCCGGTAGCCGATCCGCCGCGGTGAGCAGGAGAGAGCGCGGCCTCCGGCGGGGAGAGGCCGGAGGCCGCGTCGATCGCCGCTCCGGTCGGGAGCGGCGGGGAGCTCGGGAGAGGGCGCCTGCGGCGCCGTCGCGGTCGTCAGAACGGCAGGATGATGTCGAAGAGCTGCTGGCCGTAGCGCGGCTGCTGCACGTCGGTGATCTGGCCGCGGCCGCCATAGGCGATGCGGGCCTCGGCGATCTTGGTCGAATCGATGGTGTTGTCGCTCTGGATGTCCTCGGGCCGGACGATGCCGGCGACGATCAGCTCGCGCACCTCGTAGTTGACCCGGATCTCCTGACGGCCCTCGACCACCAGGTTGCCGTTGGGCAGCACCTGGGTGACCACCGCGGCGACCGTGGTGGACAGGGTCTCCTTGCGGTCGATCGTTCCCTTGCCGTCGCTCGACGAGGTCGAATCGCTGGTCAGGATGCGGCCCGGCAGCACGGCCTTCGCGGTGTTGAAGGTGTTGGTCCCGATGAAGTCGGTGACGCCGGAGTCCTCGTTGCCGGAGCGGCTGCGGCTGCTCTCGTTCTCGTACTTGGCCTTGTCGGTGATGTTGACCGAGACGGTCAGCAGGTCGCCGATCTGGTGGGCGCGCTGGTCCTTGAAGAAGGCGCGTGAGCCGTTCCGCCACAGCGAGTTCGGGTTGTAGACGGCCGGCTGCGCCGTCGGCATCGGCATCTGCACCGGCTTGTAGCCGGGCGCAGCGGTCGGGTTCTCGATGGCGCTGAGCTTCGGCGTCTCCCCGATATTGGCGAGCCGGTCGATGGCCGAGCAGCCGCTCGCGAGCGTCGAGGCGAGCAGGACGGCGACCGTCGCGGCCCGACGGGGGCGGGCTTGCAGAATTCTGGACATGACTCCCTCACTCGGGCTTCGGCGCGGTTCGCGGCGCGGCGGCCGGATCCAGGCTCGCGGCCGCGACCACGTGCGGCTTGTTGGAGACCATCGTGACCTGACCCGGGCCGGACACGACGCCCTGCACGGTCCGCTTGGACTGCTGGTTGACGATCGAGACCGTGTCGCCCTCGGCGCCCGCCTCGAGCGCCTTGCCGCGGGTGGTCAGCAGCAGGCCGGGCGCCTCGTAGATCAGCGTCACGGTCTCGTCGCGTCGCACCAGATCGGGCTTCATCAGGTCGTTGCGCCGGATCGGCTGGCCGCTGCGCAGCGACTGGCGGACCGCGAACCCGGCGACCCGGTCGCCCACCGTCATGGAATCGGTCGGAACCTCGGTCTTGGGCCGCCGCTCGACGACGACGTCCGTGGCCTTGATGGTCTCGCCGCGTTGCATCGAACGGGCCGCCGTCACGGTCTCCACCATCTCGAGCAGCGTTCCGGTGAAGCGCAGCGGAATGCGGCGTGCCGCGAAGCTGCCCGGCACCTCGAAGGTGATGTCGAACCGGTTGCTGCGCGGATCGTAGCTCGACCGCTGAACCACCAGCTCGCCGCTCGACGAGGCCTCCACGGCGAAGGCGCGGATGTCGCGCTCGACCGTGAGCGAGAGGTTGGCGGCATCGCCGAGGCCGTACTGGCCCGAATAGGCCTGCAGGATGCGGGCGTGGATCTCGCCGGACGTGAACACGCGTCCGGCCCGCGTCACCTCGATCTCGGCGACGTCGCCGAGGTCGACCCGGAACATCCGGTAGGGGCGCAGCGCCTCCATCACCTGGTTGGCCGAGACGATGCCGGTGGTGCCGATGTCGGGCGCCCGGAACACCGGAACGCCGGCGAGCGAGCCCGCGTGGTCGACGAGGTCGCCGATCCGCACCAGCGGATCCTTGACCGTGACGGCACGCTTGAGCTTCGGGACGGAGCGGATCTCGCCGAGGCTGCTGGTTCGGGCGAGCGCCGCCTCGGCGAGGGCGATGCGGGCCAGGACGGTGTCGTCGGCGCGGGCGGACTGGCCCGACGGCGCCAGGACGGCGGCGGCGAGAACGATGGCGAGCGCGTGGCGGGTCATGATCAGGATCCTCACGACCGCATCATGTTGGTGCCGGTCTGCAGCATCGAGTCGGTCGCCGAGATCACCTTGGCGTTCATCTCGTAGGCACGCTGCGCGGCGATCAGGTCCGAGATCTCGGTCACCACCTCGACGTTCGCCTGCTCGAGATAGCCCTGCAGGATGTCGCCGTAGCCGTCGTTGGTGGCGGTGCCGTCGAGGGGCGTGCCGGACGCGGTCGTCTCGGTGAACAGGTTGTCGCCGATCGGCTGCAGTCCCGCCTTGTTGATGAACCGGCTCAGCGTCAGGGTGCCGACCACCTGGGCCGTAGTGGTGCCCGGGATCGTCACCGAGACCTGGCCCTGCGTGTTGACCGTGACGGCCGTCGCGTTGGTCGGGATGGTGATGCCGGGCTGCACCAGGTAGCCCTGCGCCGTCACCATGCGGCCCTGCGCGTCCTTCTCGAAGGATCCGTCCCGCGTGTAGGCGTAGGTGCCGTCGGGAAGCTGGATCTTGAAGAAGCCTTCGCCGCGGACCGCGATGTCGAGGTCGCCGCTCGTCTGCGAGAGCGTGCCCTGCGTCATGATGCGGGGCGTGCCCACCGTCCTGACGCCGGATCCCAGATCGATGCCGACCGGCAGGATGTTGCCCTGGTCGGAGGTCTGGGTGCCGATGCGGCGGACGTGCTCGTAGAGCAGGTCCTGGAACTCCGCACGCTGGCGCTTGTAGCCGGTCGTGCGCATGTTCGCGATGTTGTTCGAGATGACCTGGACGTTGAGTTCCTGGGCGGCCATTCCGGTGGCAGCGGTGTTGAGTGCTCGCACGGTATGATCTCCTCAGGGGTCAGGTCGGGACGTCGGCGAGACGCTCGATCGCCGACTTTCGCAGGTCGTTGTGCTGGGACAGCAGGTTCGAGATGTGCGAGTAGGCGCGCGTGATCTCGATCATGCGGGTCATCTCGATCACGCTGTTGACGTTCGACTTCTCGACCGCGCCCTGCACGACCTTGTTCGGGTAGCCGGCCTGCTGGAGCCCGGCGGCGGCCGGCGCCGAGTACAGGTTGATGCCTTCCTTCTGGAGGAGCTGCGGCTGGGCGAAGCTGACCAGCCGGAGCCGGCCGCGTTGCGAGTCGAGCATCTTCTCGGCGCCCTGCATCGCCGTGATCCTGCCGTCCGGCGTGATCGAGATGCCGCGGTCGAGCTGCTGGAAGACGATCGGGCCGCCGTCGCCCAGGACGGGCGAGCCGTCCAGCGTCACCAGCTGGCCCTGGTTGTTGATCTGGAGCGCGCCGCCGCGGGTGTAGCGCTCGCCGTTGGGGGTCTGGACCACCAGGAAGGCGTTGCCGTCGATCGCCACGTCCAGCGGGTTGCCGGTCTGCTGGATCGCACCTTGGCTGTAGTCGCGCCAGCTCGCTCCGTCCTCGACGAAGCGCATCACCCGGTCGTTGCCGCCGAAGCGATTCTCTCGCGCCACCGGCGAGAGGTATTCCTGGAACACCACGCGGTCCGACTTGAAGCCGGTCGTGTTGGTGTTGGCTATGTTGTTCGCGATGGAATCGAGCTCGCGGCTCAACGCCATCTGCGACGACAGCCCGACGAGAGCTGCGTTCGCCATCGGTCCTCTCCCCGTCATCCGGGGCGACGCTCTCCCAAGCGGCGCTCCGGCATCCCGTCGCGGCGGCTCTCCCAAGCCGTCGCTAGGCCGTCTTCGAAGCAGCCGGCGTGCCAGAGCGATTTATCGAAGAAAAACAACGAAATAGATGGTTAGGGAAGGGTCAACGGGGCGGCAAGATGCGCCCGGCCGGACACCGACCCGGCAAAATGTGCCGTACCAAAGGGGGTCTGGAAAGCTTCCGTTAACCATTTGGCCCCTAGTGTGATCGGGAGGCCGGAGCCGCGAGAACCTGATCGACTCGGGCGGCGGATCCGGGCTCTCCGCGGACCAGCGAAAGACGATCAGGGGCACTGCGATGGCGGGCAAGAAAACCGATCAGGACGCCGATGCGGCGCCGGACGACGGCGAGAAGCCGGCCAAGGGAAAGTTGCCGATCAAGCTGATCGCGATCGCCGGCGGCGCCGTGCTGCTCCTCGGCGGCGGCGGGTTCGGAGCCTACAAGGTCTTCTTCTCCCACGGCGGCAATCACGCCGAGCAGGCGGCGGCCGCACCGGTCGCCAAGCCGGCCGTGTTCTTCGACGTGCCGGACGTGCTGGTCAACCTGTCGGGCGCCAACAACGAGCGCACCCAGTATCTCAAGGTGAAGGTGGTCCTCGAGCTGCCCGACGCCAAGCTCAAGGAGCAGCTGACGCCGCTGATGCCGCGCCTCCTGGACATGTTCCAGACCTATCTGCGCGAGCTGCGTCCCACCGATCTCGACGGCTCGGCCGGCCTCTACAGGCTGAAGGAGGAGCTGACCCGCCGGGTCAACGCCTCGATCGCGCCGAACCGCGTGAACGCGGTGCTGTTCAAAGAAATCGTCGTTCAGTGACGAGCCGGGGCCCGCGCCATGCCGCCTGACCAGACCGTCGACCAGGACGCACTCGCAGCACAGTGGGGGCTGGCGCTCGAGAACGAGACCCCGGGCGAGGCGAACCAGAGCCAGGAAGGCCAGGTCGACGAGCAGATGGCCGCCCAGTGGGCCGCCATCATCGACGAGACCAACGAGGGCGGCTCCGGCAAGGCGAGCGCCGAGCGCACCCTCGGCCAGGAAGAGATCGACGCGCTGCTCGGCTTCAGCTTCTCCGACGTGACGCTGAACGACAATTCGGGCATCCGGGCGATCATCGACTCGGCGATGGTCTCCTACGAGCGTCTGCCGATGCTCGAGATCGTCTTCGACCGGCTGGTCCGGCTGATGACGGCGAGCCTGCGCAACTTCACCTCCGACAACGTCGAGGTGTCGCTCGACCAGATCACCTCGGTGCGGTTCGGCGACTATCTCAACTCGATCCCGCTGCCCGCGATCCTGGCCGTCTTCAAGGCGGAGGAGTGGGAGAATTACGGGCTCTTCACGGTGTCGTCGGGCCTGATCTACTCGATGATCGACGTGCTGCTCGGCGGCCGTCGCGGCCAGTCGACCATGCGGGTCGAGGGGCGGCCCTACACGACCATCGAGACCGACCTGGTCAAGCGCATGATCGAGGTGATTCTCGCCGACGCCGAGCTCGCCTTCAAGCCGCTCTCGCCGGTGAAGTTCAACATCGACCGCTTCGAGACCAATCCGCGCTTCGCGGCGATCTCGCGCCCGGCCAACGCCGCCATCCTGGTGCGTCTGCGCATCGACATGGAGGATCGCGGCGGGACCGTCGAGCTGCTGCTGCCCTACGCGACCATCGAGCCGATCCGTGACGTCCTGCTGCAGATGTTCATGGGCGACAAGCTCGGCCGCGACCCGATCTGGGAAGGCCATCTCGCCACCGAGATCGGCCAGGCCGAGATCTCGGTCGACGCGGTGCTGTACGAGGCCTTCATCCCGCTGCGCCGGCTGATGGAGCTCGACGTCGGCGACACGCTGCCGCTCGACCTCAAGCCGGAAGCGCTGGTCACCGTCCGCTGCAACAACGTCACCCTCACCGAGGCCCGCATGGGCCGGGTCGGCGACAAGGTCGCGGTGCGGGTCGCAAAGCCACTGAGACGGCCGAAGACGACGTTCGCAATGTTCGAATCGGCCGGGGAATCCTCGAAACGTTTGGAGGCGTCGACGTGACACACTGGATCGGATTCGCAGTCGAGGGTCTGGTCTCGGTCCTGCTGCTGCTGACCATCATCTACTGCGTGATGCTCAACGGCCAGCTCCGCCGCCTCAAGGCCGACGAGCACGCGCTCAAGGCCACCATCGCCGAGCTGATCACCGCGACCGAGATCGCCGAGCGCGCGATCGCCGGCCTCAAGGTGACGGTGCGCGAGTGCGATCAGAACATCGGTGACCGGCTGCGCACGGCCGAGCGCTTCGCCGCCGACATCAACCGCCAGATCGACGCCGGCAACGTCGTTCTCAACCGCCTCGCCAAGATCGTCGTGGCGGCGCGGCCGCTGACCGATCCGCAGCCCGAAGAGGCGGAGCCCGAAGCGCCCGTCTCCGAGACCAAGGCGATGCTCGCCGCGGCCCAGGCGTTCGCCGAGCGCAGCCGGGCCCGCGCCAGGGGACTCGCGGCATGAGCCTGATCCGTGAGCTTCGGCTCATCCCGGTCGTGCTGTTCGCGGCCGTCTGCCTGCTGGCCCTCAAGATCCTGGGCTTCGTGGTGGACGGAGGAATTCCGACCGGCGGCTTCGAGACGCAGCCGGCCGGCGCCGCCGATCGCGGCGCGCCCGCCGGCCCGGATGCCGCCGGGCGCGGATCGTGGGCCAAGCAGATGTTCAACTATCCGGACGTCACCGGCTCGGTTCCCGAGATCGTGACGGGCTCGGCCCCTTCGAAGCCGAAGGAGGGCGACAAGCCGGAGGACAAGAAGGCGAAGCCGGCCGACCCGGAACCGAGCCCCGGCGGCCTGGTCGTTCCGATCCAGCAGCCCCCGATCCCGCCGGGCGAGCGGGCGCTCCTCGAGCGGCTGCAGGAGCGCCGGCAGGAGCTGGAGGCGCGGGCGCGCGAGCTCGAGGTGCGCGAGAGCCTGCTGCGCTCGGCCGAGAAGCAGCTCGAGCTGCGCATGAACGAGCTCAAGGACGTCGAGGACCGCATCAAGGTCGCGACCCAGCAGAAGGACGAGGCGGAGGCGGCGCGCTTCAAGAGCCTGGTGACCATGTACGAGAACATGCGGGCCAAGGACGCGGCGAAGATCTTCGACCGGCTCGAGATGAAGGTGCTGCTCGACGTGGCGACGCAGATCAATCCGCGCCGCATGTCGGACATCATGGCGCTGATGCAGCCGGAGGCGGCCGAGAAGCTGACCGTCGAGCTCGCCCACCGGGCCACCGCCTCGGTCCGCACGCCCTCGGCGAGCGAGCTGCCGAAGATCGAGGGGCGGTCGCGGACCCAGTAGGGCGCCGTTCAGGCCGCCCGTGCCGAAGCGCGCAGATGGTCGACGAGGGTGCGGGCCGGCCGCGACAGCTCGGCCATCCGGCGCACGCCGACTACGAGCTGCCGCTCGCTCCAGCCGTCGGTGAGCGCGACCGCGGTGATCGCCATGCTGCGCCGGCAGCGGACCGCCGCGACCTCCGGCACCACGGCGACGCCGATCCCGGCCTCGACCATCCGGCACACCGCATCGAACCCCTGCACCGCGATCCGCAGGGCCAGCCGGCGGCCGGCACGGGCCGCGTGCCCGGCGAGGTGGCGCTGCAGCGCGCTGTCTCCGGCCAGCCCGACGAAGGGCTCCGCCGCCGCATCCGCGAAGGCGATGCGGCGCAGCCGCGCCAGCCGGTGCCCGCGCGGCACCACCAGCACGAGCCGGTCGATGGCGAAGGGAAAGCGCTCCAGCGCGCCGAGATCGACGCTGTCGGCGGCGAGCCCGATGTCGGCCCGGCCGGCCATCACGTCGCGCACCACGTCGGGGCTCGGCCGCTCCTCGACGGCGAGGTCGATGCCGGCATGGGCGGCCAGCCAGGGCGCCAGCACGTCCGGCAGGAGCTCGGCCAGCGCCACCGTGTTGCTGACCAGCCGGATGCGGCCCGACAGGCCGCGCGCCTGCGCGTCGAGCTCGCCCTTCAGGGCCGCGATCTCGGCGAGCACCAGCCGGGCCCGGTGCAGCAGCGTCTCGCCGGCCGCGGTGGGGCGCACGCCGCGGCGGCCGCGCTCCAGCAGCGTCGTGCCGAGCGTCGTCTCCAGCGTCCGGATCCGGGCGCTCGCCGAGGCGAGGGCGAGGTGCGCCCGGGCGGCGCCGGCCGTGATGCTGCCGCGCTCGGCGACGGCGACGAACAGGCGCAGGTCGGTGAGGTCGAGATGCATGGCGGCCTCCGGCCGGGAGTCGCGGAGTGCGGCGAGCCTTCGGCTGTCCCGAAGGCTGACGCGACGACATCCAGATTGTCGTGGGCGTGCGGCTCGATCAAGCTCCGCGGATGGATCACACCGCGACACTTCTCCTCGGTGCCGTCACGTTCCTGCTCGCCGGGGTCGTGAAGGGCACCATCGGCCTCGGCCTGCCGACCATCGCCATGGGACTGCTCGGCCTCGCGCTGCCGCCGGCGACCGCGGCCGCCGTGCTGGTGGTGCCGTCGCTGGTCACCAATGCGTGGCAGATGCTCGCCGGCGCCGGCCTGGGTCCCCTGGTCCGGCGGCTGTGGCCGATGCTGCTCGGCGTCGTCGCCGGCACGCTGGCGGGCTCGCGCCTGTTCGGGCTCGCCGGGGCCTGGGCGGCGGCGGGGCTCGGGGCGGCGCTCACCGCCTACGGTGCCGTCGGGCTGGCGAAGATTCGGCTGCCGACGCCGACGCCGGCGCAGGAGCGCTGGCTCGGGCCGCTGGTCGGGCTCGCGACCGGCCTCGTCACCGCGACCACGGGCGTGTTCGTGCTGCCGGCGGTGCCGTGGCTGCAGGCGCTCGGGCTCGGCAAGGACGACCTGGTCCAGGCGCTCGGCCTGTCCTTCACGGTGTCGACCGTCGCGCTCGGCGCCGGGCTGATGCAGGAGCGGCTGCTCGATCCCGCGCTGGCCGGCCTGTCGGTCGCGGCGCTGCTGCCGGCGGCGGCCGGGATGGCGCTCGGCCGGGTCCTGCGCGAGCGGGTGAGCGAGCCGGCGTTCCGCACGACGTTCTTCTGGGGCCTCCTCCTGCTCGGCGTCTGGCTGCTCGCGCGGAGCGCCGCCTGAGCCCGCGTGCAGGCGGGTAGAAAACCGTTGCCGAGGACACGGCCTCCGTGTTTGCTCTGTTCGGTCAGAAACAAACGGAGCATTCCATGAATTTCGGCGAAGCGATCGCGTCCGGATTCCGAAATTACGTCGGGTTCGAAGGCCGCGCCCCGCGGTCCGAGTACTGGTTCTGGGTTCTGTTCACCGTCCTGGTCAGCCTCGCGACCGGAATCATCGATGCCGTCCTGTTCGGCACCAGCGGCTTTTCGCCGACCAGCACGCTCGCCTCGCTCGCTCTGTTCTTGCCGGGGATCGCGGTCGGCGTGCGCCGTCTGCACGACATCGACCGCACCGGCTGGTGGCTGCTGCTGGTGATCACCGTGATCGGCACGATCGTGCTGCTGGTGTTCGCCTGCATGCGCGGCACGCCCGGCCCGAACCGGTTCGGGCCCGACCCGCTGGAGCGGTTCTGATCGGGCGGCGCCGTGGCCGCATGGTTCGAGACGCGCTCCTTTCGGGGCGCGTCTCACCGCGGGGCGACGGACCTCGTGCCGACCGACCTCGTGCCGTCCTGCGCCGCTAGCTCTGCTTGATGCCCGCCCGCACCTCGGCCTCGATCAGCTTCCAGATGTGATCGACCAGCTCCACGAAGGCGGGGCTGCGCTTCAGCTCCAGCGTCCGCGGACGCGGCAGCGTGACCGGGATCTCCTCGCGGATGGTGCCGGGCCGGGCCGAGAACACGATCACCCGGTCGGAGAGGAACACCGCCTCGTCGATCTGGTGGGTGATCAGCAGCACGGTCTTCCTGGTCTCCTGCCAGATCGACAGGAGCTCGGTCTGCATGATCTCGCGGGTCTGGGCGTCGAGTGCCGCGAACGGCTCGTCGAGCAGCAGGATCTTCGGATTGACGGCGAGCGCCCGGGCGACGTTGACGCGCTGCCGCATGCCGCCGGAGAGCTGGTGCGGATAGTGGTGCTCGAAGCCCTGCAGGCCGGCGATGTCGATGAAGCGCTGCGCCGTCCTCTCGGCGTCCGCCCGGCGGGTGCCGGCGAGCGTGAGACCGTAGGCGACGTTGTCCACCACGGTCTTCCACGGCAGCAGCGAGTCCTGCTGGAACACCATGGCGCGGTCGGGCCCCGGCTTGTCGACGGCCCGGCCGTCGACCAGCACGCGGCCGCCGCTCGGCGCGATCAGCCCGTCGATGATGCGCAGGAGCGTCGACTTGCCGCTGCCGCTCGCCCCGACGATGGATACGAACTCGCCTTCGGCGACCGACATGTCGATGCTGCGCAGCGCCTCGACGGAGGGCTTGTCGCGCCGCTTGAAGACCTTGTCGATCTTCTCGACCTTCAGACGGATCGCGTCGCTCATTCCTGCCTCCAAGGTGCGAGCCGCCGCTCCAGCGTCGCGAACAGCACGCTGCCGATCAGGCCCATCGCGCCCAGCATGATCACGTAGCCGAGCACGCGGGCGGTATCGAAGGTCTGGCTCGCCGACAGGATCGCGAAGCCGAAGCCGGCGAAGGATCCGAAGAACTCGGCGACCACGATGCCGACCAGCGCGCGTGCCCAGGCGACCCGTATGCCGCTGACGATGAAGGGCAGGGCGTAGGGAAACGTCACGGTCGAGAAGATCTGCAGTGGCGTGGCGTTGAACGAGCGCGCCGCCTCGACGAGCTGCTTGTCGGTGGCGCGCAGCCCGGCCTCGGTGGTCACCACCACGGGGAACACCGCGACCATGATCACCAGCACGAATTTCGACGCGAAGCCGAGCCCGAGCCAGGCGATGAACAGCGGCGCCAGGGCGATGATCGGCACCGAGTTGAGCGCGCTGAGCACCGGGCCGCCGGTGAGCGAGAGCACCCGGCTCGACGCCAGCGCGAGGCCGACCGCGACGCCGATCGCGACCGACACGATGAAGGAGGTGACCACCGCCGTCACGGTCGCGACGGCGTTGGTCCACATCGCTCCCGATTCGACCTCCTTGACCAGGGCCGCCGCCACTTCGGCGGGCGGCACCAGCAGCAGGCGGTTGGTGACCAGCATGGACACCAGCTGCCAGACGAGGAGCACGGCCAGCGTCGAGATCGCCACCCGGGCGAATCCGGCCGACCGGTTGTCCTGCTCGAGGAATTCGTAGAGTTGTCGCACCGGGAGCTCCGTCGGCTTACGCGTAGCGGGCGCGGGCCTGCTTGCCCCAGCCCTTCTCGCCCACCACCTTGCCGTCGACATAGACGGTACGCCCGCGCACCAGCGTGCGCACCGGCTTGGCCTTGAAGCGGCGGCCCGCATAGGGCGACCAGCCGGTGAGGCTCAGCACGTCGGCGTCTTTGATCTCGTATTCCTTGTCGAGATCGACCAGCACCAGGTCGGCGTCGTAGCCCGGCATCACGTCGCCCTTGCGCTCCAGGCCGAACAGCTTGGCCGGCCGGGTCGACATCGCCTCGACGGCGCGCTCGATCGGGAACTTGCCCTCCAGCGCCGCGGTCAGGAACATGCTGACGTAGAACTGCGTCGAGGGCGTGCCGGTGTGCGCCTTCCAGCCGTCCTGCCAGCCGATCTCCTTCTCCTCGCGGGTGTGCGGGGCGTGGTCGGTGGCGACGATGTCGATGGTGCCGTCGGTGAGGCCTTCCCACAGGCTCGGCACGTTCTTCTCCGGCACCCAGTAGGAGAGGGCGTAGGAGCCGAGCCGCTGGATGGCGCCCCAGTCGCAGCCGAGGAACAGCGCCCACGGGTTGATCTCGCACGTCACCTTCTGGCCCTCGGCCTTGGCACGGCGGATCAGGTCGACGCTGCCCGAGGTCTGGGTGTGCAGGATGTGGAGCCGGCAGCCGGAGGCCTTCTGCAGGCGCAGCAGCGTGGCGATGGCGGTCTCCCAGATGACGCCGTCATGCGCCGCATAGGCCTTGGCGTAGGCGAGCGCGTCGCGCTGCTGGCGCTCCCAGAAATCCTTCTCGATGACGTCCATCAGCGCCTGGTCGTGCGGATGCACCATCAACGGGATGTCGACCTCGGCGCAGTGCTTCATGATCTCGAGGATCTTGCCGTGGTCGTGCACGCCGATGCCCGGCATGTGCGGATAGGAGCGGCCGGTGTCCACCACCATGAAGATCTTGAAGGCGGCGATGCCCTGGTCGGCCATGCGCGGAACCTCCTCCGCGATGGTCGGGGCCGGGTTGAAGTTCCAGTCGACGATCGCGTCGCGCTCGTAGATGGCGAACTGCTTCTTCAGGAGGTCGAGGCTGTTGGGCGGCGGCGTCACGTTCGGCATGGCGACCGAGGTGGTCACGCCGCCGGCGGCGCACTGCATCGTCGAGGTGTAGATCGTGTCCTTGTACTCGAAGCCCGGCTCGCTGCCCTGGCGGTGATGCGAGTGCATGTCGATGACGCCCGGGATGACGGCGAGGCCCGAGGCGTCGATGGTCTCGGTCGCGGCCGGCTCCTGGCCCGGCTCGTACAGCCCGGCGATCTGGCCGTTCCTGATGCCGATGGAGGTGCGGCCCTTGCCTTTCGCGGTGATCAGCAGGCCGTTCTTGACGACGCAGTCCATGGGATGCTCCCGGTTCGATCAGTTCGACAGTGGAGGAGGCGAGGCCGGGCGGCGCTTGCTTACGGTCTCGAGCACCTCGGCCACGAAGTCCCGCGACAGGCCGCGGGTGATGAAGACGATCTGCGACTTGCGCTCGGCGGTCGGCCAGGCGGGCAGGACGGCCGGCGGATGGAACAGGTGCTGCACGGCCTGCAGCACGACCGGGCGGGACTCGCCGGCGATGTCGAGGATGCCCTTGACCCGCAGCAGGTCGGCGCCGTGCGCCATCACCAGGGAGTCGAGCCAGGCGGCGACGTGCTCCCACTCCAGCGGCTCCGCATAGGTGAGGCAGAACGAGCCGATCCGGGCGTCGTGGCGATTGACGTCGTGGTGGTGATGGCCGTGCGCGTGGCCGCCGTGATGGCCGTGCCCGCCCTCGTAGGCCTCGGCGTTGAGCCAGGCGAGCACGTCGGCGCTCTTGGTGGCGGGATCGTAGATGTCGGTCTGGACGAGCTCGGAGGGCAGCGGCATGCGGTCCGGCTGCGACACGTGCAGGCGGGCGCCGGGATTGAGCGCGGCGATGCGGGCGGCGAGCGCCTCGCGGCCCTCGGCGGCGCCGGGCAGGTCGGTCTTGGTGATCACCACCTCGTCGGCGACGGCGGCCTGCTTCAGCGCCTCCGGCTGCCGCTCCAGCGTGTCGAGCCCGTTCACGGCGTCGACCGTGGTGACCACCTGGGCGAGCCGGTAGCGGGTGGCGACCGGCATGGTCATCAGCGCCTGGATCACGGGCGCCGGATCGGCAAGCCCAGTGGTCTCGATGACGACGCGGTCGAATTCGCGGACCTCGCCGGCGGCGCGCTTCTCGGTCAGCTCGCGCAGTGTGTCGACGAGATCGCCCCGCACCGTGCAGCACAGGCACCCGGTGGACAGCTCGATGGTGTTGTCGCTGCTCGCCGCGATCAGGGCGTGGTCGATGCCGACCTCGCCGAACTCGTTGACGATCACGGCGGCGCCGGCCAGGTCGGTGGTCCGCAGCCAGGCGTTCAGCAGCGTGGTCTTGCCGCTGCCGAGAAAGCCGGTCAGCAGCATGACGGGCAGGCGCTCGTCTCGCGTCTCGGGCATGATCCTAGTCCACCCAGGGCCGAAGCGGCTCCCGGCGGCCGGTCCGGACCGGGGCCGCCGTCGTGCCGCCCTTTCGGGCGAGCATGAATTGGGCGATCGTCGGCGGGAACTCAGCTCGCAAGGGGGGAGCCTCCTTCGGATGGAACTCTGACGATTTTCGTCAAAGCAGCAGAGTTGTCACTATATGTCAAATCTGTGTATAGTCAAAAGCTGCAAATACGTGCACCTGACGCGAAAGACGCCATGAACGGTCCGGCCCGCATCCTCGCCGTCCTTCAGCTGTTCGAGACCGGCGGCCCGGTTCTGACCGTCGATTCGATCGCACGCGGCCTGAAACTCTCGACCAGCACGGCCTATCGCAGCGTGCGGGCGCTGGTGAAGGCGGGATTCCTCGATCCGGTGGCGGGCGCCGGCTACACGCTGGGGCCGGCCTTCATCCGCTACGACCGCCTGCTGCGCCAGAGCGATCGGCTGAGCCTGATCGCCGATCCGGTGATGCGGGACCTGCTGGCCGTGGTGGGCGAGCGCGGCACCATCGTGCTGTGCCGGCGCTTCCGCGAATGCGTCATGTGCGTCCACGAGGTGCGCGGGCGCGAGCCCTTCGCCGAGACCACCTACGAGCGCGGCGTCGCCATGCCGATGTTCGTCGGGGCGAGCTCCAAGGCGGTCCTCGCCTTCCTGCCGGATCGGCTGCTGAAGGCCGCCTATCTGGCCAACGAGGCCGAGATCCGCGCCACCGGGCCGGGGACCTGGGAGGCTTTCAAGGCGCAGATGCGCGAGATCCGGCGGGTCGGCTACGCCATCACGGATTCCGAGGTCGCGCAGGGGCGGATCGGCCTCGCCGCGCCGATCTTCCGCAACGGCCAGGCGATCGCCGGCATCAGCCTGGTGGTCACATCCTCGGTGCTCGGCCGCACCCGCATCGAGGCCTTCGTTCCGGACCTGCGGCGGTCGGCCGAGCTGATCACGCAGCGGATCTCGCGCGACAGCATCACCACGCCGCGCTGAGGCTTTCGCAGCCCGTCGTGGCCGGGCTCCTCTCCCTCGGCGTCTGGACGAGGCGGACCGGCACCGCCCCTCGGTCGTCGTCCGTGCAGGCGAGGGCTTTTCATAACTCGTCATTCCGGGGCGCGGACGCAGCCCGCGAGCCCGGAATCCATAGCCCCGGTGCCGCTGGCTCACGATCGACAGGGGTGATGGGTCCCGGGCTCGGCGCGTCGCGCCGCCCCGGGACGACGGAGGGATTATGCAAAGCCTCGCCTGCGCGGAGCACGACGGAGGAGGGGCTTCGGGCTTTCCCCCGGACGGTTCCCGCGGACGGGGTGCTCCTACCGCGCCCCCGGCGGCTTGGCCGCGAAGGCGGAGCCGCGCACGCACATGCGGCCGGTCTTGTCCTGCCACAGGCGCTCGGTCGTGTGCAGGTGCCCGAGGGCGCGGGCGACCGTCTGGAAATTGTAGCTCGCGAACGCCTCGGCGATGTCGGTGTAGTACATCGGCTCGACCGCGATCTTCTCCAGGATCGCGTCGGCGAGCCGCGCCACCTCGTTGTCGCCGCCGCTCTCGCCGGCCGGATCCGCCTTGCCCGACACGTAGTCGTCGATCTTGGCGGTGTCCGCATAGGCGTAGGTGATGCGCTCGTAGGCCTCGCGCTGCGCGTATTCCGGGATCGTCGCGTCGATGCCCATCTTGGCGCCGGTCGGCACGACGCCCGGAGGCATCGGCAGCAGGCTGGGATCGAGCGGCTTCGCCCGCGCATTGGCGATGATCATCACGTCGCGGTCGGCCTGCACCCGGGTCGCGATGGCCCACTCGACCTCGGCCGGATCGAACACGTCGATATCGTCGTCGACCACCACGACGTGCTTGAGATCCATCACGGAGAGCGCCGCCATCAGGGCGTTCTTGCCTTCACCGGCCTGCTTCTTGATCGAGATCACGGCATGCCAGAAGGCGCAGCCGCCCAGCGTGACATTGATGTCCTTCACGGTGACGCCGGCGGTCTTCAGCGCCTGGCGGATCGCCGCGTAGCGGGTGGGCGCCGCCAGCCAGGTGTTCTCCCACGGCATGTGCAGCGAGTAGTAGACCGCGTCGCGCCGCATCGCGACGGCCTTGATGCGCACCAGCGGATTCCAGTGCAGCCCGCCCATCAGCCGGGTGAACTCGCCGAAGCGGCCCTCCGGCCAGGACCAGCCGGTCGGCAGGATCTCGGCCTCCAGCACGATCTCGGCGTCGGCGATGTAGGGCACGTCGATGGTCTCGCACGGGGCGAGCTGCACGGGCGCGCCGCGCAGGCCGCCGGCGATCGCCATCTCGTCGACGCCGAGCGGCGCGCGAAAGCCCGAGCCCATGATCTCGTACGGATGGGTGCCGATGCTGATCGAGATCGGGCAGGGGCGCCCCGCCTTGAATGCCCGGTCGGCGAACAGCCGCATGTTGTTGGGCGTGACGATGTCGATGCCCGTGAGGTTCTTCTCCTTGACGATGAACCGGTAGATGCCGCTGTTGAAGCCGAGCTCCGGATCCTTGGCGATCACCACGCCGGCCGTGATCATCGGACCGCCGTCGTAGATCGACGACATCGGGATCGGCAGCTTGAAGAGGTCGACCTCGTCGCCCTTCATCACCACCTCGCGGGTGGGCGAGGTGTCGACCCGCTCGGGCGGGATCGGCCGGTCGATCGCGGTCTTCAGCTTGTCCTCGATCTCGCGGTAGCTGCCCGACTGCAGCGACAACATGGCGCGGCGTTGCGTACGGATGATGCCCGAGACGACGGGCGTCGGGTAACCGATCACGTCGTGGAAGAAGAGCGCCTTGTCCGACTGATCGACCAGGGTGGCGATGTGGCGGATGTCCACGGGCTGGCGAAGATCGACCAGCTCGTCGGCTTCGCGGAGCCGATCGAGGAACTGTCGGAACGTCTCTTGCATGCTGGGCTCCGGAATTTCTGGGGGGCGGACGCAACCTTGTGTCGACGACCGCGCGCCGCGATCGTAGAACCGAACGACCGGGCGACGGCGCACCCTCCGAAGCCAGATCCGTGCCGCTTCGCGGCACACTTTGCATATCAGGCTGTCTGGGTTAATCAAGGGGCCCGGAACGCGCCAACGACGACGAAAAGGAGACGAAAGCTTTGAGCGGGACGATGCGAGCTCTTGTGCTGCGGCGGCACGGCAGTCTGGACGACCTCGAATACGTGACCGACCATCCGCGGCCGACCGTCACGGAGGGGCACGTCGTCATTCGCGTGCGCGCCTCCTCGTTCAATTACCACGACGTCTTCACGGTCCGCGGCATGCCCGGCATCAAGGTGCCGCTGCCCGTGGTGATCGGCCTCGACATGGCCGGCGAGATCGCCGAGGTGGGGCCCGGCGTCACCGGCTGGAAGGCGGGCGACCGCGTGCTGGTCAATCCGCTCAACAAGAAGAAGGGCCTGATGGGCGAGATGCTCGACGGCGGCATGGCGGAGTACTGCCTGGTGTCGGCCGAGCAGCTCATCGCGATGCCGGCCGACGTGTCGTTCGAGCAGGCCGCGGCGCTGCCGGTCGCGTACGGCACGGCGCACCGCATGCTGATCACCCACGACACCGTCAAGGCGGGCGAGAAGGTGGTCGTGCTCGGGGCCTCCGGAGGCGTCGGCACCGGCTGCGTCATCCTCGCCAAGATGCTGGGCGCCGAGGTGATCGCCTGCGCGTCGAGCGACAGCAAGCTCAAGCGCCTCTCCGAGATGGGCGCCGACCACACCATCGACTACACCAAGACCGACTTCTCGAAGTGGGCGGTGGAGCGCTACGGCAAGCCGCAGCGCCGCACCTACGAGGGCGGCGTCGACGTGGTGATCAACTTCACCGGCGGCGACACCTGGGCGCCGTCGCTGAAATGCGTGAAGCGCGGCGGCAAGATCCTGGTCTGCGGCGCCACGGCGGGGCACGATCCGAAGGAGGATCTGCGCTACATCTGGAGCTTCGAGCTGAAGATCATCGGCTCCAACAGCTTCTACGACGACGACCTCGCCGCGCTGATGGGCCTGATCGCCGAGAAGAAGCTCGCCCCGGTGATCGACACGGTGCTGCCGCTCGATCAGGCTCGCGAGGGCCTGCGGCTGATCCAGGACCGCGAGGTGATCGGCAAGGTGGTGATCACGCCGTGAGGCTCCGTCTCCTTCACCCTCCCCTGGAGGGGGAGGGTCGGGGCGCGCGATA
>NZ_NPEX01000298.1 GCF_003258865.1 Rhodoplanes roseus | reverse complement strand
CGAGGATGCCGTTGAGCGGCGTGCGGATCTCGTGCGAGACGGTGGCCAGGAAGCGGCTCTTGGCACGGTTGGCGGCGGCGGCAGGACCCGGTGAGGCCTGAGGCGGGACGGTCTGGGCCGGGACGGTCTGGGGCGGCGCCGGCTGCGGCGCCTCGCCGCCCAGGCCGGCGGGCCGGCGGTCGCGGGTGTCCATCAGCAGGGCGGCGAGCTCCGCGGCACGGCCGGCCGGATCGCTCTCGCTGCGCCGCTTGGTGGCCTCGACCGCGCCGACATCGACCACGAAGCTCGAATCCTCGCGGAAGGTGCGGACGTCGACATTGCCGATGAAGCCGAACCGGACCGTCGTCGCCTGGTCGCGCATCTCCGTGTCGACGCCGGCCACCATCGGGGGCGGTGCGCCCTTCGCATCGGCGAGATCGAATTTCAGCGGCGCATCGAAGGTGAGGACCAGGGCGTCCTTCTCGCGCGAGGTCGCGACCGGGATCAGGTCCGGGAGATCGAACACGTAGCGCGAGAAGGTCGGCTGATGAGAGACGCGCACCCGGGTGAGCGGCATCTGCTTCTGGCGCGCGAGCTGCTGCTGCTGCCGGATCTTGCGCTCGGCGTCGCGGGCGCGGCGCGCGAGCTCTTCGACGACCTCCTTGGGCAGGCCGGGCGGAGGGCCCTTCCAGGTCTCGGGCAGCAGATCGACATAGAGACGCTCGCCCGCCGTCATCGTGTTCAGCTTGAAGGGACGGGTCAGCGCGATGCGCACGCCGCGACCGTCGGGATCGCGACGGGCCGCACCGACATAGCCGCTCGCGGCGCTGGAGAGCCGCTCGACGTCGACCGCGACCGGCGAGCGGAAGCCGACGACGAGGATGCCGTTCCCCATCCGCACGTCGCTCTCCACGTCCTCGGCGAAGTGGAAGACGATGCGGGCATAGCCCTCGGCGGTCGAGACGGACATCTCCGCCTTCACGGCCGGCGCCGCCATGGCGGCGCCGAGCAGCAGCGCCCCCATCACGGCCGCGGCACCGACCAGGCTGGCGAGCCGGACGGCGACGCGGCCGAGAGGAACGACGAGGCGCTCGCGATCGCAGGGTCGATACGCGGCACGCAACGCAACTGAAAGCAACGACATGACGGGTCCCGCGCGAACGCGCTACGACTACACTCGGGATGCTCATGACCCTAGCCTGCCGCGTTTAACGCGCGCTTAACGCTATGCTCTTGATTTGGCAGGCAGGCTTCCCGACGCGGCCGGGCCAGCACCGCCGCCGCCGGCAAGAGCGTCGCGACGGGTCGGGAACCCGGCCGCGCGCGGGCGATTGTCCGAGCAACACTCGGAGGAACGCACCCATGATCCAGGACAATTTCGGAATCATCCTCGCACTGCTGTTGATCGTCGTTCCGTCGATCGCGAGCATGGCGATGGGCGGCTTGTCGGGACGCACGTCGTTCCGTCCCGCGCTCGCCACGGGCCGCGACGTCGACGACCACGACGAGACCCAGGGCCACCCGGTTCGCAACTACGGCCGCAACCCGGATCGGCGCTGACGATCGGCCGCGGCGCCCGCCAAGGGCGCCGCGTGCCTCACCGACGACGCTCAGCGTCGCCAGGGCAGCGCGCCGGGTTTCTCGACGAACACCCAGGCGCCCTGCCCCAGCGCCTCGGGAAACGGCGTGACGATGGCGCCGTCCCGGGCCGTGTAGGCGATGCCGGCGTGGCTCAGCCTCGCCTTCAAGGCGTCGAGCGACGCGACCGCGAGCGCATAGGCGCCGATGAACGGCAGCGCGGGCGGCGGCGGACCACCGGTCAGCTCCTGATAGGCCGCCGGCGTGACGATCTGGACGCGCCCACGCTCCAGCGCGATCGTGGCACCGTCGGCGACGCCGATCGCCGGCCGGCCGAGATAGCGCGAGAACCGCGCCGCGGCTTCGGTGGTGTCGTCGACGGCGATCACCACGTCGAGCAGCGCCGTCGCGCCGTTCGGATGCGACAGCCAGCGCGGCTGCCACACCGTGTGCTCGGTCCGGTGCGTGAGCATCTGGATCCGGCCTTCCGGCATCACCCCGGGCGACAGCCGCGCCACCGTGAAGGCGGCGATGTCGGGCCCGTCCACCGTCTCGACCGGACGCTGCATCGAGACCAGCGGCTGCATCGGCATGCCGCTGGCGGAGAGACGGGCGTGATGGGCCGCCGCGTCCGCCACCGCGAAGGCGATCAGGTGGACGCCCGGATACCGCGCGAGCGCGCTGTCGAGCTGGCGGCCGAGCGGCGTATCGGCGGTCTTGAACAGAACCTCCACATAACCGCGCGCGAACATCGCCGTGACGTTGCCGGTGCCGGCCGGTGCCGCGCTGCCGTCCGGACCCGGATTGACCTGGACCGAGGGCGGTGTGGGGGCGAACCCGGCGCGCGCGAGCGCCTCGCCCGCAGCGCCGCGGTCCGCGGCGAAATGCCCGACATGGTCCAGAAAAATCTCCTCTCCGGACGGAAGCTGACGCGCGCTTTCTTCCATGAACCACCGAACTCCTGATCCCGACGTTGTTTTTTTACCACTTCGCGCACGGGTTGCTGCAGAGCCCGGCGCCGGCCTTATATATCAGGCCTCGCCGCCGTCGACCCCTCCGGCGACCGCATCGCGGTATGGACCCTCGCACGGCCCGGCCGCGTTGTCCGGCACAGAAATTGCTCTGGTTTACGGCCCGCAACAGGTCGAGAATGGACGTCGTTTGACCCCCGCCCCCACCATGGACGCCATGACGCAAACGGCTCCGCACGCGCCGCCATCCGACCCGCGCCAGGCGCTCGCGTTCCGACACGTGTCGAAGCACTTCCTCCGCGGCGACGGATCGTCGCTCGAGGTGCTGCGCGACGTCGGCTTCGACGTGCCGGCCGGCTCGGTCGTGTCGATCCTCGGTCCGTCCGGCTCCGGCAAGTCGACGCTGCTCAACATGGCGGCAGGACTGCTGCTTCCCGACGACGGCCGCGTGCTGGTGCTCGGCCACGAGACCAGCGGCACGGTCGACTGGTCGCGGCTCGGCTACATGTTCCAGGACGACCGCCTGCTGCCGTGGCGCACCGCGGTCGACAATGTCGGCCTCGCCCTGGAGACGGGATCGATGGGCAAGCGGGAGCGGCGCGAGCGGGCGCAGGCGCAGCTCGCGGTGGTCGGGCTGGGCGAATTCGGCAGCTCCTATCCGCACCAGCTCTCGGGCGGCATGCGCAGCCGCGTGGCGCTCGCCCGCAGCCTGGTCACCGAGCCGGACATTCTGCTCATGGACGAGCCGTTTTCGCGGCTCGATGCCCAGACGCGCACCACTATGCATACAGAGTTGCTGCGCATCCACCGGGAGCGCGGCATGTCGATCGTGTTCGTCACCCACGACGTCGAGGAGGCCGTGATCCTCGCCGACCGCATCGTGATGTTCTCGCCGCGGCCCGGCCGCGTGCACACCGAGCTGTCCGTCGACCTGGCGCATCCGCGTCTCGGCACCCCGGAAGCACTGACCCTCGTCGCGGAGCTGCGTGCCGCGATCGCAGGCATGTCGGCCGACTGGGTCATCTGACCCCCCTCTCGCGCCATTGGAGACACCATGTCCGTCCGAAAGCTCGCCGCCCTGCTGGCCGTCGCGGCCGCCACACTCGCTCCGGTCGCCGCCTCGGCGCAGGAGAAGATCAAGGTCGGCTACTGGACCAGCGGCTTCAGCGTCGGCTTCGGCGCCGTGCTGGAGGCCGGGAAGTTCCTCGAGGCCCAGGGCCTGCAGCCCGAATACATCAAGTTCAGCGACGTCAACGGTCCGACCAAGGCGCTGATGACCAACTCGATCGACGTCGCCTTCGGGGCGCCGGCGACCGGCGCCTTCACGCTCGGCGGCGAGGGCGCGCCGCTCGAGGTCGTGCTGGTGACCCAGATCGCCGAGGCGACCTTCGTCACCAAGGACGGCTCGCCGGTGACGTCGCTCGCCGATCTCAAGGGCAAGAAGGTCGGCATGTCGCCGGCCGGCAGCGCCATGTACGCGATCACCACGGCGCTGCTGGAGAAGAACCAGGGGCTCAAGCGCACCGACTTCACCGCCGTGCCGGGCAACGAGGGCCGGCTGCTGCAGTTCCTGTCGCAGGGCGACATCGACGTCGCGGCGCTGCGCGCCGTGACGCTCGCCTCGGTGAGCGACATCAAGCTCAAGCCGCTCGGCAACGTCGTCGACGAGTGGAAGGCGATGACCAAGACCTCGGCTCCGCCGATCCTCGGCGTCGCCATCGTGCACAAGACTTTCGCCCGGCAGAGCCCGCAGGCGGTGGTCAAGTACGTCAAGGCCGTGATGGAGGCGACGAAGTTCGGCAGCAAGGAGACCGACAAGGCCTCCGCCATCCTGCGCAGCAGCGCCAATCTCGACGCCAAGGACGCCACCGCCTATGCGCGGCTGTGGGACCAGTTCTACGTCGCCTCGCTCGAGCCCGCCGACATCGCCACCCTGAAGACCATGGCCGAGGTGTTCCGCGCCGCCGGCACCATCGAGAGGCCGGTGCCCGACACGCTGTTCGTTCCGACCTATTACGAGCAGGCGAAGAAGTGAGAGCGCCGACTGAAGCACCGAAGAAGACGGCCGGCAGCGCCTCGCTGGCGCTCCGGCGGTCCGCCCTGCTCGTGCTGCTGATCGCGGCCTGGTGGGCGGCCTCGCTCTTCTCGCCGCCCTATGTGCTGCCGAGCCCGGTCCGGGTGATGCAGCGGCTGGTGACGCTCGCGGAGAGCGGCGACCTCTTCTACAATCTGTTCACGACCCTGTGGCGCGTGCTCGCCGGCTTCGCGGTCGCCGTCGCGATCGGCGTGCCGGGCGGCATCCTGCTCGGCTCCAACCGCACGCTCGGCGCCTTCTTCGAGCCGGTGCTGCCGGTGATGAACACGGTGTCGTCCGCGATCTGGGCGATCTTCGCGATCATCTGGTTCGGCCTGTCCCCGCTGACGCCGATCTTCGTCGTGCTGATGACGGCGCTGCCGCTGATCATCACCAATGTCTGGCAGGGCACCCAGGCCGTCAACGCGGACTTCGTCGAGCTGGCGCAGACGCTGCGCTTCTCGCGGCTGAAGACGCTGGTGAAGATCTACGTGCCGTCGATCCTGCCCTACTTCTTCTCGGGGGCGCGGCTCGCGTTCGGCTTCGGGTGGCGCGTCAGCCTCGTCGCCGAGACGCTCGGCGCATCCAGCGGCGTCGGCTACCGCCTGCGGCAGGCCTCCGACCTGATCCAGACCGACCAGGTGTTCGCCTGGACGATCGCCCAGATCGCCATGATGGTGGTGATCGAGATGGGCCTGCTGGCGCCCCTGGAGCGGCATCTGTTCCGCTGGCGCCGCGACGTGCGGACGTGAGCTCCGCCGGCGCGCCCGCGCGCCGGCCGGTTTCTTGCAAGGGCGACGGCGGCTCGGCCGCCGGACAAGACCCGAGAGCGGAGGAGCCGGGGAACGTGCGACCCGTCCGACACGGGTCGGTGACATGCAGCCGCGGCGGCCTTGGACCGTCCGCGACGGGAGACGACGATGCAACGACGTGACGTGCTGAAGCTGGCCTTGGGCTCTCTCGCCGGCGCCGCCCTCGCGACCCGGCCCGCCTTCGCACAGGGCTATCCGGACCGCGCGATCCGGCTGATCGTGCCGCGCAGCGCCGGCGGCGTGCTCGACATCGTCGCCCGCCAGTTCGGCGAATGGGCGAAGGGCCCGCTCGGGACGATCGTCGTCGAGAACCAGGGCGGCGGCGGCGGCATCATCGGCACCGCGATGGCGGCCCGCAGCGCCCCGGACGGCTACACGCTGCTGCTCGGCTCGACCAGCGATCTCGTGCTCAACCCGGCGCTCAATCCCAAGGCCGGCTACGAGGCCAAGGACTTCGCGCCGATCTCCACGATGGCGATCTCGGTGGCGGCCATCATGGTGCATCCCTCGGTGCCGGCCAACGACCTGAAGGAGCTCGCCGCCTACGCCAAGGCGAACCCCAACAAGCTGTCCTACGGCTCGGCCGGCCCGGGCACCATGGCCAACCTGGCGGGCGAGCTGTTCAAGTCGCTCGCCGGCACGCCCGACATCGTCCACGTGCCCTACAAGGGCGCCGCCGGCGGCTATGCCGACCTGATCGCCGGCCAGGTGCCGATGTTCGCCGCCAACATCACGGACCAGATGGTCTCGCTGCACCGCGCCGGCAAGGTGCGCATCCTGGCGGTCGCCACCGAGCAGCGCCTCGCGATCGCGCCCGAGCTCCCGACCAGCGCCGAGGCCGGCTATCCGGAGCTGATCGCCAAGCTGACGCTCGGCCTGTTCGCGCCCGCCGCCACCCCCGAGCCGATCCTCGAGAAGCTCGACCAGGTGACCCGCAAGTGCATGGACGACGCGGGCTTCCGGGCCCAGCTCGTGAAGGCCGGCTTCGAGCCGGTGCTCGGCATCGGCCGCGCCGAGACGGCGGCCTTCATCGACGCCGAGCAGAAGCGCTGGACCCCCATCGTGATGTCGTCGGGGCTGAAGACGCAGTAGAGCGTCCCACGCTCTCGTCCGCTCGTCCCGACCTCTGCACTCGTCATGGCCGGGCTCGTCCCGGCCATCCACGCGTTCGACCGCGGACAGTCTGAAAAGACGTG
>NZ_NPEX01000297.1 GCF_003258865.1 Rhodoplanes roseus | reverse complement strand
GTCGTTTAACACCCGCTTCATAGATCATCGTTAAGCTTGCCCTGCCGCAGCCGAACAGGTTCGACCGGCGGCCATGCGCGGCGGTTCCGGCCAGGGGCCGCCGCTTCCGTCCGCTCGTCTGCGACCGTCCACTCGGCACACCCGCCATGGCTGCGTCCAACGCCCTCCTGCTCGAGCTCCCCGCCGTTCTGAGCCAGGGGAGTCCGGACACGCGTGGAGAGATCCTCCGGCGCCTCACCGATCTGTTCCTCGCCCAGGCCAGCGCCTTCGGGGAAGAGCATGTCGCGCTGTTCGACACGGTGATGGAGCAGATCGTCGGCACGGTCGAACGCCATTCCCTCATCCGCCTCGGCCTCCAGCTCGCCCCGCTCGTCAACGCCCCCGTCAAGACCATCATGCTGCTCGGCCAGAGCGACGACATCGCCGTCGCCGGTCCGGTGCTGGAGCGTTCCAAGCGCATCTCGGACGAGGTGCTGGTCGGCATCGCCGGCACCAAGACCCAGGCCCATCTCGCCGCCATCGCGGTCCGCCTGGTGCTGTCGGAAGCCGTCACCGACGCGGTCGTGCAGCGCAGCGACCTCGATGTCACCCGCAAGATCACGGCCAATTTCGGCGCCCGCTTCTCGGAAACCGGCTTCCGCACCATTGCGGGCCGGGCCCATCTCGACGAGTCGCTCGCTCTCCTGGTCGCCGGGCGCAGCGACGTGCCGTCGGAGGTCTTTCGCGATCTGGTCCGCAACGCCACCGACGAGGTCCGGCGCGGTCTCGCCCGCTGCGACGTTCCCGGCGTGCGCACCCGCCTCGATCAGGCCGTGGCGGCGATCGGAACCCAGCTCCTGCACGCCCGCCGCAAGGCCGAGGCGCCCGGCGCCACCGCGGCGAGCCCGGCCCCCGACAAGCTGAAGGCGCTCTGCGAGAAAGCCCGGGCCGGCAAGCGCGGCGACGTGATCGACGAGCTCGCCGTCATCGCCGAGGTCCCGGTGGTGGCGATCAAGAACCTGATCAAGCAAGGCTCGGAGGACGGCCTGCTGATCCTGTGCAAGGTCGCCGGCCTCGCCTGGCCGGACGCCAAGGCCGTCCTGCTGGCCACGACCGGATCGGCCGGCGATCCGCGCACCGCGTTCGGGACCTATTCGGGCCTGACCGCCGAAACGGCCCAGCGCGTGGTGCGCTTCGTCCGGCTGCGGAAGTCCGCCACGCCGGCCGAGATCCGCCGCTTGATGTGAGTAGTTAGAACTAACCTCAAATCCTAATCACGGATCATTATACCTCAATCACGGTAACGTACTTTTCAGCTCTGGACTGTAAAGTCCGGTGGACGCGAAGGACTGTTCTTGCGGACTGTCTGTTGTCCAGGCTGCGGCGACGTGACCTGAACCGGATCGTCCGCACCCGAGCGTATTCGGCCGACTCAACTCGGGTTCGATCGCCATGGCTGACCCGGCTCCGGTTTCTGGTGATGCGCGTGGGCACGAGCAGCGTCGCTCACCGCGCTATCTCACCTTGGCGACCGCCCAGATCGCCGCCGCCGCGGGCGTGCTCGACTGCGCCGTGCTGAACGTCTCGGCAGGCGGCGCCTGCCTGCTGGTGAACGACGCCGCCGCCGTGCCCGAGGTGTTCGATCTGCTGGTGGATCCGGAGCGGTTCCGCATCCGCTGCGCCCTCGCCTGGCGGACCCGGCATCATGTCGGCGTCGCCTTCCTCCCCACCGAAAGCGACGCGCCCCCTCCCCCGGCCCCCTGGCCGCGGCTGGCGCTGCTGGGCGAGACAAACAGTACCGGTTCGATGCAATGAACACCTCTCCCGTGCTGATCGAAGAGCTCTCGACCGTCCTGGCTCGCGGCAGCGCGGATCGCCGTAGCGAGGTGCTACGCCGCGTCACCGACCTGTTCCTGGTCGGCGCCGACCAGTTCGGCGAGGATCACGTGGCGCTGTTCGACGACGTCATGGAGCAGCTCGTCGACACGGTGGAGCGCTACGCGCTGGTCCGGCTCGGCCTGCAGCTCTCCAACGTCTCCAATGCGCCGGTGAACACGATCGGCCGGCTCTGCCACCACGACGACATCACCATCTCGGGTCCGGTGCTCGAGCGCTCGACGCGGCTCACCGACGAGGTGCTGGCCGATGTCGCCCGCACCAAGAGCCAGGCCCATCTGGCCGCGATCGCGGCGCGCGAGCATCTGTCCGAGGTGGTCACCGACATCGTCGTCGAGCGCGGCGACATCGAGGTGACCCGAAAGGTGACGGCCAATGGCGGCGCACGCTTCTCCGAGACCGGGCTGCGCACCATCGCGACGCGGGCCCACGGCGACGAGGAGCTCGCCGAGATCTTCGCCGGCCGGACCGACGTCCCGGCCGACATCTTCTGCGAGATGGTCCGCAACGCCACCGACATCGTGCGCCGGCGCCTGGCCGGCTCGGCGGAGTCCGCCGTGCGCACCCGGCTCGACCACGCCATCGCGGCGATCGGCGACCAGCTCGTCCATGCCCGCCTGCACAAGGCCCATGGCGGCCCGTCGGTCCGGCTGGAGCCGGATCGGATCAAGGCGCGGCTCTGCGAGCATGCCCGCCTCGGCCAGCGCGGTCCCCTGATCGAGGATCTCGCCGCCGTCGCCGACGTGCCCGTGATCGCGGTGCGCAACATCATCCGGCAGCGCTCCGAGGACGCGCTCCTGATCCTGTGCAAGGCCGCCGGGCTCGGCTGGTCCGACGCCAGGGCCGTGCTGGAGGCGACGCTCGGCGAGCCCGCCGATCCGCGCGCCGCCTTCCAGCACTACATCACCCTCGGAACCGAGGTGGCGCAGCGCGTCGTCCGCTTCATCAAGCTGCGCAAGTCGGCGAACCGCACCGAGATCGAACGGCTGATGTGAGTCGGCCGCGCCCGGCCGTCCTCCCGACCGACGCACCCTCCCGAAACGCAAATGCCCGGCAGGAGGCCGGGCATCGAAGGATGTCGCGAGGCAGGCTCGTCGCGGTGCGGCTACATCCCGCCCCAGCGGCCGTCGAAGCTCGACGACGAGAGCACCGGCTTGGCGCCCGGCATCAGGGTCCCGGCCGTATAGGCGGCGCCCGCCGGAGCCTCGGCCTTCGCCTGGGCGGTGCCCTGCGGCCTGGCCTCGGCCTGCGACTGTCCGCCGGCCTGGGTGGTGGTCGGCCGGATCGCCCCGAGCGCGACCGGGCGCGACGACGACGAGGCCAGCATGGTCTGAGAGGTGGGCGCCGGCGCCGGCTTGGCGCCGCCCTTCGCGGTGGCGGTCGGCTTGGCTGCCGGCGCCGCGGCGGGCTTCGGGTTCGCCGGCGGGGGAGTGTCCTCGCTCTTGCCGAAGCCGAACCACTTGCCGATGCCGGAGCCCGACGACGACGCCGGGGCGGGCTCGCCGCTGCTGCCGAACAGATTGCCGAGAACCGGAGCACTGCCGTCGGCCGAGGCCACGCGGGTGCTGCCGATCACGCCCGAGGTCGTCTCCGGGTCCGCCGATGCGACCGCGGTCTGGTTCGGCAAATACACCAGGGTCGCCTTGCCGCCCGGGCTCTGCGGCGGCAGGGACGCGACCCGGCGGCCGTTGGCCACGAAGGTCTCGTTGGTGTTCACCTTGGCCAGGAAGGTCGGATGCATGCCGCCGTCGCTGCCGGTCCGCACCGCCACGGTCTGCACGCCCTGGGCGACGTGGTGGGCGAACTGGCGCTCGTCGTGATCCTGCTTCTCCTTGACGGCCGAGGCGACGTCCTGCGGGACCTGGTAGGCGGGGCAGCGCCCGACCGGATCGAACCGGCCGGATACCGGCGTCGCGTTGAAGACGTAGCGCTTCTCGCAGACGTCGATCTTCGGCTCCTGGCGGGTCGCCTCGAAGTGGTCGCTGCCTTCCTTGATCATCCGCCAGAACGCCATGTGCGGGCTGTTGCGGTGACGCGCCATGTTGAGCGCCGTCATCCGGAACGGATAGGCCTGCACCTGGAACGCTTTCTGGCCACCCAGGAAGGCTTCGCGGCCGAGCGCGTAGATTTCGGAGATCTGCTCGTCCGTCATCGCGTAGCAACCGGCCGACGAGCAGTCGCCGTGGATCATCAGGAACTGGCCGGACCGCTCGTTCGCCCTGTCGTAGGCGTTCGGAAAGCCGAGATTGAACGCGAGATAGTAGCTCGAGTTCGGGTTCATCTGGCCGGGCGTGATCGTGTAGAAGCCCTCGGGGGCCTGACGGTCGCCCTGCTTGACCTTGGGGCCGAGCTCACCCGACCAGCGGCAGATCGGATAGGTCTTGAGAAGGGCGTACTGGCCGGCGGAGTCCTGCTTCCAGACCTCGAGCTCCGCCTCTTCCTTGAAGACGCGCAGCAGGATCGGCGACTCGACCGGCATGTCCTTCTTGGTCAGCGTGGCCTGCATCTCGCGGGAGAGCGGCTGCATCGCCTTGCTCGGGATCTGGGAGATCCCGTCGGTCTGGCACCCGGCCAGCGCAACCGCAACCGCGATCGCCGCCGACGCCGTGAGCGCCCGGACCCTCGCCGTACGACGGTTCAAGCGACACTCCCCCTCGTAGTCCCCATTCCGTAAATACCTGTTAGCGTTAAGATGTGGTCTAAGCAAGGCAACGGGACGGGACCGCACAGGCGGTGCGGCGGCATGGTGAATCGCGGGTTATCCACGGGGGCGCCGGACGAGCTTGCGGCGACATGGTTGCCGAATCGTTAACCGACCCGCCGGCAACGCGGAATTCGTGCGTCGACTGCGCCGCACCCGTCAGGCGAGCGTGCGGCCGATGGCGAGGAACTTGTCCCGGCGCTGCTGGCGGATCGCCTCGGGGCCGAGCTCGCGGAGCTGGTCGAACGCGGCCGCGACGGCGTCGCCGGTGGCGTTGATGGCGGCCGACCAGTCGCGATGGGCGCCGCCCATCGGCTCGCGGACGATAGCGTCGATCACCCCGAACTTCAGCAGGTCGTCGGCCGTGATCTTCATGCCGGTGGCGGCGTCCTGGGCCTTGGCCGAGTCGCGCCACAGGATCGAGGCGGCCCCCTCGGGCGAGATCACGCTGTAGATCGCATGCTCGAGCATCAGGACCTTGTTGGCGGTGGCGATCGCGATGGCGCCGCCGGAGCCGCCCTCGCCCAGGATCACGGCGACGTTCGGCACCTTGAGGGCCAGGCAGGCCGCGGTCGAGCGGGCGATCGCCTCGGCCTGGCCGCGCTCCTCGGCGCCGATGCCCGGATAGGCCCCGGCGGTGTCGACCATGGTGATCACCGGGATGTCGAAATGGTCGGCCATCTCCATCAGGCGCACCGCCTTGCGGTAGCCCTCCGGCATGGCCATGCCGAAGTTGCGCTTCAGCCGGCTCTCGGTCGAGGAGCCCTTCTCCTGGCCGATGACGCAGACGCTCTGGCCGCGGAAGCGGCCGAAGCCGCCGACGATCGCCTCGTCCTCGCCGAAGCTGCGGTCGCCGGCGAGCGGCGTGAAGTCGGCGATCAGCCCGGCGACGTAGTCGAGGCAATGCGGCCGCTGCGGATGGCGCGCGATCTGGGTCTTGTTCCAGGGGGTCAGGCTCGAATAGACGGCCTTGAGCGCCTCGGCCGCCTTGGCCTCGAGCCGCGCGACCTCCTCGCCGATCTCGACCGCACCGGCCGGCTGCTCCAGGGCCCGCAGCTCCTCGATCTTGGCTTCGAGCTCTGCGACCGGCTTTTCGAAATCGAGATAACTGCGCATTGCGGGAGAGACCGAGGGGTGGAGTCCTGCCCGAGACACCAGCGGGCGGGGGCGACAGAAGCCCCCGGATGGGGCGGAAGTCAAGGGAGCGGAGGGGGACCGGGCCATGGCCTCGGCGAGGTCCTGGGCTCCGGCTCCGCGCGACCGAATTCAGTCGGACCGCCCGGTCAGCCGCGCCAATTCTTCCAGGACCACGGTTTCGAGTGAGTCGAGAGGCAAGTGGATCGTATCCCAGAGATCCGGCTCGAGGATGTCCTCGTAGTCGTGCCGGTAGACATTCCCGGCTCCTGCGACATCGTTCCACGGAATGTGCGGGTGTCGCGCCTTCAGGTCACTGGGCAACCGCCGCGAAGCCTCGGAAACGATTTCGAGGCATCGCGTGACGGCATAAACAGTTTTCACGTCGGCGGCGAAATCCTCGTAATCCATTCCTTGGACGAACATCCGGACCAAGCCGACGTTCCGCTTGATGTCGGTCAGAGTCTGAAGTGTCTTCTCAGAACGCATATACGGCTTCCGCCGCCACCGGTTGGCGCAAGTGCTCCTTCAGGGCGGCCTTGTTCACGACATCGACTCGGCCGCTGAACAAATCGGCGACGGCTTGCTTCACGCCCGCATAAGTGAACAGATCCACATGCGCCCCGGGTTCGAACTCGATGAGAATATCGAGGTCGCTCGCCTCGTCGGCTTCGCCACGGGCGACCGAACCGAACAGGGCCGCATGCCGGATGCCGCGAGACTCGAGCAGGGCTCGATTCCGGCGCAGAACCGCAATGGCCTCCTCTGCTTTCACGTCGATCTCCCACGCTGATCTCGCGCTAGAATACCCCACGCGAGCATGGCGTTCCACCCGCCCTACCCGTCATCTCCCAGCGGATGGAGGTCGCGCACCAGGCTCTTCAGGCGCTCCTCCAGGACGTGGGTGTAGATCT
>NZ_NPEX01000296.1:2103-6665 GCF_003258865.1 Rhodoplanes roseus | reverse complement strand
GTCCGGCGCTGCCGCGCCGTCCCGGAATGACCGCCGGTCATAGTCTACGCACACAGACCCTCCGAGCAGAGGCACCGCCATGACATACGAATCCCAACGCGTCGCGCTCCTCTACTTCTACGGCGCGCTGGCGCTGTTCATCGCCCAGGTGACGTTCGGCGTGCTGGCCGCGACCATCTACGTGCTGCCCAATACGCTCTCCGTGATCCTGCCCTTCAACATCGTGCGGATGATCCACACCAACGCGCTGGTCGTCTGGCTGCTGATGGGCTTCATGGGCTGCACCTACTATCTGGTGCCTGAGGAGACCGAGACGGAGTTGTTCAGCCCGCTGCTGGCGAAGATCCAGTTCTGGATGTTCTTCGCCGCGGCCGGCATCGCGGTGGTCGGCTATCTGTTCCGGATCCACGAAGGCCGCGAGTTCCTGGAGCAGCCCTTCGTCATCAAGGTCGGCATTGTCGTCGTCGTGCTGATGTTCCTGTTCAACATCACCATGACGGCGCTGAAGGGCCGCAAGACGGTGGTCACCAACGTCCTCCTGTTCGGGCTGTGGGGGCTGGCGATCTTCTTCCTGTTCTCCTTCTACAATCCGGCCAATCTCGGCATCGACAAGATGTACTGGTGGTACGTCATCCATCTGTGGGTCGAGGGCGTGTGGGAGCTGATCATGGCCTCGGTGCTGGCCTTCCTGATGATCAAGCTCAACGGCATCGACCGCGAGGTGGTCGAGAAGTGGCTCTACGTGATCATCGGGCTGGCGCTGTTCTCCGGCATCCTCGGCACCGGCCATCACTACTACTGGATCGGCGCGCCCGGCTACTGGCAGTGGATCGGCTCGCTGTTCTCGACTCTCGAGGTGGCGCCGTTCTTCACCATGGTGATCTTCACCGTGCAGATGACCTGGAAGGCCGGCCGCAAGCACCCCAACCGCGCCGCGCTCCTGTGGTCGGTCGGCTGCTCGATCATGGCGTTCCTGGGCGCCGGCGTGTGGGGCTTCCTGCACACGCTGTCCTCGGTCAACTACTACACCCACGGCACCCAGGTGACGGCGGCGCACGGGCACCTCGCCTTCTTCGGCGCCTATGTGATGCTCAACCTCGCCATGATGGCCTACGCGTTCCCGCAGCTTCGCCGCCGCGCCCCGTACAACCAGACGCTGTCGATCGCGAGCTGCTGGATCATGTGCACGGCGATGATGACCATGACGTTCGCCCTCACCTTCGCGGGCGTGATCCAGGTGCATCTGCAGCGCGTGCTCGGCCAGAGCTTCATGGACGTGCAGGACCAGCTCGCGCTGTTCTACTGGGTGCGGCTCGGCTCCGGCCTGCTCGTCGTGGTCTCGGCCCTGATGTTCGTCTGGGCGATCCTGGTGCCCGGACGCGAGAAGCAGCCCGCCCCGGCCCGCACCGTCCTGCAGCCGGCCGAATGACTCTCCCCGTCACCCTGAGGCGGCCGCGCGCCTTCGGAAGCGGCCGCCCCTGTGTCGCCCTGCAGCAACCCCGAGACGCGACCGTCATTCCGGGACGGCGCGGAGCGCCGGACCCGGAATCCAGCCCCGAGCTCGGTCCGTGTCGCTGGATTCCGGGTTCGCACCTTCGGTGCGCCCCGGAATGACTCTTGAACGGAGACCCGCCATGAAACCCGTCCTCCACGCCGTCGACGCGTCCGGTGCGGCGCAGCCGAGCATTCCGCACTACGCCCCGGCCGGCAACGAATGCGCCCTGTTCGAGCTCGCCTGGCGGCGGCGCCTGCCGCTGCTGCTGAAGGGCCCGACCGGCTGCGGCAAGACGCGCTTCGTCGCCCACATGGCGACGCGGCTCGGCCTGCCGCTCCACACCGTCGCCTGCCACGACGACCTCTCCGCCGCCGACCTCACCGGACGTCATCTGCTGAAAGGCGGCGACACCGTGTGGACCGACGGCCCGCTCACCCGCGCGGTGCGCGAGGGCGGCATCTGCTATCTCGACGAGATCGTCGAGGCCCGCAAGGACGTCGCCGTGGTGCTGCATCCGCTCACCGACGACCGCCGCATTCTTCCGCTGGAGCGGACCGGCGAGGAGCTGTCGGCGCCGCCCGGATTCATGCTCGTCGTCTCCTACAATCCCGGTTACCAGAGCCTGCTGAAGGCACTGAAACCCTCCACACGGCAGCGCTTCGTCGCGATCGAGTTCGACTTCCTGCCGGCCGAGCAGGAGATCGCGGTCGTCGCCGCCGAGAGCGGGCTTTCGCCCGAGCGCGTCCGCCCGCTGGTCGCGCTCGCCGCACGCTTGCGCGCGCTGAAGGGCCACGATCTCGAGGAAGGCGTCTCCACCCGCCTGGTCGTCTACGCCGCCGGCCTGATCGCCGCCGGCCTGCGGCCGGCCGAGGCGGTGCTGGCCGCCATGATCGAGCCGCTCACCGACGAGCCCGACGTGAAGGCCGCCCTGGTCGAGGTGGCGAAGGCCGTGACGGGGTGAGACGCTCATGGGTCATTCCGGGGCGCGCCGCAGGCGCGAACCCGGAATCCAGCCACATGCTCCGAACTTGCCGCTGGATTCCGGGTTCGGCGCTGCGCGCCGCCCCGGAATGACCAGGAAGGAACACCGTCATGCTCGACTTCCTCGAACTCGAAGAGACGGTCGGCCGCGCCTGGCATCGGCTGGTCGGGGGCGTCGCGACCTATCCGGTGCATCCGGAGCACGCCGCGACGCTGGACGAGGTCCGCTCGCCGCTCGCCGTGATGTTCCGCGGACTCGGCGGCGAGCCCGGCGTGCAGCTCGCCGGCGCGGGATCGCGGAAGCACGTCCACCGGCTCGGCTGGCGCCAGCGCATCGGGCTCGGCGAGGAGCGGCTCGACCATCCGGCCCGCGACGCCGCGACGCTGTTCCTGCCGGCGCGCATCGCGCTCTATCCTGATCACGACCTCAACGTCGCGCTGTATCGCTGGCTCGCCGCGTGGTTCGCCACGGTGCCGCTCGCCACGATCGAGGAGCCCGACCTCTTGCGTCGCGACCTCCTGGTGCTGCGGCGTGCCGAGGACACGGTCGCGGCCGTGCTCGACGCGTTTCCCGGCCTCGCCGAATCGTACGGCAGGCTCTGCGCCGCCACCGCGATCGCGCGGCCGGTGCGGCCGCTGCCGCCGGTGGAGCGCGAGATCGAGCGCATCGTGACCGCGCTGCTCGGCGCCGCGACGCCCCCGGACGGGCCGCTGTGGGACGCGGTCGCCCACGGCGCTCCCCTGCCCGGCCGGGCGCCGGTCGGCTACCAGCCGCTGCTGCCCTGCCCGCTGTGGGGCGACGCGTTCTTTCGCGCTCCTGGCGCGGCGCGCGACGATGCCGACGAGCCGGCCGGCGGGTCGGTCGCGTCGCCGCCCGAGACGAAGAAGCGCTTCGCCGTCCGTGAAAAAGCCGACGGGCGGAAGGACCGCGACCCGTTCGCGCTGAACCGCTTCGAGAAGATCCTGGCGATGGCCGAGATGGTCAATGTCGACCGGCCGTCCGACGACACCGACGACGAGGACGCCCAAAAGGCCGCCGACGAGCTGGAAGAGCTGACCGTCGGCCAGCGCAGCGGCAAGCCGGCCACCAAGCTGAAGTTCGACCTCGATCTGCCGCCCGACGCGGTCGACGGCACGCGGCTGACCGCCGACCTCACCTATCCGGAATGGGATTTTCGCAAACAAGCGTATTGGCCTGACCATTGTCGGGTGCTGGCGTCACCGGCCTCGGAGCAAGGCGAGAGCTGGGAGCCCGACGAGGTCGCGCGAAAGCACGTGCGAAACGTGCGGACGAAATTCGAGGCGCTGCGCCCGCGCCGCGAGGTTCTCCGCGCCCAGCCGGACGGGCCCGATCTCGATCTCGACGCGCTGGTGCGGGCGCGCTGCGACCTGCGCGCCGGCGGCGCCGGGTCGGACCGCGTGCATCTCGCGGTGCGCCCGCAGGGCCACGACCTCGCCGTCACGCTGCTGGTCGACGTGTCGCTCTCCACCGACGCCTGGGTGGACGGCCGCCGGGTGCTCGACGTCGAGAAGGAGGCGCTCCTGGTGCTGGCGCACGGGCTCTCCGCCTGCGGCGACCGCCACAGCATCCTCACCTTCACGTCGCGCCGCCGGAGCTGGGTGCGCATCGAGACCGTGAAGGACTTTTCGGAGCCGATGAGCCGCACGGTCGAGCGCCGCATCGGCGCGCTGAAGCCCGGCTACTACACGCGCATCGGCACGGCGGTGCGCCACGCCGCCGCGCAGCTCGCCCAGGAGCCGAGCCGCAAGAAGCTGCTGCTGGTGCTGACCGACGGCAAGCCCAACGACGTCGACCACTACGAGGGCCGCTTCGCCGTCGAGGACACCCGCAAGGCCGTGCAGGAGGCGCGCCGCCTCGGCACGACGGTGTTCGGCGTGACGATCGACGCCACGGCGCAGTCCTACTTTCCCACCCTGTTCGGCCGCGGCGGCTACGCCATCGTCGGCGACATCGGCAAGCTGCCCGCGGCCCTCCCGGCGATCTACCGGCAGCTGGTGCGGTAGAGATAGAAGCAGCGCGGCAAGCTCCGTTTACCTCCCCCTGGAGGGGGGAGGTCGGACCGCA
>NZ_NPEX01000296.1:0-2093 GCF_003258865.1 Rhodoplanes roseus | reverse complement strand
ACCCCGAACGCCTTCGGCGTTCGACCCTCCCCCTCCAGGGGAGGGTAAGAGCAGACGCCCTGCCCTATCCCCCCGCCTTCCACCTCGCCACCGGCCACACGTCGGGCGATTCGCCGCGATTGTGGGTCCAGGGATCGACCGTGTACTCGGCGCCCGACTTGATCTCGGTGATCACGGCCGTGTAGTGCGGGCCGCCGCCGGTGAGCAGGCGCGAGATCGGCTGGCCGACCTTGTGGTGCTTCATCAGGCCGAGCTCCTGCAGCACGATCAGCAGCGACGTGGTGTTGACGGTCGCGTCGATGCAGTCGAACTGGGTGCGGTCGTTGGCGTGGCCGAGGCCGCCGGCCCGCGCCTTGGCATTGCCAGTGCCGGTGAGCGGCGCGACGCGCTTCTCGAACCACACCTCGGCCTTGGCGAGGGCGGCCCGCTCGGCCGCCGGCGAGGCGCGCCCGGGCGCCATCAGGCTCGCCATGGTCGCGCGATCGCCCGGCCCGAACCCGATCTCGGTGCGGAAGGCACAGCCGAAGCCGTGGCAGAAGATCACCCGCGTGGTGGCCGGCATCGGCAGCGACACTGTCTGCAGGAACGCCGTGGCGCCCGCATCGACCTCGCCGGCCGCCGCCGGCGCCGCCCCGGCCCCGATCCCGAGCAGCAGGCCTCCCAGAACGACCCCGATTCCCCGCATGCCGTCCCCCTCGCGCCGAAGCGGCCAGGATGGCGGAACCGCCCTCCGGGCTCAAGACTTCCCCCCGAACGGCGCGCGAGCGCGGCCCCGACCGTTGCCCGGCCGCATCACCGAACCGCGATTGTTGATCTCGCTCAAGCGGCGGGCCGGCGGGTTTGGTTGGCTCGGCGCGTCGGATCCAACAGCGAAGGAGCGTCGCATGTACCGAATCTACAGCGCGCCGGCCGGCGCCGAGGACATCCCGCCGCTGGAGCGGGACCGCCTCCTCCACAAGGACGTCGCCGACATGGACGAGGCGATCGGCTGGGCCGCCCATATGAGCCGCACCGGCCACGCCGTGCTGCTCATCGAGGGCGACGACGGCACCTCGCTGGGCGCCGGCGAGATCGCCAGCGCGCTGCGCCAGCGCATGAGCTGACGGGCGCGCGCGCTGCGCCCGGCCGCGAGGTCGGGCGCAGTGCCGATTGCGCCGCCGCCGTCCGGATGGCATGGCTCCCGCCGGAGCATCGGCAGCGGACGGCAGCGACGCATGCGCATCGGCATCGATCTCGGCGGCACCAAGGTCGAGGGCATCGCGCTCGACCGTGACGGCGCCGAGCTGTGGCGACGGCGCGTCGCCACGCCGGCCGGCGACTATGGCGGCACGCTGTCCGCCATCGCCGATCTGGTCGCGGCCGCGGAAGCAGCGCTCGGCCGGCGCGGCAGCGTCGGGGTGGCGACGCCCGGCGCGATCTCGCCGTCGACCGGGCTGCTGAAGAACTCCAACAGTGTCGTGCTCAACGAAAGGCCGCTGGACCGCGATCTCGCCCAAAAGCTCGGGCGCGCGGTGCGATTGGAAAACGACGCCAACTGCTTCGCCGTGTCGGAGGCGGCGGACGGGGCCGCGGCCGGCGCCGGCGTGGTGTTCGGCGTCATCCTCGGCACCGGCGTGGGTGGCGGCCTGGTGGTCGACGGCCGCGTCGTCGCGGGGAAAAACCGCATCGCCGGCGAATGGGGCCACGCGCCCCTGCCCTGGCCGCGCGACGACGAGCGCCCCGGCCCGCTGTGCTATTGCGGCCGCCACGGCTGCGTCGAGACCTTCCTGTCCGGCCCCGGCTTCTCGCGCGACTTTTCGCGGGCGACGGGACGCGAGGCGGCGCCGCGCGACATCGTCGCGGCCGCAGCGGCCGGCGACGCGGCGGCCGTCGGCGCCTTCGACACCTATCTGGACCGGCTCGCCCGCGGGCTCGCCATGGTGGTCGACATCGTCGATCCCGACGTGATCGTGCTGGGCGGCGGCCTGTCCAACATCGACGCGCTCTATGCGCGGCTGCCGCCGCTGGTCGAGCGCCACGCCTTCACGGACCGGCTCGACACCGCGATCGTGAAGAACGCCCACGGCGACTCCAGCGGCGTCCGCGGCGCCGCC
>NZ_NPEX01000295.1 GCF_003258865.1 Rhodoplanes roseus | reverse complement strand
CGACCCGACGACCCACCTTGCCGGGCGCGGTCACAACCGCCACATCCGGGCCTGCGATCGGCAGGGACGGGGGGCGAGACATGGCGAGCACTCACGCGACCGGCACGGCCGGCCAGACCGGCACGGCTGGCCGCCAAATGGCCGGCAAGACCGTGGTGATCACCGGGGCGACCGGCGGGATCGGGCTGCAGACCGCGATGGCGCTGGCCGGCCGCGGCGCGCGGCTGGTCCTGGTCGGCCGCGACCGCGCCCGCGGCGACGCGGCCCTGTCCCGGGTCCGCCGCGCGGCGCCGGGCGTCGAGGCCGAGATCCACCTCGCCGACCTGTCGCGCCTCGACGAGGTCCGGGGGCTCGCCGAGACCCTCTCGGCGCTGCCGCGCATCGACGTGCTGCTCAACAATGCGGGCGGCATGTTCGCCCGCCGCGAGGTCACGGCCGACGGGCTCGAGCGCACCTTCGCGCTCAACCACATGGCCTATGTGGTGCTGACGCTCTCCTTGCGCGACGCGTTGCTGCGCGCCGCCCCGTGCCGGATCGTAAACGTCGCCTCGGAGGCGCATCGCGGCGTCACGCTCGATCTCGACGACCTGCAGTCGACGCGCGGCTATGGCGGATGGCCGGCCTATCGCCGCTCCAAGCTCTGCAACATCCTGTTCACCCGCGAGCTGGCGCGCCGCCTGGCGGGCACCGGCGTGACGGCGAACTGCCTGCATCCGGGCTTCGTCGACACCGGCTTCGGCAACAACAATGGCGGGCTGTACGGGCTCGGCATCCGGCTGGCGAAGCGGTTCTTCGCCCTGCCGCTCGACGAGGGCGCCCGGACCTCGATCCATGTGGCGACCGCGCCCGAGTTCGCCACCACGACCGGCGCCTATGTGGTGCGCAGCCGCGTCGCCGAGCCGTCCGCTGCCGCCCAGGACGACGACACGGCCCGCCGCCTGTGGGACGCGAGCCTGTCGCTCGGCCATCTCACCTGGTCGTGATCGTCCGCGGAGGACGAATGGTTAATAAAAATCAATCGAGACTGGAACCTTTGCTGAACCTCGCGGTTACCCCGTCCGACGAAGCGGGGGACGGTCGGTGAAAAGAAACCAGGTTTTCATCGATTTCGCGCATGGTCGCGCACCCGATCGGATCGAGGGGAGAGATCGACAGATGAAGGCAGCTTTCGTTCGTGGCGCCGTCGCGGCGCTGGCCATCGTGTCCATCGGCACCGGCATGGCGATGTCGGCACCTGCTGCGAAGACCAGCTTCGACGGCACCTGGAGCGTGGTGGTCGTCACCGAGCAGGGCGATTGTGATCGCGCCTATCGTTATCCCATCCGCATCAAGAACGACGGCAGCCTCGAGAACGCAGGCAGCACGTCCTTCGACATTTCCGGCAAGGTGGCCAGCGACGGCAAGCTGATCGTGCGGCTGAGCTACGGCGGCAAGAGCGCCACCGGCCAGGGCCGCCTGTCGGGCGCCGGCGGCGAAGGCCGCTGGAGCGGCGGCAGCTGCGCCGGCGTGTGGACGGCCGAGCGCCGGAGCTGATCCGGAGCGCCGACGGCGTCACGGCCGATCAGGCGCGCTGATTCGGAAAACGGCACCGAGAACGAGGGCAGCGGTCGGGAGAAATCCCGGCCGCTGTCTCTTTATGCGCACGGTTCGGTTGCGCGTGGGCTGCCGCGTCTCGGTCGACGTGCGGAGCGTCGAGCAGGAATGTTGTGGTGCCGACACACGCCGAGACACAATTCTCGACGACGTGTGAATAAAGGCGGGTCCGCCTTGTGGAACGCTCGGCTGCCGTCCGACAGTCTGTCCGGTGGCAGTCTCGCCACCAGCTCAACGAAAAAATCTGATCGAGGAGAACGCGGTGGCGGTCGTTCGGAAGTTGCACGTCTGCGCGTCCCGGTCCCCGGCGCCCGTCCGGTCGCTGCGAGCGCTCCGGGCGATTCTCGCGAGCGGTGTCGCCGCCGTGGCGCTGCAGGCCGTGCTGCCGGACGCGGCCGTCGCCGGCTGCACCGTGACGAGCGATCAGCCGATCGTGTCGAGCCAATGCGACAGCGGCTTCGTGCAGCTTCGCACCGGCACGGGCGCCACCTCGCTGACGATCTCCGACATGACGACGGTGGGCGTCGACATCGCCCCGGCGACGACGTCGACGACGCCGACCAGCCACACGCTGACCATCACCGGTAACACGGTCGTCTCCAACCCGGGCTACAGCGCGGTCTATTCCGAGACCTTCGCGCCGGGGCACGACATCGTCGTCAACCTCGGCTCGGGCGTCAGCATCACGTCGGTCGGCGGCTTCGGCGCCGTATGGCTGCGCAACGACGTATCGGGTGACATCACGGTCGACAGCGCCGCCACCGTGATGGCGACCGGCGGACCCGGCATCACGGCGACGACCAATCTCGGCGCCGTGACGATCACCAATTCGGGCAGCGTCACCTCGACCGACGACCGGGGCATCTACGCCGACGGCGGCTACAGCAACACCGTCCTCGAGCCCGTCACCGTCTCGGTCACCAACACCGGCACCGTGTCGGCCTACCTGGCCGGAATTCGCGTCATCGACTATCAGGGCCTCGCTCTCCTGACGAACTCCGGCACCGTCACGTCGACCACCCGGCAGGGCCTGGTCGCCTGGTCGGCGGCCGGCGACACGACGATCGTCAATTCCGGCACCGTCACGGCCCACGACGACAACGCCGTGCATGCGATGACCGAGACCGGCACCGTCACGGTGACCAACAGCGGCACCTTGCACGCCTACGACAACACGGCGATCGCCGATTCCGGCATCGGTCATGCCGGCATCTGGGCCGAGGCCGGTGTCTCGGGCGCCGTGGTGGTCACCAACACGGCGGCCGGCGTGATCACGGCGCCGAGCGATTTCGGCATCGTCGCGCTGAGCGCGTCGGGCAACGTCACCGTGACCAATGCCGGCACCATCACGTCGCGCGGCGGCATCAGTGCGGGCAGCAGCGACGGCGACGTGAGCGTCACCAACGCCGGCACCATCACGGCGACCGGGGCGACCAACCCGGTGGCCGTCGCCGTATCGGTGACGACCGGCACGGCGACGGTGACCAACACCGGCACGATCAACGGCGGCTTCACCGCGACCGGCGGCACCAGCAACTTCGTCAACCAGGGCACCTGGAACCTGCTGCCGACCGGCGTCACGACCGCGAGCTGGACGCTGGCCGGCACGTCGAGCTTCAGCAACCAGGGCTTGGTGACGGTCGCGGCCGGCGGCTCGGCGACCTTCAATGGGCTCACCACCTTCACCAACGCGGCGGCCGGCCAGCTCTCGCTCGGCGCCGGATCGAGCCTGAACCTGATCGGCACGACCTTCGTCAACGACGGCCGCATCGACATTGCGGCGGGCGCCAGCCTGTCCGCCACCACGGTGCAGATCGCCGGCTCCATGTCGGTGAACGGGACCATCACGGGCGCCGTGGTGGTCGACGGCGGCGGCGTCCTGAACGGCTCCGGCACCATCGGCGACACGACCGTGGCGAACGGCGGCACCATCGGGCCGGGCAACTCGATCGGCACCTTGAACGTGGCGGGCAACTACACCCAGGCCATCGGCTCGACCTATGCGGTCGAGATCGGCGCGGGCGGCACCTCGGACCTGATCCACGCCACCGGGACGGCGACGATCCTGGGCGGCACGCTCGCGGTCACCAGCTACGGGCTCGCCACGGTCGGCACCCGCTACACCATCCTGACGGCGGACGGCGGTGTCACCGGCACCTACGACTCGATCGCCAATGGCGGGCGAGTCTCGGCCTTCGTCAGCGCGACGGCCGACTACGACAGCAACAACGTCTATCTCGACACGGCGCTCACCCGGGCCTTCGCGGCCGCCGCCATCACGGCCAACCAGGCCGCCGCGGCGACCGGCCTCGGCAGCCTGGCCGGCTCGAGCGCGCTCTACAACGCGGTGGCCTTCCTGCCGAGCGACGCGGCCGCGCAGCGCGCCTTCGACCAGATCTCCGGCGAGATCCACGCCTCGATCAAGGGCGCCCTGATCGAGACCGGCGGGCTGGTGCGCGATGCCGCGCTCGACCGGGTCCGCTCCGCCTTCGACGCGGTCGGACCGGGCGCCGAGCGTGCGACGGTGTGGAGCCGCGCCTTCGGCACCTGGGGCACGGCGCATGGCGACGGCAATGCGCGCGCGCTCGACCGCTCGACCGGCGGCGTGGTGATCGGCGGCGACGCCGTCGTGTTCGACGACTGGCGCCTCGGTCTGCTGGCCGGCTACAGCCGCACCAAAGCCTCGGGCTCCGCCGGCTCGGCGACCGCCGACAGCTATCACGTCGGCGGCTATGGCGGCCGCCAGTGGGGGGCGCTCGGCCTGCGCGCCGGCGCCGCCTACACGCACAACGACGTCTCGACCTCGCGCGCCGTCTCGCTGACCAACTTCTTCGATGCGCCCACCGCCGGCTACGACGCCGGCACGACGCAGGGCTTCGCGGAGCTGGGCTGGAAGATTCCGGTGGGCCGCACGGCGCTGGAGCCGTTCGCCGCCGTGGCGCACGTCAATCTCCACACGGACGGGTTCACGGAGCTCGGCGGCGCTGCGGCGCTGCGGGCGGGCGCCGACGACACCGACGTGACCTTCACGACCCTCGGCCTGCACGCTTCGGCCGACCTCCCGGTCGGCGGCGGGCTCGCCAAGGCGCGCGGCACCTTCGGCTGGCGGCACGCCTTCGGCGACACGACGCCGTTCGCCACGCTGGCGCTCACCGGCGGCAGCCCGTTCTCGGTGGCCGGCGCGCCGATCGCCGAGAACGCCCTGGTGACCGATCTCGGGATCGACGTGGCGATCACGCCGGCCGCGACGCTCGGCGTGTCCTATCGCGGCCAGTTCGGCTCCGACATCACCGACCAGGGCGTCCGCGGCAATCTCGCGGTGCGGTTCTGAGGCGCGCGCCTCAGTCCCAGCCGCGGTCGAGCAGGCGACGCAGCGCGGCGACGTCGAGGTCCGCGATGCCCATGCGCTGAAGCGTCAGCCCGGTCTCGCGATAGGGCTTGCCCGTGACGACGGTCGCCAGCGTCACCACGGCCTCGCTGACCGGCATCGGCAGGCCGGCGAGGCGGCCGAGCTCGAGCAGCGGCACCAGGCCGTACGGGATGTCCTCGTTGAAGAAGCGGTGGTCGACCGTCTCGGGCGCGCGAATCCAGCGGTTGGGCTCGCTGTTGTGGAAGGTCGAGTAGGCGGTGCCGCCGGCGTGCCCCTCGGCGTTGGTGTAGCCGATCTGGAAGAAGTAGTCGGGCAGCGGATCGACCGTGCAGCCGAAGGCGGCCGCGACCGCCAGCCGCTCGGCGTCGAGCGCATCGATCATCCGGCCGACCGAGGGCGTGATGCCGTCGTAATAGTGGAAGTAGTCGCCGCCGGTCGATTCCACCCGGCCGATGTTGCACAGCAGCGCCGGCGGGTGATGCACGGCGTTGGTGTAGGGAAACACCGTGTCGAGCAGCGTCGGCAGCGGTGTGATGGCCGGGAACAGTTCTCGCATGCGCGACGCGAGGCGGTCGCGCTCGCGGGCCGGGAAGGCCGCGAACTTCAGCACGGCCGGCCGGCGCGAGATCTTCACCCGCTCCGGAGAAACCTTCCGGCAGATATAGGGCAGGGTGGTGGTCTCGCAGGTGACGGGCCGGGCGTGCCCGTGCCGGCGCAGCGTGTGCGGGATCAGCGTCAGCGTGTGGCCCGGCGCCGCGAACAGGATCTGATCGGGCGCGAGATGCGGCGCGATCAGGGCCGCGATGTCCTGATGCGCCTGGGTCGGCCCCATGATCAGCACGGCGTCGGCGCCGTCCATCGCTTCGGCCGCGTTCGTCGTGATCGTGTGCACCGGCACGAAGCCGTCGCCCAGCACGCCCTCGTAGGCGACGCCGCCGGCCGCCTGCAGCGGCGCCACCGTGGCGGGCGTGCGCCCGTACAGGCCGACCTCGTAGCCGCGCAGCGAAAAATCGGCCGCGGCCGCGCAGCCGCCATTGCCGGCTCCGATGATGGCGATGCGGCGGATCGGCGGGGTCTCGTCGGTCGCCGCGCTCATACGGCGACGCCGTATTTGGCCAGCTTCGCCTCGTCGACCGTGATGCCGAGGCCGGGGCCGTCCGGCACCACCAGCGCGCCGCCCTCGTAGACGAACGGCTCGGTGACGATGTCGTCGAGATACTTGTGGCCGGCGATCTTGGTGCGCACCGTCTCGGCCGTGGAGGTGACCGGGATCGTCCCGGGCAGCACGATCTCGGGCGCGGCGGCGGCGAGCTGCAGGTTGGCGGCGTTGCCGATGCCCATCTCGCCCGAGCCGTTGATGTCGGCGAGCATCCGATGGGCCCCGGCGACCGTCAGCAGCCGCTTTGCGCGCCACAGGCCGCCCGGCTTGGTATAATAAACGGACAGGTACTGTGCCGCCTTGTGGAACGCGATGCGCACCACGTCGCGCTCGGTCCAGGCGCTCTCGTCGGCCATCAGCGGCACCCGGGTGCGCGCCGCGATCTCGGCCATCTCCTCGACGCCGTCCACCGGCTGCTCGGCATAGACGATGTCGTGCTCGGCCATGCGCTCGATGGCGCCGAGCGCCTCCCGCCACGTCCTGTAGCCCTGGTTGGCGTCGACCCTGATCCGCGGCTCCGGGCCGATCGCCTTGCGGATCGCAGCGACGAGGGCGACGTCGCGCGCGAC
>NZ_NPEX01000294.1 GCF_003258865.1 Rhodoplanes roseus | reverse complement strand
GCCCGCCTTCAGCGGTCGACCCTCCCGCTCCAGGGGAGGGTGAAGCGAGGGCCTCGGCCCATCGCACGCGCATTGCGGCTGCCACTCCCCGCCTCGCCCCCGGATCCACTAGACTGGCTTCGACTAACGAGGCCGTCATGACGATCCGGACCCCCGTGCAGATGGACAAGTCCGCCTTCCTGGCCTGGGCCGAGCGCCAGGCGGAGAACTACGAGCTCGTGCGGGGGCGCATCGCGATGATGACCGGCGGCCCGCGGGGGCATTGGCAGATCTCCTTCAACATCGCCAAATCCTTGGATGCGCGGATCGATCCGGAGACCTGGGCGGTGGGGCAGGAATTCGGCGTCGACGTCGGCCCGGCGACGGTCCGGTTTCCCGATATCGTCGTCGATCGCGCCGGCGAGCCCGTGACCGACCACACCGCGACCGCGCCGGTGCTGATCGCCGAGGTGCTGTCGCCCTCCTCCGAGCGGATCGATCTCGGCGACAAGGCGGCCGAGTATCTGGCGCTGCCGAGCCTCGGCACCTACCTGGTCGTCGCTCAGGACGAGGTGAAGGCCTGGGTCTGGACCCGGACGGCCGCCGGGTTTCCGGCCGGCCCTCTCGTCGTCGACGGCGCGGCCGCCGTGATCGATCTCCCGGCGCTCGGCATCGCCCTGCCGCTCGGCGAGGTCTACCGGCGCGTCCGCATGGAGTGACCCGCCTCAGCGCCCGAGCGCGTTCAGGAGCGCCTCGTGGAAGCGGGCCGGATCCTCGGTCTGCGGGGCATGGCCGAGCCCGTCGAACTCGATCAGCGTCGCGCCCGGGATCGCGGCCTTGGCCTTGCGGCCGAGCGCCGGGTAGTCGCCGAGCTTTTCGGCGACGTCGGGCGGCGCCCGGTTGGCGCCGGGCGCGGTGCGGTCGAGCTGGCCGATCATCAGCACGGTCGGCACGCGGATGTTCGGGAACTCGTGGACGACCGGCTGGGTGAAGATCATGTCCGAGGTCTTCGCCCCGGCGCGCGCCACCAGCTCCTTGCCGGGGCCGGCATAGAGGCCGGCGAGCATCAGCACCGGCGGGTCGTAGTCCGGCGTCCACTGACCGTTGTAGTAGAACTTGTTCTGATAGGCCCGGATGGTGTCGTAGCTGGTCTTCAGCTCGGCCTGGTAGGCCTGCTCGATGGTGCCGTAAGGCACGCCGGCGGCCTGCCAGTCCTCCAGCCCGAGCGGGTTCACCATCACGAGCGTCTCGGTCATGGCCGGGAACATCAGCGCGAAGCGTGCCGCCAGCATGCCGCCCATCGAATGGCCGACCACCGTGACCTTGTCGACGCCGCGCTGCCGCAGCAGCTCCATGGTATTGGTCGCGAGCTGCTGGAAGCTGTACTGGTAGTCCTCCGGCTTGCTCGACGCGCAGAAGCCGATCTGGTCGGGCGCGATCACCCTGTAGCCGGCGCCGGCCAGGACCTCGATCGTGCGCTTCCACGTCGCGGCGCAGAAGTTCTTGCCGTGCAGCAGCACGACCGTGCGCCCGTTGGCCGGACCGCGCGGCGCCACGTCCATGAACGACATGGTGACGCTCTCGTGCTGCGACGTGAACGCGTGGCGCTCCAGCGGAAACGGATAGGGGTAGCCTTCGAGATGGAGTCCGTAGAGCTTCACGGCGGGACGCGCCGCGTCCTGGGCCAGGGCGGCGCCGGGCAGCGCGAGGAGGGCCGCAGCGGCGACAGCAGTGAGAGCTCGCATCCCGATGGCCTCCGTTCGGCGGCCCCCCGGCCCCGTCTGCGCCACGAAAAGCCCCTGCGGCCGCGAACGTTCCGCAATGCGGCGGCCCCGGTGGCGGCCGCGGCACGAGCGGGCGCCCGAACGCGAAAAAGGCCCGGGCATTCTCGCCCGGGCCTCTTCCGTCAGCGTCGCAAGACGCTGGTCCCCCAACCCGCCCCGCGCGGGATTAGTCACGACCACGAAGTGCGCGATGCGCGTTCATCCGGCGTCACCGTGTCCGCCGTGGCCGTTGGCGCCGGAGCGCCCTTGTCTTGATCAGGATGAGGCCGGACGGTTAACGACAGGTTAACGCCGCGAAGAATTTTCACGCACGCGCATTCAGGAGTCCGATACCGATCGCGGGCGCCCGCCTACTCGGCCGGCGTCGGGTCGGCCGCGACGTGCAGGCGCGGCGTCGCCAGCGTCACCACGGCGACGAGCCCCAGCACGGCGGCGAGGAAGACGGCCGAGACCGCCACCAGCGCGACCAGCACGAGGTCGAAGCCGCCGCGCGCATGCAGCAGCGCGATCACCGGCACGGCGACGCCCGACGACGCGAAGGACAGGAAGTAGCGCACCGCATAGACGCGCCCGCGCCAGGCGTCGGCCGTGTAGCGCGCGATCACCATGTCGCCCACCGTGACCTGCCCGTACAGCGCCGCCATCACGACCGCCAGCGCGGCGATCAGCAGCATGCCCTCGGCCCGCACGGCCCAGGCCGCACCGGCGAACAGGATGGCCACCACGACGGCGAACAGGATGTGCGGCGCGACCTTCTCGGCGACGCGCCCGATCACCAGCTGGGCGACGGCGCCGCACAGGAACACCGCGGTCGCGAGCCCGCCCACCGCGGCGAGCGCGACGCCGCCGCCGAGCCGCTCGTCGACGATCTTGGGCAGCGCCACCACGATGGTGTTGAAGGTGAGCCCGCCGCAGAACGAGATGATGGTGTAGAGGCTGAAGAACGTGATGGCGGCGGCGCGCGGCAGCACGATCTCGGCGACGCGGGTGCGGCTGGCGGTCTCGTGGCGGTCGTCCGCCACCATGGCCAGATAGGCGATGCCGATCGCGACGCAGACCAGCGCCGGCACCCAGAAGGCGCCGCGCCAGCCGAGCCAGGAGGCCAGCACCGCCGTGACGCCGGAGGCGAGCGCGACGCCGAGATTGCCGCACACCCCGTTGAAGGCGAGCGTGCGCCCGCGCGCGTTGGAGGCCTGGATCAGCATCGCCATGCCGACCGGGTGATAGATCGCGGCGAACACGCCGAGCATGAACAGCGCCACGGCGAGCATCGGCAGCGTCGGCGCGACCGCGCAGCCGACGAGCGACAGGCCGCAGCCGATGAAGAACACCGCCATCATGACGCGGCGGCTGAAGCGATCGGCGATCCAGCCGGCCGGCAGCGAGAACAGGCCGAAGGCCACGAACATAGCGGTGGAGAGGACGATCAGCTCCGAATAGGGCCGCTGGTAGACGACCTCGAGCCCGATCACCACGGTCGGGAAGATGCCGAGCACGAAGTGGTCGATGCCGTGCGCGACATTGAGGAAGCCGATGGTGCGCCGGGTCTGCTGCACCGCGTGGCTCGCGCCATCGCTGTCGCGCCGATCGGTCGGGGGCATGAGAAAACGTCCTGCGAGCGGGAGCGCGATCCTAACACGGGCTAGGCGCCTTCCGGCAAGGCGCTGCGGTTGTGGCTCCCCTGCAACGGCGCGTGGCCTTCGTGCATTTGCTCCTCGCATTTCCGGTTTTGTTCGCGTGGATCTCCGCCGGCGCGCTCGCTAGGCTTGCGTCACAGGTGCGGCGAACCTGAGCATTCCGGTTTCCACGGGATCGTGCCATGTGCCGGTCGGGAATCGGCGCGGTCGCTTTGGCAACCGCGTTGCTCGGTGCTCCCGTGTGCATGCCGGCCGCCTCGGCGCAGCCTGCTGCCACCGCACCCGTCTCTGCCGATCTGCTCGCGACGCTCGAGGCCGAGCGCCTGCTGCTGTTCGGCGGAACGGATTTCTGGCGGGCCGGCGGCTTTCTGCACGGCGGCTTCGCCTGGGCGCCCGACGGGCTGGCGCATGACGGGCCGGTCTTCAAGGTTCTGGCCGGCGCCGGAACTTATCAGTACCGCGTCGGCCGCACGCCGATCGAGGCGGCCCAGACGCTCCTCAGCGTGACTCCCGGCTGGATCTTTCGTCGCGACCGCTTCATCGCCGTGGTGCACGGCGGCATCGACCTGCAGGACCAATGGACCCTGCCGGTCGATCCGGGCAATCCGCTGCGCGGTCCGCATGCCGGCATGAGGCTCGGCCTCGAGACCTGGTGGGAGCCGCTCCAGGACGTCATGGTGAAGTCCCACGCGACCTGGTCCTCGACCGGGCACGGCTGGGGCGCCGGCGCCGCCGCGGGCTATCGGATGCTGCAGACCTGGTACGGCGGCCTCTTCGTCGGTCCCGAGGTCCAGGCCTATGGCGACGCCACCTATCATCAGCTCCGGGCCGGGCTGCACGGCACCGCCCTGCAATACGGCCCCTACCAGTGGTCCGCCGGCATGGGCTGGGTCACCGACTCCGACCACCGCTCCGGCCTCTATGTCCGGATCGGCGTGCTGACCAAGATGTGACGCCTGCGGCTCACGCCGCCGGCGGCGGTGCCCGTCGCGGGAACAGCAGGCGCTGGTACAGCAGTCCGATGCCGACCAGCACGAGGCCGAGCCCGATGAAGGACAGCGCGCGAAAAATGCCGGTGAGGCCGGCCATGTCGTAGAGGAAGACCTTTCCGATCGTCAGCGTCACCACGGCGGCGGACGCGAGACGCGCCGGCTGCGAGCGCAGCAGGATGCCGGCGAGCAGCAGCGCGACGCCGAAGCCGAGCCAGGCGGCCGAGTAGGTGTACTGCTCGACATCCGTGGTCGGCCCGATGGTCAGCACCGCGCCGTGATAGGCACGCCGGATCTCCAGGCTGAGCCACAGCATCGCGAGGCCCACCGCCGCAGTGGCGGCGACGGCCCGGTACGCCATCGGCCGGGTGTGCCGCGCCACCAGGGACAGGATCGCGGCCAGCACGGCCGGGATGCCGTAGCCGAGCAGGATCAGGTTCACCAGCGGGCCGCCGACGGCCTCACCCGTCACCAGCGGGTCGGCGAGCAGCACGAGGCCGCCGAGGATGCCGGCGAGCGCCAGCGCCGCCATGGCCAGCGCGCCGATGTCGTGCACGATCGAGCCGGTGCGCAGCCGCAGCCGTTCGAGGCCGATCGCCATCGCGAGCCAGGCGGCGACCTGCAGGCCGACCTCGGTCAGCGGGCCGGCCGGGCGGTAGATGTCGCCGCCCTGCACGAAGTGGCGGATCTCCAGCGTCAGCAGCAGCACCGTGAACAGGATGGCCAGCGTGTCGACGGTGCGGGCCGGTCCGTCGTCGGCGCGCTTGCGGAGCAGATATCCGCCCGTCCAGAACGCCAGCGCCGGGACGCCGTAGCCCCACAGGAGCCAGTTGAAGACCGGCGTCGTGCCGACCAGGGAGCCGACGATGCGCGGCTCCCAGCCGATGCGGGCGAGCACGACGAGCGCGGTGCCGGCGGCGAGCCAGCGCAGCGCCGGCAGCGGCCGCTGCCGCTCGACGGCGGCGATGCCGGCCACCGTGAGGGCGAGCGCGACGGTGAGCCAGCCCTTGTCCAGCGCCATGGTGAGGGCGAGCGCCAGCGCCGCGACGCTGCCGACCGCGAAGATCGCCTGTCCGGCCGCGAGCCCGGGGCGCACGGGGCGGCGCACGAGAGTCTCGGTCGCCACCGCGAACAGCGCGGCGAGCAGCAGCGCGAGCCCGGCGAACGGGATCGAGCGGTCGAAGCCGGCGATGCGCCAGTAGAGCGCGACCAGAATCGCCAGCGGGGTCGCGATGGCGCACCACGCCCACACCTGCGGGATCACCGCCCGCTCGGAGCGCCCCTGTGCGAAAAAGCCGGCGGCGCCGAACAGCGCTGCGAAGCCGAAGCCGGCCAGCATGTGCAGCATGAAGGAGGCGCGCACCGGCTCCGGCACGGCGCCGGCGACCGGCCCGGCCGGCGCGATCAGCGTGTCGAGCCGCGTCTCGGTCGCCCACTCGGCCATTACCAGCACGGCGAGCCCGGCCGCCACCGGCGCGGCGCCGAGCGCCGCCGGCGATTTTCGCGCGATGCCCACGGTGGCGACGACCAGCAGCGTGAATCCCGTCAGCGCGACGGAGTCGTGGCCGCTCACCATGGTGAGAAGACCCGCCGGCACCAGCCAGGCGGCGAGCGCCAGCGACGAGATCTCGTCGACCGTGTCGGGCGTCGCGTCCGGCCCGAACAGCAGGCCGGCGACGATCATGGCGGCGGCCAGCGCGAAGCCGATCACGATGTACACGGTGTGCGGCACGGCCGTCGCGACCGCCGCCTCCGCGAGGCCGGGCAGCGTCCACAGCGTCGCGAAGCACACCGCGGTCAGCGCCAGCCAGCGCCACAGCCGCGCCCGGGCGAGCGCGAAGGCGGCCGCGGTGACGACGGTGAGATACAGATACAGCGCCCAGAAGCTCGGCTCGTCGCTCGACACCAGCAGCGGCGTCACATAGGCGCCGACGAGGCCGAGGCCGGCGAGCGCCGGCCCGTGCAGCAGCGCCGCCGCGAGCGTCGCCAGCGCGACGACGCCGAGCAGCAGGAAGGCCAAAGGCGGCGCCAGGAAGCCGTACAGCGCGTAGGCGGCGTAGACGGTCGCGTAGGCGACGGTCGTGCCGGCCGCGGTCAGGATGCTGGGCACATGCGCGCTCGGGATCGCGACGGCGCCGAGGCGCAGCTCGTTGCGCCGCGACCACTCGCCGGCGACGACCAGCGCGGCGGCCAGCAGCGCGCCGAGCGCCACCCGCACGCCGGGCCCGATCAGCCCCTGCTCGATCGAGAAGCGGACCAGGAAGATGCCGCCGAGCGCCAGCGCGACGCCGCCGACCCAGACGACCCATTGCGTCCCGAAGCGCTCCTCGAAGCCGCGCTCCGGCTCGGGAGCGACGG
>NZ_NPEX01000293.1 GCF_003258865.1 Rhodoplanes roseus | reverse complement strand
TCGACCGCCGCCACCCTTCGCCACCGGCCCGCTCCGCCGCCCGACGTCACCGGTCGACGTCCCTCGTGGAGCGGGACGCATTGGTTGTAATGCCGAGTAGGAATATAATCAATAGTGCGGCCGTGCAGCCTTGGACCCGTGCAGCCTTGGACCCGTGCATCCGGCGGGCGTGGGCCGCTCGCGCCCTTGCTGTTCGGCAATCTGCCGTTATCTTCCACGGCAGATTGCCGAACCCAGGAGGTCCGTCGTGGCGAGCGTCATCGAGGAGGTGGCCCGCAAGCTGGGGGGCCCCACCGTGCTCGGCCGGACGGTGCGGTCGCAGGCCGATCTGGCGCTCGTCGTTCAGGGCCGCCTGCCGCTGGTCGCGCTCGCCGGGCTGGCGCAGGCCGGCCTCAGCGAGCAGGAGATCGAGCGCTTCGTCATCCCGCAGCGGACACGCCGGCACCGGGCCGACCGGCGGCAGCCGCTGACGGTCGAGGAGTCCGATCGCGCCGTCCGGCTCCTGCGGATCCAGACGCTCGCCGAAGAGACCTTCGGCGGCACCGACAAGGCGGCGCTCTGGCTGCGGCGTCCGCTCGCCGCGCTCGGCGGCGAGACCCCGCTCGACATCGCCCGGACCGAAGCCGGCGCGCGCCTCGTCGAGACCGTCCTGGCCAAGATCGCCTGGGGCGCCGCCGCCTGATGATTCTCTGGCGCCTCTCCGGGGTGCGGCACGCCCGCGCCTTCGACGGCGGCTACGGCCTCGCGTTCGACGGGCGGTGGAACACGGCCGGTCACGCCGTCACCTATTGCGCGACCTCGCCGGCGCTGTGCGTGCTGGAGAAGCTGGTGCATGTCGCGGATCCGGCGCTGCTGCCCGACCTGGTGATGCTGCGCTACGAGGCGCCCGACGATCTCGACGCCGACTCCGTCGCCCTGTCGGAGCTTCCGCCGGGATGGCGGCGCGAGGAGACGTCGACCCAGCAGCGGGGCGACCGCTGGCACGATGCGCGCGGAACGCCGCTCCTGCGCGTACCCTCCGCGGTCGTCCCGCTCGACGGCTCGCCGGACCTGACAGTGCTGATCAACCACGGCCACCCCGACGCGGCGCGCATCATGCTTCTGTCGGCCGACCCGTTCGTGCTGGATGTGAGATTGCTGTAATCTCCGATGGACGGAGAGGATACAGTGCAGAGCGCCGCGACCGGTTGAGGCGAGGTGTCGCGCGCCAACGCGCTGGCGCGATAGCTCTCGTGAAACTCTCGGACGAAACGATGTTAGGTAAGGAGCACAAGTGTGCTTCTTCGGTTTAGTGTAAATTGCTCAATTGAATGAATTTGGCCGCCTCATCCATATGGGAACGAATGAGCGTTTAAGAGCGTGTGGTGCTTTGATGCCGTTGAGGAGAATGCTACAATAGACACCAATGTTTGCTCACCCGAGAGATCGACGTACATGAGTGGTCGATGGGTAAGGCGTAGAACGCATCCACGGCGGACAGCGTCAGGGCACACCACCCAGGTTCGTGAGTGTTATGAGTTCCGCGAATTGGGGGCGGCTGTTAAGAGCGACAGCTACCGACATTCCTGTCCTGTGTGCGGAGCCGAGATAGTAAGCGTCCATATGCCTAACGGGGGATGGGCTCACTTCGAAGGAGCTAGCGGGTTGGGCTCGGTAAAACATCCATGCCTGCATCTTGGTTTGGGTCTCTCAAAAACTCGCGACAAGACGACCCGTGATTTGTTCGACCCAAATTAAATTGCTGTAGGGCGGAGTACCGTGGCCGCAGAGGCATGGTTGGGGAAGTTTTGCATAGCGCGTTGACCCGCCGTAAACGGCCGGCGCTGGCCGGTTTAGCGTCGGCTCCGGGTCACGGAGATTACAGGCGATGACGCGGGGCGGAGGAGATTGCAAGGAGGGCCGGGACGTGGAAATGGGCGAGGACCACGGCGATCCGGTCACGACCTTGCTGGCGGGCGCGCGGTCGGCGCGGTCCGATCCGGACACGGCCGAGGCGGCCGTGAAGGAGGCTGTGGCGGCGGCGCCCGACAGCTTCGAGGCGCGGCTCGCCGCCTACCGGTTCTATTTCTACAACCACCGTCTCGCCGAGGCGCGGCCGCACGCCGCCGAGATCGTCGTGAGGATGGCGCGACGCCTCAACGTGGCGACCGACTGGCGGCTGGTGGCCCCCGAGGACGCGGCGTTCTCCGGGTTGGACGAGGCGCCGAGCCTCTACCTGCAGGCGCTGCTCGCCTGGGGCTATGCCGGCGTGCGGCTCGGCCGCACCGAGGAGGGCTGCAGCGCGCTGCAAAAGGTCGCCGAGCTCGACCCGCGCGACCGCTTCGGCGCCCGCCGGCTGCTCGCCGTGATCGCGGCCGGCCGCGAGGCCGAGGACGCCTGACACCCGCCGCGCCCCGCCCCGGTGGTCGCGTTTCGACGGATGGAGCCTGGGGCGTCCGCCGGATATGACGACCGTCGGGGCACGACGGATGCGGCGCGGCGATGGACGACGCGGAGGCGGGCGCTTTCACGGTCGAGACGTGGACGACGACGGCCGACCGGTCCCGGCTGCTCGCTCCGCGACGCGGCCGTCCTGAAAACTCCGATCGGCCGGCGGACGCCGTCCTCGATGTCCGCCCCGCCGAGCGCCATCAGGTCATCGACGGGTTCGGCTTCGCCCTGACGGGCGGCAGCGCCGAGCTGATCCGCGGGCTCGCGCCGGACGACCGCAAGGCCCTGCTGATCGAGCTGTTCTCGACGCTCGGCGGCGGCATCGGGATCAGCCTGCTGCGCATCGGCATCGGCGCGACCGATCTCAGCCGCACCGCCTTTTCGCTCGACGACTGCCCGCCGGGCGAGACCGATCCGGAGCTGACGCGGTTCAGCCTCGACGCCGGCGACGCCGACGTGGTGCCGCTGCTCAAGGAGATCCTGGCGATCGGGCCGGGCGTGCGCGTCCTGGCGACGCCGTGGTCGGCGCCGCCCTGGATGAAGACCAATGGCAGCTTCGTCGCCGGCAGTCTGAGGCCCGAGTGCTACCGCAGCTACGCCGCCTATCTGGTGGCGTTCGTCCGCGGCATGCGGGCGCGCGGCATCCCGGTCGTCGCCCTGACGCCGCAGAACGAGCCGCTGAACGTCAAGAACGAGCCGAGCATGATCATGACCGCGGCCGAGCAGGCGGCGTTCATCGGCGATCATCTCGGGCCGGCGCTGCGCGACGCCGGCCTCGGCGACGTCGAGCTGTTCTGCCACGACCACAATTGCGACCGGCCCGACTATCCGCTCGCCGTGCTGGCCGACCCGCGGGCCAAAACATTCGTCAGCGGGGTGGCCTGGCATCTCTATGCGGGAACGCCCGACGTCCTGGGGACGGTCGCGGCCCGGCATCCCGGCCTGAAGATGTACCTGACCGAGCAATGGGTCGGCGACGACGGCAGCTTCGGGGGCGACCTCGCCTGGCATGTGCGCAACGTGCTGGTCGGCACCATCCGCAACGGCGGCCGGGCCGTGCTGGAATGGAATCTCGCCGGCGATCCCGCGCACGGGCCGCACACGCCGCGCGGCTCCGCCCATTGCGTCGGCGCGCTAACCATCGACGGCGCCGACATCGTGCGCAACGTCTCGTATTACGTGATCGCGCATCTGGCGCGCTTCGTGCCGCCGGGGTCGGTGCGGGTGTTTTCCACCGCGGTCGAGGCGCTGCCCAACGTCGCCTTCGCGACGCCGGACGGCCGCTTGGTTCTGCTGGTCCTCAACGACCGCGGCGAGGAGACGCGCTTCGACATCCGGTGCGACGGCCGCACGGCGAGGCAGACGCTCGCCGCGGGCGCGGTCGCGACCTGTGTGTGGCCGGCGGCGGCGGGTCGGAGCGCGGTCGGCGCCTGACCCGCACGATGCCCCTCACGCCGTCGTCGGGACGTCGACCGGCTTCTCGCTCGCCGTCTCGGCCGTCTTCTCGGCCGTCTTCTCCGTCGTCTTGGCGCTGTCGGCCGGCGCCTTGCCGGGCTGCGCCGCGGGCTTGGCCTCGGCCGCTGGCTCGGCCGCCGCGCTGTCGTTGGCGGGCTTCGGCAGCACCTTCGGGTCGGCGGGCTTGCCCGGCGCCTTGGCGGCGGCCTTGGAGTCGCCGCCGATCAGCTTGGTCGGCACCAGCGCGCGGGCCGGCCTGGCCAGCTTGCGCACGCCGTTGGCGGCGATCACGGTGCGGCTCTCGGCATAGGCCTCGTGGTTCTTCTCGATGTCGCCGAGGTCGTAGAGATAGTTGACCATCAGCCCGTAGGACTGCTCGCGGCCGCGGGCCGAGAGGTCGGCCGGCCAGTTCAGCCGCTCCAGCCGGGCGCCGTTGCCGAGATGGAAGCGGGCGACCGAGTCGACCGGGCGGCCGCGGCGGTCGCGGCCGTTGACGTAGTAGTTGGCGGCGGCGCGCAGCATCGGGTCGCGCACCTCCTCCAGCGTCGCCTTGTTCTCCCACCAGCCGTCCTCGTCGAGGCGAGCGAGGGCGACGCGGTCGGCGTCGCTCAGCATCGAGGCCTCGGCGGTGCGCTCGCGCTTGAGCCAGGAGGCGAAATTCGGCGCCGGCGACAGCGTGACGTAGGTCGACAGCCGCGGATAGTCGCGCGAGATGTCGGCGACCACCTGCTTGATCAGGAAGCTGCCGAAGGAGACGCTGGCGAGGCCGCGCTGGCAGTTGGAGATCGAGTAGAACACCGCCGTGGTGGCGCGGTCCGGATCGATCGGCTCGCGCTCGGTGGCGAGGATCGGGCCGATCGCGCCCGGGATGTCGCGCACCAGCGCCACCTCGACGAAGATCAGCGGATCGTCGACCATGGCGGGATGGAAGAAGGCGTAGCAGCGCCGGTCCGGCGGGTCGATGCGGGCGCGCAGATCGTTCCAGTCGCGGATCTCGTGCACGGCCTCGTAGCGGATGATGCGCTCCAGCACGACGGCGGGGGTCGACCAGTCGATCCGTCGCAGCACCAGGAAGCCCCGGTTGAACCACGAGGCGAAGAGGTGGCGGAAGTCGGCGTCGATCGGCTCCAGGTCGCCGCGCCGCGTCATAGCGGCGAGCAGATGCTCGCGCATGCGCACCAGCGCGGCGGTGCCCTGCGGCGCCAGGTTGAGGCGGCGGAACAGCTCCTGCCGGCGCGGCTCGGCGGCGATGTGCAGCACGTGCGCCGTGACGTCGCTGGGGTCCGCCTGGAAGGCCTGCATGGCCTTGTCGAGCTTCTGCCGGTCGGGGCCGAAGCGGGTCGCCAGCGCCTCGAAGAAGGCGATGCGCGGGCCGGTCTTGAGCTCCTCGTAGCGCTGCAGGATCTCGCGCGCCAGCGCCGTGCCGGACGCCTCGCCGCGGCCGGTGAGCAGCGATTCGCAGAGATCCGCCAGGCTCTCGGAGCGGGCCTGGCCCGGCGGCTCGCGCCGGCGCTCGAGCAAGCCGCGGCCGCGCTCGCTGATCGTCTGCAACAGCTCGCCGAAGAAAGACGTGTTCATCTGCCTCGTCCTGTGGGACCGCGGCCGCCCGTGGCGACCGGTGACTAGCCTCGCAGGATAGCAGGCCGGGCGTGAAATTTCACCCCGCACCGCGGCACGACAGCATCGCGCCGCCGGACGGAACCGTCACGGAGCGGCCGCAATCCGAAACGACATCGGCTCGGGGCGCGTGCGTCGAGACGAGCGGGGCGCGGGGGATGGTCCGATCTCCGCTCACCGGCCGGCGGTCGCCGGGCCCATCAGCGTGTCGGGCAGCCAGGTGGCGATCTCCGGGAAGGTGCACAGGATCAGCAGCGCCAGGACCATGGCGCCGACATAGGGGATCGAGCCGAGCAGAACGGTGCGGGTCGGCACGTCGGGCGCGATGGCGTTGACGACGAACAGGTTGAGGCCGACCGGCGGCGTGATCAGGCCGATCTCCAGGTTGATGGTGACGATGACGCCGAACCACACCGGATCGAAGCCGGCCTGGGTGATGATCGGCAGGAGGATCGGGCTGGTCATCAGGATGACGCCGGCCGGCGGGATGAAGCAGCCGGCGACCAGCAGGAACACGTTGATCATCGCCATCAGCACCCAGCGGTTGACGTCGGCCTCGGCGATCGCCTGGGCCAGCGTCTGGGTGATGTAGAGCGAGCTGAGCATGTAGCCGAACAGCACGGCGGTGCCGATGATCATCAGGATCATCACCGACTCGCGCGTCGTCTCGCGGAGGATGCGCCACCAGTCCTTCGGGCTCCACATGCGGTAGATGGTGATGGCCAGCACCACGCAGAGCGCGGCGCCGACGCCGGCCGCCTCGGACGGCGTGGCGATGCCCCCGTACAGCACGACCATGACGCCGGCCACGATGGCGAGGAACGGCGCCACCTTGGGGATCGAGGAGAGCTTCTCGGTCCACGAGTAGCGGAACTCCGGCGCATAGGCGCGGAACCCCTTCCACCAGATGTAGAAGATGGTCCAGGCCATGAACAGGCCGGTGAGCAGGAACCCCGGCATCACGCCGGCCAGGAACAGGCGGCCGATCGAGGTCTCGGTGGCGATGCCGTAGAGGATGAAGGTGATGGACGGCGGGATCAGGATCCCCAGCGTGCCGCCGGCGCAGATCGAGCCGGTGGCGATCTCGGCCGGATAGCCGCGCTTGCGCATCTCCGGGATGCCCATCTTGCCGATCGCCGCGCAGGTCGCCGGCGACGAGCCGGTGAGCGCGGCGAACAGCGCGCAGGCGCCGAGATTGGAGACGACGAGCCCGCCCGGCACGCGATAGAGCCAGCGATCCAGCGCGACGTAGAGGTCGCGCCCGGCCGGCGACGAGCCGATCGCCGCGCCCATCATGATGAACATCGG
>NZ_NPEX01000292.1 GCF_003258865.1 Rhodoplanes roseus | reverse complement strand
CAACGGCAGGCCGACCAGCTCGCGCCGGAACTCGGCGGCCGTCATCGGTTCGGGCGGCCCCGAGGGGCCGGCCGGCTCGCTGCAGCCGGGCGCGAGCACGGCGAGCAGCACGGGAACGATCGAGAACAGCCGTCGCGGCGACATGGCTCTGCACGGAAAGCGCGGCGCGGCCCGTGGCCGCGGCGCGGAAGCGGGCCGGGGCTCGCCCGGCCGGCGTCACAGCATGGAGGGCAGCACCCGGTCGGGCGGGCGGTGGCCGTCCATGAAGGTCTGGATGTTGATGATCACCTTGGTGCCCATGTCGACCCGGCCCTCGATGGTGGCCGAGCCGAGATGCGGCAGCAGGACGACCTTGCCGGTGCGGGCGAGCCGCATCAGCTTCGGGTTCACGGCCGGCTCGTGCTCGAACACGTCGAGGCCCGCGCCGGCGATCTCGCCCGACTCGATCATCCGGGCCAGCGCGTTCTCGTCGATGATCTCGCCGCGCGCCGTGTTCACCAGATACGCGCCCTTCTGCATCAGCTTCAGGCGGCGCGCCGACAGCAGGTGGTAGGTCGCCGGCGTGTGCGGGCAGTTGACCGAGATGATGTCCATGCGGGCGAGCATCTGGTCGAGGCTCTCCCAATAGGTCGCCTCCAGCCCCTCCTCGATCTTGGTCGGGACGCGGCGGCGGTTGTGATAGTGGATCTGCACCCCGAAGGCGCGGGCCCGGCGCGCGATCGCCTGGCCGATGCGGCCCATGCCGATGATGCCCAGGCGCTTGCCGGAGATGCGGTGGCCGAGCATCCAGGTCGGTGTCCAGCCCGTCCACGGCTTCTCGCCGATCATCAGGGCGGCGCCCTCGGTCAGCCGCCGCGGCACGGCGAGAATCAGCGCCATCGCCATGTCGGCGGTGTCCTCGGTGAGGACGCCCGGCGTGTTGGTCACCGTGATGCCGCGCTGAAGCGCCGCGCCGACGTCGATATTGTCGACGCCGTTGCCGAAATTCGCGATCAGCTTGAGGTTCTGGCCGGCATGGCCGAGCGCGTGCGCGTCGATGCGATCCGTCACGGTCGGCACCAGCACGTCGGCATCCTGCATCGCCTCGGCGAGCGCCGCCGGCGTCATCGGCGTGTCGTCGATGTTCAGACGCGTGTCGAACAGTTCCCGCATGCGGGTCTCGACGCTGTCGGGCAGCTTTCGCGTCACCACCACGACAGGTTTCTTCCGATTCGGCATGTCGTTTGCCCCACCGGGTCCGGGTGCTCGAACGAGCGGGCCCGCGGCTTTTCAGTCCTCTTTAACCCTCATCGCGGACATTGGATTTCCGCGCTCGGAGGCACGTCGAGAAGGACCGTACCGGCTCTTCTGTACCAGATGGCCGGGATAACACAATGCGTCAGGACCGGCTTCGATCACACCCTCTCCGGGCTGCTTTCGGCACCTGCCGGCAGCCCCTTCCGGCCACCCTCCGGGCGGTGCCGTGGCATCGCGCCCGCGTCGCCGCGGCGCTGCTCGCGACGGTGATTCTGTGGGTTGCGGAGGGCGGCGGGGCGACCGCGGCCAGCGACCTGCCGACCGGCTCGCAAAGCGGCCTTCCCGTGCCGCGATTCGTCAGCCTGAAGCCCGACCGCGTCAATGTGCGCGGCGGCCCGACCAAGGACCACGAGGTCACCTGGGTCTACACCCGCTCCGGCCTGCCGGTGGAGATCACGGCCGAGTTCGAGAACTGGCGCCGCATCCGCGACTGGGAAGGCGCCGAGGGCTGGGTCTACCACTCGCTCCTGTCCGGCAAGCGCACCGCCTTCGTGGCCCGCGCCAAGAACAGCGACGACCTCGTTCCGGTCCGCTCGGACGCCGATCCGGAGAGCCCGGTCAAGGCGCAGCTCGAGCCCGGCGTCGTCGGCACCGTCAAGCGCTGCGACGGCCGGTGGTGCCGCTTCATCGGCGACAAGTTCGACGGCTGGATCGCCCAGGAGCGGCTGTGGGGCGTCTACCCCAACGAGAAGATCGACTGAGCCCGGGGCCGCCGGCCTGCGGCCCGCCGCGTGGAACGACGCGCCGAAACGCAGAACGGCCGGGACATGCCCGGCCGTTCTGCAAGTTCGTCGGGGCAGGGCCGCTCCGCGGCGCGCTTTTACTTGCCCTTGGCCCGGAGACGGACGACCACGTCGACCCGGCCGACCTCGTATCCCTCCGGGAGGTCCGGAAGAGTACCGATCTCGGTCTCCACGGTCGGGATGTCGACCAGCGCGTTCTTGTCCTCGAGGAAGAAGTGGTGGTGCTCGGAGACGTTGGTGTCGAAATAGGTCTTCGAGCCGTCGACCGCGACCTGGCGCAGCAGGCCGACATCGGTGAACTGGTGCAGGGTGTTGTAGACGGTGGCGAGCGACACCGGCACGCGGGCCCGCGACGCCTCCTCGTAGAGCATCTCGGCCGTCAGGTGACGGTGGCCCTTGCCGAAGAGGATCCAGCCGAGCGCCATCCGTTGCAGAGTGGGACGCAGGCCGACGCCGCGGAGCATGCTCTTGACGTCGTGCCAGGGGCACCCGTTGAGCTCGGGGCGCTGCGCGAAGAACGCCCCCGTATCCACCACCTTCGAGCCCGGACCGGCATTGATCGCCGGAGAATTCCTCTGCATCGTGACCGAACCTGCAAGCCGTGCCGGCAGAATGCCGATTTCAGCTTCCATCATATCGGCTGGGCTTTCTTCTTGCAACTGCATCGCAATTCCGATGCTCCGGGAACCGGCCCGAAATTCCCCTGCGAAGCCTTGCGGCGGGCGGTTTGACGGGTCGTTGTCGTGTGTTAGGGAAGGGCGGCCCGGCGTCGCAGCCGGGGATTTCGGGGGTCTCAGGGGATGCACAATCGTCGGTCGAGCTTCGAGTACGAGGATCTCCTCGCGTGCGGCCGCGGCGAGATGTTCCCCGAAGGCCCGCAGCTCCCGCTGCCCCCGATGCTGATGTTCGATCGAATTTCGGAGATCGGCGAGAAGGGCGGCGAGCACGGCAAGGGCCTTGCCCGGGCGGAACTCGAAGTGAAGCCGGATCTCTGGTTCTTTCCTTGTCATTTCAAGGGAGATCCGGTGATGCCGGGCTGCCTGGGGCTGGACGCCCTGTGGCAGCTGCTCGGCTTCTTCCTCGGCTGGCTCGGATCGGAAGGGAAGGGCCGCGCCCTCGGGCTCGGCGAGCTCAAGTTCTCCGGGCAGGTTCTCCCGAGCGTTCGCAAGGTCGTCTACGGCATCGATGTGAAGCGCGTGGTGCGCTCGCGCCTGGTGCTCGGCGTCGCCGACGGCTGGTTGTCGGCCGACGGCTCGGTCATCTATCGCGCATTGGATCTCAAGGTGGGCTTGTTCCGGGATCAGGCGCCGCAGCCGGATCCGGCATAGCCCGGCACCGCGGGCGGGCGTTGGCCCGCCGGCAAGTCAGGAATCGGAATCATGAGACGCGTCGTCGTCACCGGGATGGGCATCGTTTCGTCCATCGGGAACAACACCCAGGAGGTGTTGGCGAGCCTGCGCGAGGCCAAGTCCGGTATTTCGCGCGCCGACAAGTATGCCGAGCTCGGCTTCCGCTGCCAGGTGCACGGAGCGCCGACGCTCAATCCCGAGGAAGCCGTGGATCGCCGTGCGATGCGCTTCCTGGGCAACGGTGCGGCGTGGAACCACGTCGCCATGGAGCAGGCGATCCGTGACGCCGGGCTGGAGGAGGCCGAGGTCTCCAACATCCGCACCGGCATCATCATGGGTTCGGGCGGCCCCTCGGCCCGCACGATCGTCGAAGCCGCCGACACGACCCGCAGCAAGGGCCCGAAGCGGGTCGGTCCGTTCGCAGTGCCGAAGGCGATGTCGTCGACCGCTTCGGCGACGCTCGCCACCTGGTTCAAGATCAAGGGCGTCAACTATTCGATCTCGTCGGCCTGCGCGACCTCGAACCACTGCATCGGCAACGCCTACGAGACCATCCAGTACGGCAAGCAGGACGTGATCTTCGCCGGGGGCTGCGAGGAGCTCGACTGGACCCTGTCGGTGCTGTTCGACGCCATGGGAGCGATGTCGTCCAAGTACAACGACGCGCCGACCATCGCCTCGCGCGCCTACGACGTCGATCGCGACGGCTTCGTGATCGCCGGCGGCGCCGGCGTGCTGGTGCTCGAGGAGCTCGAGCACGCCAAGGCCCGCGGCGCGAAGATCTATGCCGAGGTCGCCGGCTACGGTGCCACCTCGGACGGCCACGACATGGTGGCGCCGTCGGGCGAAGGTGCGGCGCGCTGCATGCGCATGGCGCTGTCGACCGTCAATGTGCCGGTCGACTACATCAACCCGCACGCCACCTCGACTCCCGTCGGCGACGTCAAGGAGATCGAGGCGATCCGCGAGGTGTTCGGCGCGGCGGTGCCGCCGATCTCGGCGACCAAGTCGCTGACCGGGCACTCGCTCGGGGCGGCCGGCGTGCAGGAGGGCATCTACTCGCTGCTGATGATGAACAACGGCTTCATCTGCGAGAGCGCCAACATCCACACGCTGGATCCGGCCTTCGCCGACATGCCGATCTTGCGCGAGCGCCGGGACGGCGTCACGCTCGGCTGCGTGCTGTCGAACTCCTTCGGATTCGGCGGGACCAACGCCTCGATCGTGTTCAAGCACGTGGACGCCTGAGCCGGCTCGCGCCGCGCCGTTCGAAAGGTCACGTCGTGTCGGCACAGATGTATCCACAGGACGTTCGCGCGGTGCAGCCGTCGTCACGAGGCTGTTGCACGGCCGACCTAGAGATCCGGAGAGCACCACGGACCGTAACGTCTCCGGACGCGGCCGCCGGTGAGACCGGCGGCTCGTGGCGACGGGTCGTGGCGCGGAGGCGACGTGCAGATGTCCAAGGACAGCAAGGCGGCGGAACACGCCGTGGTTCGGTTTCCGCCACGCAGGTCGTTCGTCATGACGGCTGAGCAGGGCGGCACCAAGAGCGGCCTGATGCTGGGCCGGCGTGGCCTGGTGATGGGCGTCGCCAACAATCACTCGATCGCCTGGGGCATCGCCAAGGCGCTGGCCGCCCACGGCGCCCAGATGGCCTTCACGTATCAGGGCGAGGCGCTCGGCAAGCGGGTCAAGCCGCTCGCCGAGTCGATCGGCTCCGACCTGGTGCTGCCCTGCGACGTCGAGGATCTCGCCTCGGTCGACGGCGTGTTCCAGCGCCTCGGCGAGGCCTGGGGCGGCATCGATTTCCTGGTCCACGCCATCGCGTTCTCCGACAAGAACGAGCTGAAGGGCCGCTACGCCGACACGACGCGCGAGAACTTCGCGCGCACCATGACGATCTCCTGCTTCTCCTTCACCGAGGTGGCGAAGCGGGCGGCGGCGCTGATGACCCACGGCGGCGCGATGGTCACGCTCACCTATGGCGGCTCCACCCGGGTGATGCCGAACTACAACGTGATGGGCGTCGCCAAGGCGGCGCTCGAGGCCTCGGTGCGCTATCTGGCCGCCGACTTCGGGCCGCAGGGCGTGCGCGTCAACGCCATTTCGGCCGGCCCCGTCCGCACCCTCGCCGGCGCTGGCATCACGGACGCGCGGCTGATGTTCAACTATCAGCAGCGCCACGCGCCGCTGCGCCGCACCGTCAGCATCGAGGAGGTCGGCGGTGCCGCCCTCTATCTGCTGTCGGACCTCTCGACCGGCGTCACCGGCGACATCCATTTCGTCGACTCCGGCTACAACATCATCTCGATGCCGCATCCGGCCGCGCTCAAGACCGTGGACGACGCCGAGAGCGCCGCCGAGGAGCGCGCCGCCAAGGACGCCGCTCAGTAAGGACCGCCCATGGAGGCCCGCCTGGTTTTGGGGGCGGACCCGCTGCCCGGGCTCGTCTGGGCGTTCCGGATCCGCGGCGACGGCGTCGCCGAGGAGCTCGACGTCGAGCGGCCGATCGAGCCGCGTCCCGACGGCTGGCTGTGGCTCCATTTCAATCTGGTCGACGCGCGCTGCAGCAGCTTCATCCGCGCCTTTCCGGATCTGCCGCCCGAGGCGGTCGATGCCCTGGTCGGGCCCGACACGCACCAGCAGCTCCATGCCGACGGCGACTGCGTCTACGGGGTCATCGCCGATCTCGGTCGCGAGTTCGAGGGCGTCACCGAGGAGGTGCGGCTCCTGCATTTCGCCATGCGGGAGCGCTGCCTGATCAGTGCCCGGCGCCGCGCCCTGAACGCCGTCGACGAGGTGCGCCAGCTCCTGCGGGCCGGGCTGCGGCCCGAGTCGGTGGCGGCCCTGCTGGAGCTGATCATCGACCACATCGCGAACGCGATCGATCGCCTCGCCGACGACCTCGCGCTGCAGATGGACCGCATCGAGGAGCGCATCCTCGATCTCGAGACGACCGACGAGCGCAAGCGGCTCGGCGTGTTCCGCCGCACCACCGTGCGGCTGCACCGCCAGCTCACCGGCCTGCGCGTGCTGTTCCGCCGCTTCGAGGCGATCGATCCCGACGAGCTGGTCCCGGCGCTGCGGCTGGACGCCGCGCGGCTGTCGCAGCGGCTCGACGGCCTCGATCAGGAGATCGACGCGCTGCGCGATCGCGCCCGCATGCTGCAGGACGAGCTGTCGAGCCAGCTCGCCGAGGAGACCAACCGCAACCTGCGCGTCCTCTCGATCGTCACCATCCTGTTCCTGCCGCCGACGCTGGTCGCCGGCTTCTTCGGCATGAACCTGAAGGGCATGGCCTATGCCGAGAGCGAGGTCGGCTTCTGGGCCGGCGTGCTGGTCGCCGCCCTGTCCTCCGCCGTCGTCTACGCCCTCCTGCGCTGGCGCGGCGTGACCCGGGGCTGAGCGGCCGGAGCTCGCGCTCC
>NZ_NPEX01000291.1 GCF_003258865.1 Rhodoplanes roseus | reverse complement strand
GCGCGCCGTATCATATTGACGTCATTCAGTTTGCAGCCTTTGTGGCGGCGCACCCGGCGGGTTTTTCGCAGGGTCGCGCATGCGCCGATGTTTCCCCTTTTTTTACGGACGCTTAGCCAAATTTTAAGCCGCGCCCCCTATGGTCATGAGGTGTTTTTCAGTTCCTGTAGCGTGAGTTCGTCCATGACCGAACCCCACCGCCCGAGGGTGAAGTACGTCATCGGGCCGGACGGTAGTCCGTTGACTATCGCCGACCTTCCCGCACCGGGCACGAAGCGTTGGGTGATCCGCCGAAAGGCCGAGGTCGTCGCCGCAGTTCGCGGAGGCCTCCTCTCCCTGGAGGAAGCGTGCAGCCGCTATACGCTGACCGTCGAAGAGTTTCTGGCGTGGCAGTATTCCATCGACCGCCACGGCCTCGCAGGATTGCGCACCACGCGCCTGCAGCAGTATCGCCAATAATAATTCGACCCGTCGTCGCCTCACGGGCCCGCTCCGCTTATTTCGAAGCGGACGGAACCGGATCGGCGACGACACGTTGACTCGATGTCGGACGGGCCCCCCAGCCCCCCCAATCCGTCCGACAGGCCGCCCGGATGTGTCACCACCGGGCTGGCGAGAGGCCGCCCACCCCGGCGGCCTTTTCTTTTTTCGGCTCCCCTGCCCCCGGTGTCCTGGCCGCGGTGTCTTGGCCGCCACGCCTTATCCGGCCGCGGGCCCTCATCCTCCCCCGCCAGGACCTCGTCCCGACCGAGCCTCCGGAAACCCGGCGTGAACCCCCTGGTTCGCGGCCGACCGGCCCTGCGATCCCGCGCATCCTCTCCGCGTTCTGCCTGGCGTTCTGCCTCGCTCCTCTGCCTCGCACCCCGATCGCGACCCCGGACCGGTGAAAACCGAGGCGCGGATGTCACGCCGGCGAGAATTTCCGGTGGCAGAGCGACAGTTAACCCCGGCGTTAACCAATTCGAAACCATGAACCCGGCAAAACTTGCCGGGTCGGGGGATTTCATCCGTCGACATAACAGCTTGGAAGCTCATCTCCGTACAGGGTCGGCCCGTGCAAGGTCTCGTCACATTCGTTAAGACGCTCGGCCCCGCTCGCATCGCCGCGATGGGGGCCGTCACGGCCGCTTTGATCGGCTTCTTCGCCTTCGTGATCCTTCGGGTCACGGCGCCACAGATGACGCCCCTGTTCACCGACCTCTCGCTCGAGGACTCCGCGGCGATCATCAAGGATCTGGAACGCCAGAGCATCGCTTTCGACCTCAAGAACGACGGCGCCATCATCCTGGTCCCGAAGGAGAAGGTCGGCCGCCTGCGGATGAAGCTCGCCGAGGGCGGCCTGCCCAAGGGCGGCGGCATCGGTTACGAGATCTTCGACAAGTCGGACGCTCTCGGCACCACGAGCTTCGTCCAGAACATCAATCATCTACGCGCCCTGGAGGGCGAGCTCGCGCGCACCATCCGGGCGATCGACCGGGTCCAGACGGCGCGCGTGCACCTGGTGCTGCCGGAGCGGCCGCTGTTCTCCCGCGACAAGCTCGAGCCCTCCGCCTCGATCGCCCTGAAGGTGCGGGGCCAGCTCGAGAGCCAGCAGGTCCGAGCGATCCGGCACCTCGTCGCCTCGGCCGTGAACGGCCTCAAGCCGGAGCGCGTCTCCGTCGTCGACGAGAGCGGCCGGCTGCTGGCCGATGGTGCGGGCAACGACCCCTACGGGGCCGGCGTGTCGGGCGACGAGCGCAAGCTCGCCTACGAGCGCAACCTTCGTGACCAGGTCGAGTCCATCGTGACGTCGGTGGTGGGGCCGGGCCGGGCCCGCGTGCAACTCACCGCCGAGTTCGACTTCAACCGGGTGACCCAGACGCAGGACCGCTTCGACCCGGAAGGCCGGGTGCTGCGCTCGAGCCAGACCCGGGAGGAGAGCTCGTCGACCACCGACCCCCAGGGCCAGGTCAGCGTCGCCACCGAGTTGCCCAACGCCAACCAGGGGCAGCAAGGGCCGGGCGCACGCGACCAGAGCAAGAAGTCGGAAGAGATCAACAATTACGAGATCACCCGCATCACCGAGACCAAGGTGGTCGAGGGCGGCCGGGTGAACCGGGTCTCGGTCGCGGTGCTGGTCGACGGCATCTACGGCCGCAACGACCGCGGCGAGCTCACCTACCAGGAGCGCAGCAAGGACGAGCTCGACCGCATCGCCGCGCTGGTGCGGTCCGCGATCGGCTTCGACCAGCGGCGGGGTGACCAGATCGAGGTCATCAACCTGCGCTTCGCGGAGACGCAGAGCATCACCCTATCCGAGCCGGCCGGCTGGATGGGCATGCTGCAGTTCACCAAGGAAGACATCATGCGGGCGATCGAGCTCGGCGTGATGCTGCTGCTCGGCCTCGTCGTGCTGATATTCGTGATCCGCCCGCTGGTGCGCCGGATCATCACGCCCGAGACCATCGCGGCGCTCACCGGGGCTCCGGCTCCGACGCCGGCGCTCGCGGGCGGGCCCGCCATCCCGCCCGGCATTCCGCAGAGCGAGGAAGAAGCCAAGGCCGCGTCGACCCAGACCTCCAAGATGATCGAGTTCGCGCAGGTTCAGGGCAGCGTCCACGCACAATCGATCCAGAAAGTCGGCGAGCTCGCCGAACGCAATCCGCAGGAGACCGTCCAGATCCTGCGCCAGTGGCTGCACGAGTCGAATTGATCGCGGACCCCCAACATGGCCAAGGCGAAGAACGACCTCGAAAGCGTGGTGGCGACCCTGGCCTCGCGTCAGCCGGCCGGCGGCAGCACCCGCAAGCTGAGCGGCCCCGAGCGCGCGGCCGTGCTGCTGCTCGCGCTGGGTGACCAGTATGGATCGAAGATCTGGCAGATGCTCGACGACGAGGAGCTGCGGACGCTGTCGATCGTCATGTCGAGCCTCGGAACCGTGCCGGCCGAGGCGGTCGAGGAGCTGATGCTGGAGTTCGTCTCGCGCCTCTCCGCCTCCGGTGCCCTGATGGGCACCTACGACGCGACCGAACGGCTGCTGCAGCAGTATCTGCCGCCGGAGCGCGTCAACGGCATCATGGACGAAATACGCGGTCCGGCCGGCCGCAACATGTGGGAGAAGCTCTCCAACGTCCAGGAGGAGATGCTCGCCAACTATCTCAAGAACGAATACCCGCAGACCGTCGCGGTCGTGCTGTCCAAGCTCAAGCCCGAGCAGTCGGCGAAGGTGCTCGGCATCCTGCCCGAGGACGTCGGCATGGACGTCGTCAACCGCATGCTGCGGATGGAATCGGTCCAGAAGGAAGTCATCGAGCGCGTCGAGCAGACGCTACGCACCGAGTTCATGTCGAGCCTGTCGCAGACCCGCCGCCGCGACGCTCACGAGCTGATCGCCGAGGTGTTCAACAACTTCGACCGGCAGACCGAGACGCGCTTCATGACGGCGCTCGAGGAGATGAACCGCGAGAGTGCCGAGCGCATCAAGAGCCTGATGTTCACGTTCGACGACCTGATCAAGCTCGACAACGGCTCGGCTCAGACGCTGATGCGGCACATCGACAAGGACAAGCTGGCGATCGCGCTCAAGGGCGCCTCGGAGCCGGTCCGCAACTTCTTCCTGTCCAACATGTCGTCGCGCGCCGCCAAGATGCTGCAGGACGACATGGGGGCGCTCGGCCCCGTCCGGCTGCGCGAGGTCGACGAGGCGCAGGCCCTGCTCGTCAATCTCGCCAAGGACCTGGCCGGCAAGGGCGAGATCATGATCACCAAGAACCGCGCCGACGAAGAGCTGGTGTACTGAGGACGCGATGGACCGCCCGGACACGACATCGTTGTGCGAGAGCCGCACGCCCCGCCGCCGCTCCGGCGACCGTCGCCGCAGCCGCCGCGGCCGGAGGGCCGGCCCGTGAGCGCCCCCGCCAAATTCCTGTTCGACCTGGACTTCGCGGCGCCCACCAAGGCGAAGCTGGAGCCGACCATCTCGCCGGCCGACCACGAGGCCGCACTCGCCGCAGCCGAGCAGCGCGGTTACCAGAAGGGACTGGTGGCCGCCGAGGCGCAGGCTCGCACGCAGGCCGAGCGGCAGACCGCCGCAGCGTTCGACAGGATCGCCGCCGCGATGGGGATCGTCGCGGCCCAGCTCCCGACCGTCACCACCAAGATCGAGGCCGACGCCGTCGAGGTGGCGGCCGCCATCGCCCGCAAGCTGGCTCCGACCCTCATCGCGGCCCAGCCCTTCGCCGAGATCGGCGAGATGATGTCCGGCTGCCTGCGCGAGCTCCTCAGCGCGCCGCACGTGGTCGTTCGGGTGAACGAGGATCTCTACGACCTGGCCCGCGAGCGGCTGACCGAGATGGCGCGAGCGCGTGGCTTCGAAGGCCGGCTGGTGGTTCTCGGCGAGGCCGAGATCGCGCCGGGCGACTGCCGGATCGAATGGGCCGACGGCGGCCTCGTGCGGGACCATGCGGCGACAGAAGCCGCGATCGACGAAGCGGTGGGCCGCTACGTCGACGCGCGCCGCGGCGACAAGGCGTGATGTGGGAGGGTGAATGATGGCCAGCGACGGATCCAAGGTTCCCTTCCCCAATCTGGATACGGATCACAGCATCGTCGAGCAGGCGACCGACCTGCAGGAGCCGGAGGCGTCGACGCATGCGGCGTCGGATCTCGAGGCGGTGTTCGACGTGCCGGTCCAGGTCTCGGCCGTGCTCGGTCGCGCCCGCATGGAGGTCGGCGAGCTGCTGAAGCTCGGTCCCGGCGCCGTGCTGGAGCTCGACCGCCGCGTCGGCGAAGCGATCGACATCTACGTCAACAACCGTCTGGTCGCCCGCGGCGAGGTCGTCCTGGTGGAGGACAAGCTCGGCGTGACCATGACGGAAATCATCAAGGCGGACCGCGCGTGACGACGCGCCCGCCGGTCCGGTCTCAGTATCGCGGCTCGCCCGGCACGGCCGGGAACGCGGCCCGCAGCGACGGAGTGACACGATGCGCCTTCTGATCGTCGGCACCCTGAAGGGGCAGCTCACCGTGGCGACCAAGATCGCCATGGACAAGGGCGCGAGCGTCACGCATGCGGAGAGCAGCGACCAGGCCATGGCGGTGCTGCGCTCGGGGCGCGGCGCCGACCTGATGATGGTCGATGTCGCCCTCGACATCCGCGAGCTGGTGCTGCGGCTGGAGGCCGAGCACATCCACGTCCCGATCGTCGCCTGCGGCACGTCGAGCGACGCGCGGGCCGCGGTCGCCGCGATCCATGCCGGCGCCAAGGAATACATCCCGCTGCCGCCCGATCCGGAGATGATCGCCGCGGTGCTGGCGGCCGTCGCCGACGATTCGCGCGAGCTGGTCTATCGCGACCAGGCCACCGCCAACGTGGTGAAGCTCGCCCAGCAGATCGCGCCGTCCGACGCCTCGGTGCTGATCACGGGCGAGTCCGGCACCGGGAAGGAGGTGCTGGCCCGCTACGTCCACGGCCGCTCGAACCGCTCGCGGGGGCCGTTCATCTCGGTCAACTGCGCCGCCATTCCGGAGCACCTCCTCGAGTCCGAGCTGTTCGGCCACGAGAAGGGGGCCTTCACGGGGGCGGTGGCGCGCCGCGTCGGCAAGTTCGAGGAGGCCACCGGCGGCACCCTGCTGCTCGACGAGATCTCCGAGATGGAGGTGCGCCTGCAGGCAAAGCTGCTGCGCGCCCTGCAGGAGCGGGTGATCGACCGCGTCGGCGGCACCCGGCCGGTCCCGGTCGACATTCGCATCCTCGCCACCTCGAACCGCAATCTCGCCGAGGCGGTGCGCGACGGCAGCTTCCGCGAGGATCTGCTGTTCCGCCTCAACGTCGTCAACCTCAAGATCCCGCCGCTGCGCGAGCGGCCCGGCGACGTGCTCGAGCTCGCCCAGCATTTCGTGCGCAAATACGCCCAGGCGAACGGCGTGCCGGTGCGGCCGCTGTCGACCGAGGCGAAGCACCAGCTCTCGATCAACCGCTGGCCCGGCAATGTGCGCGAGCTGGAGAACACCATCCACCGCGCCGTGCTGCTGGCGGCCGGCGACGAGATCGGCGCCGAGGCGATCCTGACCCCGGACGGCGAGCGCCTCGACCAGGCCCGGCCGGCCGCCGTCGAGCACGCGACCCTCGCGGCCGAGGCGGTGACGCGCGCGCTGGTCGGCCGCACCGTCGCCGACGTCGAGCGCGACCTGATCCTCGAGACCCTGAAGCACTGCCTCGGCAACCGCACCCACGCGGCCAACATCCTCGGCATCTCGATCCGGACGCTCCGCAACAAGCTCAACGAGTACTCCGCCGAAGGCGTGCCGGTCCCGGCCCCGCACGGCGGGGACGTCCGCATGGCCGGATGAGGGCTGCCGTGTACACCCCCAGCCCGGTCGACTCATTCCGGCCAAGTTTTCGGACTCGCCTGCATCGTGCGGCGATTCGTCCGGCGTGCGTCGCACCCGAACCGTCTGGTCGATCCGGGAGCCGGACGCCATGAGAACCGCCGTGCAGCCGAAACCCAGTCCGCGTCCGGTGCGTTTCCGGGGACGCTCCTACATGGCCTTCGCGCTCGCCCCCGAGCTGCCGATCGCCGACTGGCTCGCCGACATCGACGGGGCGATCGGACGGTCGCCCGGCTTCTTCGCCGGCCGCCCCGCCGTGCTCGACCTCGCCGGCCTGACGCTGCCGGCGACCGAGCTGCTTTCGCTGATCCGGGAGCTGGAGGCGCGCGGCATCCGCATCATGGGGCTGGAGGGCGGCGACGCGGCGGCCTACGGGCCCGAGCTGCCGCCGCTCCTCACCAGCGGGCGCGGCACCGCCGCGATCGCCGAGAGCGGCACGGCCGAGCCCGCCG
>NZ_NPEX01000290.1 GCF_003258865.1 Rhodoplanes roseus | reverse complement strand
GGCGGACTTCGTCCGCCGACCTCCCGGCGCGGCTCCGCCACGCGGCCCAGGGGAGGTGAGCGACGGGCGTTGCCATCGCCGCCCTGCGTCGCCAGAGTGCGGCCGCCATGCGAATCCTCGTCGTCGTCGCGCATTATTTCCGCCCGCAGGAGGGCGCCGATCTGGTCGGCGGGCTCGGCAGCGGGCGCGCGCCGTTCGCCAAGATCGCGGCGCTGAACGCGCAGCTCGTGGCGTTGCATCGGCATTTCGGGCCGCGCCGCGCCTCGCTCGACCCGGACGATCCGCAAGGGAAGGGGCGGCCCGCCGACACGCTCGATATCGTCGTGCTGACCCAGCCCGGCGCCAACCTGCTCGACTATGTCGGCCTCGCGCCGCCGGCCTTTTCGGTGGAGCACGCCGACGTCGCGCCGATGATGCTCGCCTTCGAGGCGCAGCGGATCATGCGCGAGCGCGCCGGCGCCTACGACCTCTACGCCTACATGGAGGACGACCTGATCGTCCACGACCCGGCGTTCTTCGCCAAGATCGCCTGGTTCGCCGAGACGTTCGGGCCGCGGGCCGTGCTGCTGCCGGTCCGCTGCGAGATGGGCTGGACCGGCACGCCCGCCAAGGTCGCCATCGACGGCAGGCTGTCGCGCGACGCGCTGGCGCCGTTCCGCCGCGACGTCGCGCCGGTGCTCACCGGGAGCTGGAACGGCCGGTCGCAAAGCTTCCGGCTGCCCGGCAACCCGCATGCGGGCTGCTTCGTCGTCACCGCTGCGCAGCTCGCGCATTGGATGGCGCAGCCCTCGTTCTACGATCGCGACGCCTCCTGGGGCGATCCGCTGATCAGCGCCGCGACGCTGGCGCCCGGCAAGGTGTTCGGCCTCTACAAGCCGGCCGAGCCCGATCCGTGGTTCCTGGAGATCGAGCATTTCGGCACCCGCTACGCCGCGATCGTCGCGCCGGAGGGCGAGCGCTACGGCGAGCCGCCGCTCCTGGCGCTGGTCGAGGCGGCGAGCCGCGACGGCGCGGGCGCGCTCGCCGAGATCGCCCAGAAGACCGGCCTGCGCGGCGACACCATCAACGCCCTGATCGCCGAGGCCGGCGAGCTGCGCTGGCGGCTGGAGCGGCTGGAGCGGTCGCGCTCGGCGCTGTTCAAGGCGCTGCTGCGCGCGACCTTTCGGCGGCGCAAGCCGAGCCGGTAGGAGACACCGGAGGGCGGATGCCGCTCGCGCTCCCGCAGTCGTCGCGGATTCCGGCGGTTCAGGTGAGAGATCGTTCAGGACGATCCGGATTGGCTCCCGGTGCTCGTGCCGGCGCGGCGATGGCCGAAACCGCCGACGTCACAGCGCCAATCGGCGTCGCCCGAGGCATGCGCGGCGCGAATATCGCCTGTTCGACGGCGCCGAGTTAACTCTGCTTTCAGACGTGACGGCCTGTACTGCCCAGGGGTGGACTTTCGCGGATTGCGAACGGGCATGGTGGGCGTTCCGTCACTGATCGATGAACTGGAGCGGACGCTCAGCAGCGGCTCGAGCGTGCAGCGCGCGGACATTCTGCGCCGCGTCACCGACCTGTTCCTGGTGAACGTCGAATCCTACACCGAGGACCATGTCGCGGTGTTCGACGACGTGATGTGCCACCTGATCGAGAAGATCGAGCGCAGCGCGCTGATCCGCCTGTCGAAGCAGCTCGCGCCCGCGACCACCGGGCCGGTGCGTGCCATCCATCGGCTCGCCGAGAACGACGACATCGAGATCTCAGGGCCGCTGATCGAGCGCTCGAAGATCCTCTCCGACGATTTCCTGATCGAGCTGGCGAAGACCAAGAGCCAGGCCCATCTGGCCGCCATCGCGGGCCGCGAGACGTTGACCGAGAAGGTCACGGACGTGCTGGTCGAGCACGGCGACGACGACGTCACGCTCAGGGTCACGGGCAATCACGGGGCGCGCTTCTCGCGGCCGGGCTTCATGAAGGTGGCCGAGAAGGCGCAATCGGACGGCCGGCTCGCCGAGCAGTTCGTCGCCCGCAGCGACATCCCGCCGGACGTGTTCCAGCATCTGCTGCGCAAGGCGACCGAGGTGGTGAAGAACCGCCTGCTCAAGAACGCCGACATCGACATGCGGGTGCGTATCACCCGGACGCTGGCCGACATCGCCACCGAGGTGGCCCGCGAGCGCGCCCAGATCGACAAGGACAGCTATTCGCCCGGCATCGTGATGAGCGCCGAGCCGGGGCGGCTGAAGGCCAAGATCGGCGAGCTCGCCCAGGCCGGCAAGCGCACCGAGACGATCGAGGCGCTGGCGGCGCTCAGCAAGCTGCCGGTGCCGACGGTGAAGAACCTGATGCGCCAAGGTGCCACCGACGGGCTCCTGATCCTGTGCAAGTCGATCGCGCTCGGCTGGCCGGACGTGAAGCGGGTGCTGGCGACGGTCGGCGGCATCGAGACCGAGCCGGAGATCAAGAAGGCGTTCGAGCGCTATGTCGGCCTGACCAGCGAGACCGCCAACCGCGTGGTGCGCTTCGTCAAGTCGTGCAAGGCGATCTCCAAGGCCGATTTCCAGCGCATGCTGTGATAGAACGGCTTTCGCGGCGGGCTCGCGGGCGCGCCGGACGGAACGGTCCAGCGACTGCGCCATGACGCTCTACTTCGCCTACGGGTCCAACATGAGCCGCGCGCAGATGCGCCGGCGCTGTCCCTCCGCCCGCGAGCTCGGGCCCGCCGTCCTGGACGGCGTCCGCGTCGTCATCAACGACGACGGCTACGCCACCGTGGTGCCGGCCGCCGGCGGCCGCGTGCAGGGCGTGCTGTGGCGGCTCGCCCCGCGCGACCGCGCCGCGCTGAACTCCTACGAGCGTACCGATATCGGCCTCTACCGCGCCGTCGTGCTCCCGGTCCGCACCGCCGCCGGCCGGGTGCGCGCGCTCGTCTACGTCGCACGCTCGCGCCGCCGCGGGCACCCGCGGCCCGGCTATCACGCCCTGGTGGTCGACGCGGCGCGCGACGCCGGCCTGCCGGCGCCCTACGTGCCGGCCCTGGCGCGGCTCGGGCCGGGCGGCTTCTCCGGATCGCGCCGGCGCGAGATCGGGGAGATCGCATGAGCGCGGAGATCGCATGAGCGGCGCCGCGATCATCGTCCGGCTGCTGCTGGTGCGCGGCCGCGTCCAGGGCGTCGGCTATCGCGGCTGGGCGGAGGGCGAGGCGCGCCGCCGCGACCTCGAAGGCTGGGTCCGCAACCGCATCGGGGGCGCCGTCGAGATCCTGGTCGCCGGCTCGCCCGATCGCGTCGAGGGCTTCATCGCGGCCTGCCGCCGCGGGCCGTTCCGGGCCCGGGTGGACGACCTCGCGGTCGATCCGGCGAGCGCCCGCCACCTGGAGCAGCGCCGCCCCGGCGAGGCCTTTTCCATCCTGTCGACGATCTGAGGGCTGGCGGCGGGAGTCTCAGTCGCCGTGCTCGCGCGCCGGCGCGAACATCTCGGGTGGCGGGCCCGGGAGGGGCCGGACCGCGCCGAACACCGTCTCGAACTCGGCTTTCAGCAGCGTGTCGACCTCCGGCATCTCGACGAGATGGCCGAGGTCCCACAGGCTGGTGACGCCGAAGCGCGGATCGGCGATGCCGCACGGCACGATCCCGTCGAAGTGCGAGAGGTCCGGGTCGACGTTGAGGCTGATGCCGTGCAGGCTCACCCAGCGCTTCAGCCGCACCCCGATGGCGGCGATCTTGTCCTCGCGGCCGTCGCCGCGCTCGGGCCGGGCCACCCACACGCCGACCCGGCCGTCGCGCGTCTCCCCGCGAATGTTGAGGCGTGCCAGCGTGCCGATGATCCAGGCCTCGAGCGAGGCGACGAACCAGCGCACGTCCGGCTTCCGCCGGCGCAGGTCCAGCATCACATAGGCGACCCGCTGGCCGGGCCCGTGGTAGGTGAACTGCCCGCCGCGTCCCGCCGGAAACACCGGGAAGCGCGCCTCCAGCAGATCGTCGGGCCGCGCGCTGGTGCCGGCCGTGTAGAGCGGCGGATGCTCCAGGAGCCAGACGAGCTCGGGGGCCGTGCCGGCCGCGATCGCGGCGACGCGCGCCTCCATGACGGCGAGCGCCTGCGCGTAATCGACGGGCGCGTCGGAGATGCACCATTCGACCGGTGCGAGCGCCGGCATGCTGGAGCCGGACGTCTCGCCGATGCGGGTGTCGGCGGGTGGAGCCGTGAGGGGAGCGTTAATCACCTGCTAACCATAACCGTGCTGTTGTGGACCGCAACGAACAGGGGCAGGGGAATCGTCGCGGTGGCCACGCTCAACAGTGTCTCGCTCGATATCGCGGTCGTTCTGGGGTCGACCGTGATGCCGGTGCACCAGGTTCTGCGTCTCGGGCGCGGCGCCATCATCGAGCTGGACAGCAAGGAGAACGACTCGGTCAAGATTCTCGTCAACAATCATCCGGTCGCCGAGGGCGCCGTGGTGGTCAGCGGCAGCCGCATCGGCGTCGAGGTGCGACGCATGCTGCCGCGCTCGCCCGAATATCGCTGACGCACTCCGCTCCGCCGCGCGGCAGGCGCCGGCGACAGAACAAGCTCCTGATGATCTGATGGTGGTCCGGCTGTCCTCGAGGCGCCGGTGAAACGCGCGGGGCCGCCCTGGCGGACACCCCGCGCGCTCGCGATCGTTAGTAGCAGGGCGGGTACGGATAATAGCCGCACTGATAGGCCGGGTAGCCGTAGGCGCCGTAGGCCGCCGCGCCCGCCGCAGCCGCACCGACCGCCGCGGCGCCGACGCCCCAGCCGTAGCCGCGCCGCACATACGGGCCGCCGTACACGCCGCCCCGGTAGACACCGCCGCGATAGACACCGCCCCGATAAACGCCGCCGTGATACACGCCGACCCGGGCGCCGCCGACGCGTCCGTAGCCGGCCCGGCCGCCACGGGCGTCCGCCTCCGTCGGGATCGTCGCCACGATGAAGAGCCCGGCAAGCGCCGCCGCACCGAGTGACAGGAGAGTTCGCTGTTTCATCGCCACCTCCTCATGGACGGCCACGTACCGGCGGTATGCCGGTCTGTCCAGGGCTCTAGAGGCTAGGCCCGGAACAGGTTGGAACGTTGACGTCGATCAACCTGATAGGGCACCGACGGGCTCTCCGGGGAAGCGAGATGCGCTGAAGCAGGTAACATCTTCGGCATCTCGGGCCGATCGCGCGCGCCGTGAAGCGCGCGACATGATCGTCGACGAGTTGTCCGAAGAAAGCGGACCCATTCCGGGCCCGAAAGTATGGTGCGGTCGAGAGGACTCGAACCTCCACGGGTCGCCCCACTAGCACCTCAAGCTAGCGCGTCTACCAGTTCCGCCACGACCGCATCGGGTATCGACACCGGCCGTGAGTGGCGCGGGCATCGAAGCGACGGCGAGGGTGTAACAAATCGATGATGCCGGGACAAGACCGGGAAACCGCCCAAAAACGCGATTTCAGGGCAGCGTTGCCGAGGCGCGGGGCGGGGAATCGCCCGGCCGGCGCGGCCGGGCGATTCGTCCGTCTCGTTCTCAGCCGCGCCGGCCGTGCATCCGCCCGGCCCAGCGCGCGCGGCCGCCGCCATGGGCGTGCCGCGACCGGCCGCCGCCGTGGGAGAATCGCAGGCCCTGCTCGCGCCCGCCCCAGCTGATATGGACGTGCTTCACCCGCCCGTAGTCGGTCGAGTAGCCGCCCGACCAGCCGCCCAGCATGCGGTAGATGCAGCCGGGATTGCCGCGCATGTCCACGGCCTGGCCGGAGGCGTGCAGCGACATCCGCCCGCTGCCGGCGACCCGGGTGTGGCGCACGCCGCTGATCACCTGGGCGCCGCAGGCCGAGGCGATCTGCGCCGCCTTCTGGGCGAGCGGGGCGACCAGGCCGCCGACCCGGGCGCCGTCGGCCTGGCGGGTCGAGACCATGGGCCGCGCCTGGGCGGTCGGGGTGGTCCACTGGTTCGGCTCGACGGCCGGCGCATAGGCATAGGCGCGGTGCGCCGCCGCCGGGATCCAGGCGCGCCGGTGGGCGCGATACTGGGCCCGATGGTGGGCCCGCGCCGCGCGGGCGCTGCGGTGCCGGTCGAACGCCTTGGCGGCGCGCTGGTGACGGTGGACGCGCTTTTGGCCGGCGCTGCGCCGGTCGAGCGTGCCGTGATGGGCGCCGGCGGCGTGGATGTGGGACGAGACGGCCCGGGCCTTGTGGGGGCGCGCCATGGCGGCGGCCGGCAGGGCGACGACGATGGCCGCGATCAGCGCGGCACTCCAAAACTTCATCATGCAGGGTCCTCGATGATGGCGTCGGCTCAGACGTCGCGGCGTCCCCGCGCGCAGGCATGCGGGCGGATGCGGACAGTCACGACGCGGTCTGTTCCGGAAGAAGCCAAGTCGAACGTTGTTATTGGCGCCGCCGCGGGAAGACGCGAGCGGCATCGGTGGGGTGGACGGCACGGAAGATCGATGTCGATCCAGTGTCGCGACCGCGATATCTAACGGCAGACGCGGTCGTATCTTGGTGCGAATCGGGCGATTCTGTGTGGATCGGTCACGTGATGTTAAAAATGTTTCTATGTTGAAGAAGAATTTGGAGGGCGAAGCTGGATTTTCCTTAAAGTCGACCGATCGCGTGAGGCGCGGCTCATGATCCCCCGCGCGACCCGCGGCCGGACAACGCGCGACCCGTGGCCGGACAAAAAGAAATGGCCGGGCGGGGGCCCGGCCATCGGAATGCGGCAACGATCAGCGTCGGCCGTTCACGGAATTCCGAGGCGTGGCAGGCTCGAGGTCGAGAACGGCCAGCGGCCGAGCAGGCCGCGCGCCACCGAGCCGGTCGGCTCCGCCAGGGGAGCCGGGGCCACGGGGGCCGCAGCGGCGGCGAGCGGTTCGGGCGCCGCA
>NZ_NPEX01000289.1 GCF_003258865.1 Rhodoplanes roseus | reverse complement strand
TCGGCGCCGACGGCGTGGAGCCGCGGGGCGGTGCCGACGCCCTCGATCCGACCCTCGACGAGGCGGCGCAGCAGCCGCGCCGGTCCCGCCTCGAACATCTGCAGCTTGAGGCTGGAGGAGCCGGCGTTGACGACCAGGATGGTGTCCATGGGCCCTGCTCGGCGGTTCAGCTCGGCGGCACCGCGAGGGCGGTGCGGCGGGCATGGGCGTAGAGCACGGCGACGGCGCAGGAGGCCATGCGGGTGCGCACCGAGTCGGCCCGCGAGGTGAGGATGATCGGCACCCGGGCGCCGAGCACGATGCCGGCGGCGTCGGCCCCGGCCAGGAAGGTCAGGTTCTTGGCCAGCATGTTGCCGGCCTCGAGGTCGGGCACCACGAGGATCTGGGCGTGCCCGGCGACCTCGGAGCGGATGCCCTTGATGCGCGCCGCCTCGGGGTCGATCGCATTGTCGAAGGCGAGCGGGCCGTCGACGATGCCGCCGGTGATCTGGCCGCGCTCGGCCATCTTGCACAGCGCCGCCGCCTCGATGGTCGAGGGGATCTTGGTCGTCACCGTCTCGACTGCGGAGAGGACCGCCACCCGCGGCGTGCCCAGCCCGATCCGGGTGTAGAGGTCGATGGCGTTCTGGATGATGTCGCGCTTGGCGTCGAGATCGGGCGCGATGTTGATGGCGGCGTCGGTGACGAACAGCGTGTCGGCGTGGCTCGGCACGTCCATCACGAAGACGTGGCTGATCCGCCGTTCGGTGCGCAGCCCGTTCGCCGTCGCGGTGACGGCCCGCATCAGCTCGTCGGTGTGCAGGCTGCCCTTCATCAGCAGCTCGGCGCGGCCCTCGCGCACCAGCGCGACGGCGCGGGCCGCCGCCGCGTCGCTGTGCGGCACGTCGACGAGCTCCAGCCCGGCGATGTCGAGCCCGAAGCGCTCGGCGACCGCGGCGATCTTGCCGGCGGGGCCGACCAGGATCGGAACGATGATGCCGGCCTCCGCCGCCTCCACGGCGCCGCGCAGGGACGTCTCGTCGCACGGATGGACGACGACGGTCGGCACCGGCGGCAGCGCCTTGGCGGCGGCGATCAGCTTCTCGTACTTGGCGTGGGCCACATGCGGTGCGGCCGCAGCAGGCGGATCGGCGACGGCCGGATCGTCGGTGATCGTCACGGCGCGAGCCTCCTCGGAGCGGGTTGGTGGAGCTAGGACGCCTCCCGGATGGTGCCGTCGCCGCCGCCGACCACGGTCAGGGCCGGCGTGCCGGCCTCCCCCGTGAACATGCGCGCGATGCGGCGCAACCGCACCTCGACCTCGCCGGCCGGCTCGCCGCAGGCCGAGAGCACCTCACGCAGGACGCCGAGCGCCTCGGCCCGGGCGGCCTGGTCGTCCGGCAGCAGCGACGGGATCGCCGCCACGGCCGCCTCCTGGTCGATCATCAGCATGAAGAACTGCTCGCGCAGCAGCGCCTTGAACTCGGCGAGCGGGATCGTCCGGGTCTTCTCGCTGGCCTCGCGGAGGCGCCGGATGGTCTCGAAGCCGCGCTCGTCGACGCCGCCGCGCGGCAGGCCGACATAGACGAGGGCGCGGATCACCGCCTCGCGCAGCCCGCCGCTGGCGAAGCGCGATCGGATCTCGGCGATGCGGCGCTCGACCAGCTCGCGATGCAGGGCGCTCTTGCCGGCCCGGTGCAGCGGCTTCTCGGAGGTCGGGTCGATTCCGTAGAAGGCCTGCACGAAGGGCGAGCCGTAGAAGGCTTTGAACATCGCCTCGGTCGCGCCGTCGCGGACGTCCTTGTAGGCGTCGAGGCCGGCGACGATCTGCTTCGATACCGCTTCCTGCACGGCCAGGAACGGGTTGTCGGCCGCCACCGGGCGGCGATGCTGCCGCACCCAGTCGGCCGCCGGCGCCAGCGACTTGGCGAGCGGGTTCTCGTCCGAGAGGAGCTCGTATTGCAGCCGCGCCGGGTGCATGCGGTACAGCATCTCGGCGACCGGCGGCGTCACCATGGCGCGCACCATCGGCTGCACGAAGGTCTTGTAGAGCGCCAGGTTGGCCTCCGACATGCGCGCCACCGTGGCGAAGCGCCGGTCGTCCTCGATCGTGTTGCCGCCGAGCGCCCGGATGTCGTCCAGCGTGCGCGCCTCGCAGCGCATGATCCACTCGCCGTGCGCCAGGTCGGGGTTGGCGGACGTCCCGTCCTTGGCGGTGAGCACCGCCTCGTAGAGGCCAGGCGGCAGCACGTCGATCAGGTCGATATTGCTGGCGAACTCGTCGTGCTGCTTGCGGGCGACGCCGCCCGACACGAAGATCCCGAGATGTCCGACGGACTCGTGCACCGAGTAGACGATCGTCTGGCCGTAGGAGCGGATCTCGTTCACGTCGTCGTAGAGGTCGAGGATCCAGCCGAGCGCCTGCTGGGGCGGCGTGATGTTGTCGCCCTTCGAGCAGAACACCACGATCGGCGAGCGGATGTTGCGCAGGTCGATGGCGACGCCGTTCGAGGTCGTCACCTGCCCGGCGGCGAGCTTGTTGCCGACGAACAGCTCGTCGACGATGAACTGCATCTCCGCGCCGTTCAGGTTGACGTGGCCGCCCCACCAGCGCTCGAAGCTCAGATAGTTGGGCGCTTCGGTGTCGACCTTCGCGTAGAGATTGTAGGGCTTCTTCCAGAACGTGTTCGCCGGATTGAGGTTCTCGAAGTTCTCGACCAGCCAGGCGCCGTCGAAGCGGCCGCCGCCGAGATCACTGGTGAAGGCCGTCACCCAGCTCCCGCCCATCAGGCCGCCGGTGTAGCGCATCGGATTGAGGCCGCTCTGGCCGGTCCAGTAGGAGAGCGGCGAGCCGGCGACGATGATCGGGCCGAACAGATCCGGCACCACCGCCGCGAGCATCATCACGGCCCAGCCCGCCTGGCAGTTGCCGATCACGCAGGGGCGGCCCTCCGCCTCGGGGTGCAGGTCGATCACGGTCTTCAGGAACAGCGCCTCGGCCCGGGCGATGTCCTCGATGGTCTGGCCCGGCATCGGATCGGGCAGGAAGCCGACGAAGTAGCAGGTGTGGCCGGCCTTCAGCGCCACGCCGATCTCGCTGTCCGCCTTGAAGCCGCCGATGCCGGGGCCGTGGCCGGCGCGCGGATCGACGATCACGAAGGGGCGCTTCTTGGGGTCGATCACGACACCGGCGGGCGGCACGACGCGGACCAGGCCGTAGTTCACGGGCCGCTCCAGCGTGCGCCCGTCCAGCACCAGCTCGGCCTGATAGTTCAACACGTTGGGGGCCGCCATCGCCATGTGCTCGCGATAGCCGTTGCCGCGCTGGCGCAGCACGTCCCAGAACAGGATGGAGCGCTGCGCATAGTCGACCAGATAGTCGGCGGCGCCGAGCGCGGCGTTGCCGCCGCCGAGCGCGCCGGTGCCGAGCGCGAACACGTCCTGCGCCGACGTGGTCCGGTCCGTGGTCATGGGAGACTCCTGTTGGTTTCGGCTCGGAACTTCAACGGCCGGGCACGGGATGTCCGGCGATTCCGGTCGGGCCGTCCGGTCGGGCCGTGCGATCACGGCGGGAACGCGGCCGCGCGCCCGCGGACCATCATCCCCAGCAAAGCGACAATCCGATGTCGCCCGGCATGCCGTTCGGGAACTCGACCACCTGTGCCTTGATGCGGTAGCCGCGCGGCCTCATGTGCCGGTCCCAGAAGTCGTACAGCTCCTTCGGCAGGCCGGTCAGCGTCGCCTCCCAGCCGGGCTCCTGGTTGTTGATGGCGCGGCCCCGGTCGGTGCAGAGCTGGTTGGGAAACCTGATCACCTGCACCTCGGCGAGCCCGTTGGCGACCGCGCGATTGACGATGGCCGCGGCACGCTGCAGCCGCTCCTCGTCGTCGACCCCCGACGGCTTGGTGAACTTGTCGAGCAAGGCGGTCTTCTCGGCGTCCTCGTGGGCCTTCAGCCGCATCGCCTCGCTGGCCTTCTCGGCCTCGGCGAGCGTGATCGCCTTCAGGCAGTCGGCGGCCGTGGGAAGGATCGAAGAGACGGGTCCCGACATCGTGACCTCCGTTGCGGGGTGACCTCCGTTGCGGGGTGACCTCCGTTGCGGCGTGACCTTTGTTGCGGCCTCGTCGAATTTTTCAATACGTCACAGTCGCGACGGCAGTATGATGCAAACGATCGCGCCGGTTTTGACGGGGGTCAAGACACGGCCGGCGTATGCCCGGATTCGTGTTGGCCAGGGCTCCAGGGGACAGGAGAAAGACATGCGAGCGTGGGTCTGCGCGGCCGTCGTGGCGTTCGGGCTAGCCGGCCCGGTCTACGCGCAACAAAGCGGCGGCGAGGCCGTGCCGGTCGGTGTGGTCAAGGCGGAGCGCCGCCCGATCAACCAGTCGATCGATTTCGTCGGCCGCGTCGACGCCGTCAACAAGGTCGAGATCCGGGCCCGCGTGAAGGGCTTTCTCGACGCCGTCCAGTTCAAGGAGGGCGACGAGATCAAGACCGGCGCGCCGCTCTACGCGATCGAGAAGGGACTGTTCGAGGCCGATGTCGAATCCGCGCAGGGCGCACTGGACAAGGCCAAGGCGTCGCTGACGCTGGCCGGCCTGCAGCGCCAGCGCGCCGAGGATCTCCTGGCGCGCAGCTCCGGCACCCAGGTGGCGCGCGACCAGGCCATCGCCGAGGAGCTCTCGGCCAAGGGCTCCGTGCTGAGCGCCGAGGCGAGCCTCGCCACCGCCCGGATCAATCTCGGCTACGCCCAGATCTCCTCGCCGATCGACGGCAAGGTCGGCCGCACCGCCATCACCAAGGGCAACGTGGTCGGCCCCGATTCCGGCGTGCTCACCACCATCGTCAGCCAGGACCCGATGTACGTCACGTTCCCGATCAGCCAGCGCGCGCTGACCGAGGCGGCCGAGAACGGCGGCCGCAAGAGCGCCGACGAGCTGATCGTCTCGATCAAGTTCTCCGACGGCTCGACCTACGACCAGACCGGCCGGATGAACTTCGTCGACGTGACCGTGAACCGCACGACCGACACGGTGCTGGCCCGCGCCAGCATTCCCAATCCGCGCGGCCAGCTCATCGACGGCCAGTTCGTCCGCGTCTCGCTCCAGACCGTGCAGCCCGAGGAGAAGGTGCTGATCCCGCAGTCGGCCCTGATCGCCGACCAGAAGGGCACCTACGTGTTCATCGTCGACGACGGCAAGGCGGCGGTGCGCCGCGTCACCGTGAGCGCCTCGGTCGGCGCCGACATCGTGGTCGATTCCGGCCTCTCCGGCGGCGAGCTGATCATCGTCGAGGGACTGCAGGGCGTGCGCGCCGGCATCGCGGTCCGCGCCACGCCGGTGCAACCGGTCGGGCGGAGCTGAGGCGATGCTCTCCTCCATCTTCGTCGACCGGCCGCGCTTCGCCATCGTCATCGCCATCGTCACCACCATCGCCGGGCTGGTGTCGCTGTTGGCGATCCCGTTCGCCCAGTACCCGGACATCCTGCCGCCCCAGGTGTCGGTGACGACCTCCTATCCGGGCGCCTCCGCGGCCGTGGTGGAAAGCACCATCGCGCAGCCCCTGGAGGCCCAGGTCGTCGGCGTCGACAAGGCGATCTACATGAAGAGCGTGTCGGGCGACGACGGCAGCTACTCGCTGCTCGTCTCCTTCGAGCTCGGCACCGATCCCGACATCAACACCGTCAACGTCAACAACCGCGTGCAGGTCGCGCTGTCGCGGCTGCCCGCCGACGTGCGCCAGCAGGGCGTCACGGTGAAGAAGAAGTCCTCGGCCATGCTGGGCGTCGTCGCCCTGTCGTCGCCGAAGCAGACCCACGACGCGCTGTTCATCTCCAACTACGTCACCATCAACCTCCTCGATCAGATCAAGAGCACGCCCGGCGTCGGCGACGCCAATCTGTGGGGGCCGCTCGACTATGCCATGCGGGTGTGGGTGCAGACCGACCGGCTCACCGGCCTCGACCTGACCACCGGCGACATCGTCGCCGCGATCCAGTCGCAGAACGTGCAGGCCGCGGTCGGCCGCATCGGCGCCCGGCCGATCTCCGACGACCAGCGCCTGCAGCTCAACATCCAGACCAAGGGCCGGCTCGCCACCATCCCCGAGTTCGAGAACATCGTGATCCGGACCAATCCGGACGGCTCGGTGCTGCGCCTCTCGGACGTCGCCCGGGTCGAGCTCGGCGCCGCCACCTCGGACACGACCACCGAGCTCAACGGCGCGCCGGCCGCCGCGATCGCCATCTACCAGGCGCCCGGCGCCAACGCGATCACCACGCTCGACGCCGTCAAGACGATGATGCGCGACGCCGAGAAGCGCTTCCCCGAGGACCTGACCTGGAAGGTCACCTACGACCCGACGACCTTCGTGAAGGCCACCATCCACGAGGTGCAGAAGACCCTGGTCGAGGCCTTCGTCCTGGTGGTGCTGGTCGTCTATCTGTTCCTCGGCAGCTTTCGCGCGACGCTCATCCCGACCGTGGCCGTGCCGGTCAGCCTGATCGGCACCTTCATCGTGCTGCTGGCGATCGGATACTCGGCCAACTCGGTGTCGCTGCTCGCCGTGGTGCTGGCCATCGGCATCGTGGTCGACGACGCCATCGTGGTGGTCGAGAACGTCGAGCGCGTGATGGAGGAGTTCCCCGAGCTCTCGGTCGCCGACGCCACCAAGAAGGCGATGACCGAGATCACGGCGCCGATCGTCGCGATCACGCTGGTGCTGCTCTCGGTGTTCGTGCCGGTGGCCTTCATCCCCGGCATCTCGGGCGAGCTGTTCCGGCAGTTCGCCGTCACGGTCGCGGTGGCGATGCTGCTCTCCGCCGTCAACGCGCTCACCCTGTCGCCGGCGCTGTGCGCCGTGCTGCTGAAGCGCCACCACGGCCCGCGGCGCGGGCCGAT
>NZ_NPEX01000028.1:15869-38275 GCF_003258865.1 Rhodoplanes roseus | reverse complement strand
GTCCTCCACGCTCGGCGGCAGAAGACAGGACTGCGCCCGGCTCGCGCCGGTCTTGAACGGGCGATTCGTCATGCCACGAATCCTACATCAGCTGCAGCCGCCGATTCTTGCCCAGTCTCGGAGCGGAATGCGGGCTACGGCGGCGGGCGCTTCAGCAACCGTCGGAGCCAGGCCTTCAGCGACGCCCACAGCAGCGCCTTGGCGTCGAGCGCGGCGGCTTGGGGTGGCGGCGCCGCCTCGCCCGCGAGCGCCGCGTCCAGATTGGCCGCGAAGGTGGCGACCAGGCGACGCCCGATCTCCTGCGCGACGCCCGAGCGAGACACCTGCGCCAGCGTGCCCTGCAACGCGTAGTCGACCACCAGCACGACGCGGCTGCCGCCCGGCGCCTCCTCCACCCGGAACGTCGCATCGGCGCGCGAGCGCGAGCCGGACGCGGCGTCGCTGCCGGCGCCCTGCACCCGGCCGATGCGTCGCGCGTCGTCGCGCTCCACCTTGGCGGAGCCGGCGAAGGCCGCCTTGACGGGTCCGACCGCGACGTGGAGACGCCCGCGGACATGACTGTCGCCGTGCTCGATCAGCTCGGCGCCCGGCACGCAGGCCGCGACCATGGGAAAGTCCGTGAGCGCGGCCCACACCGCCGCGGGCGGACGCGCGATGACGAACTGCTCCTCGAACCGCGTGACGCCCGCGGGCGCGACGCCGGGCGAAGCGGACGCGGGTGTCCCAGACGACTGCGGCGCGGATCGAGGCGCCGGTGTGGCGAGCGGCGCTGCGTCCGACGACAGGATGACCGGAGCATCGATTGTCGGCATTTCGGCCCGTGCCGTCGCGGCGGCCTCGCCGGCGGCGACCGTGGTGACGGCGCGGACGATGCCGGCGTAGCCGGTGCAGCGGCACAGATTGCCCGACAGCTCGTGCCGCACCGTTTCCGGCGCCGCACAGGGCATGCGGAGCGCGATGTCACGCCCGGCGATCAGCATGCCGGGCGTGCAGAACCCGCATTGCAGCGCATGCTCGCGGGAAAACGCCGTGCGCAGCTCGGCCATTACGGGGTCGTCCGAAAAGCCCTCGATGGTGCGCACGGACTGCCCGTCGCACGTCACCGCGAGCGTGATGCAGGCGCGCACCGGCGCGTCGTCGATCAGCACCGTGCAGGCACCGCAGACGCCATGCTCGCAGCCGAGATGCGTGCCGGTGAGACGCAGGTGCTCGCGCAGAACATCGGCGAGCGACGTGCGCGGCGCGACGTCGACCGTGACGGGCTCGCCGTTCACTGTCAGCGTGAGGACCGTCATGCACACGCCTCCAGCACGGCGCGGCGCACCGCCGACGCGCGCATGCGCCGCTCGACCGGATCGAGGCCGGGCAACGCGTCGTCGACGGCGCGTTCAATCGCTCCCTCGCTAGCGGCGGCGGCCCCGTCGCGCAGCACCGCGGCGGCGAGGCCGGGGAAATCCCGCGGACCGGTCGGCAAGGCTCCCATCACGATGCGGGCGGCGTCCCGGTCCGGGTCCAGCACCACGGCGGCGCTGACCAGCGGATATTCGCCGGCCTTGCGGCAGAACTTGAAGTAGCCGGTGCGCGCCGCAGCCGAGCGCTTCGGCACCACGACGGCCGTGACGATCTCGTCCGCCGCGAGGTCGGTCGTGAAGGCGCCGCGGACGAACGTCTCCGCCGCCTGGGCGCGGGTGCCGCCGCCGGCGGTCCTGATCTCGACGGTGGCGCCGAGCGCCACCAGCGCCAGCGGCCAGTCCGCCGCCGGATCGGCATGCGCGATCGAGCCGCCGATGGTGCCGCGCGTGCGCACCGAGCGATAGGCGATGCCGCGCGCCACCGTGCCGACCAGGCGCGCGCCGGTGAGCCGCTCGCCCAGATCCTCCAGACGCGCATGCGTGACCCCCGCTCCGATGCGCCACGCGTCCGGCATCTCCGTGATGGTCTTCAGCGCGTCGAGCCGCGAGATGTCGACCAGCAGGGCCGGCCGGGCCAGCCGCAGATTCAGCATCGGCCCGAGCGACTGGCCGCCGGCCAGGAGCTTCGCCCCCTCCGACCGTGCCAGCGCCGCCTGCGCCTCGTCGAGGTCCCTGACCCTGACGTAATCGAACGCCGCCGCCTTCACGATCCGGCCCCGGCGTCGCGCCCGGCCGGCGCACCGGCCCGCAGGATCGCGGCCAGCACCCGCTGCGGCGACATCGGCGTTTCGGTGATCTCGACGCCGAGCGGGCGCAGCGCGTCGTTGACGGCGTTGCACAGCGCGGCCGGCGGCGCGATCGCCCCGCCCTCGCCCATCCCCTTGATGCCGAACGCCGTGTAGGGCGACGGCGTCTCCATATGGGCGATGCGGATGTCGGGGATCTCGACCGGCCCGGGCACGACATAGTCCGCAAAGGTCGCGGCCAGCGGCTGGCCGTTGGGATCGTAAGGGCTCTCCTCGTAGAGCGCCGTGCCGATGCCCTGCGCGGCGCCGCCCAGGGTCTGGCCGTCGACGATCATCGGATTGACCAGCGTGCCGCAGTCCTCGACGATCGCGTAGTCCAGGATCTCGATGCTGCCGAGCCCCGGATCGACGGCCACCACGGCCGCGTGGGTCGCGTAGGAGAAGGCGCCGGTGTCGACCTGCGGCCGGTGCGCGACGGTCGCCTCCAGGCCGCCGACATCGACGTCGGGCGGGAGGCGGTCGGGCCGGCAGTACCACGCCTCGGCGATCTCGCGCAGTGACAGCGACGCCTGCGGGCCGACCACACGGCCCTGCTCCAGCCGCACCGTGCCGGTCGCCGCCTGCATCAGATGCGCCCCGATGGTCACCAGCCGCGGCACCAGCGTGCGACAGGCGTCCGCCACGGCGCCGCTCGCCATCACGATACTGCGCGACGCATAGGTGCCGGTGGAGAACGGCGTCTCGGCGGTGTCGCCCAGCACCACCCGGATGTCGGCGAGGTCGACGCCCAGCACCGTGTGGGCGACCTGGGCGAGTGTCGTCTCCATGCCTTGCCCGTGCGAATGCACGCCGGCCCGCACCTCGATCGCTCCCTCCGGCGTCACCCGCACCATGGCCTGCTCGTAACCCGGGATGAACTCCATGCCCCAGGCCTTGAACACGCTCATGCCGTGCGCCGACTGCTCGCAATAGGTCGCGAAGCCGATGCCGATCAGGCGGCCGTCGGGCTCGGCCGTGCGCTGGCGGGCGCGCCAGTCGTCGAAGCGGATCGCCTCGCGCGCCATGTCCAGGCTCTTCGGATAATCGCCGCTGTCGAACAGCTTCTTGGCGACGTTCTCGTACGGCATCGCCGCCGCCGGCACGAGGTTCTCGCGACGCACCTCCCAGGGCTCGCGGCCGACCGCACGCGCAAGGGCATCGATGGTCGTCTCCATGGCGAAGCAGACGCCCGTGCGCGCCACGCCGCGATACGGCAGGAATCCCGGCTTGTTGGTGGCGACGCAGTCGGCGCGCACCCGATAGCCGTGGAAATCATAAGGACCCGGCAGATTGCCGACGATCTGCCCGGGCTCGAGCCCGATGGTCTGGTGCCAGTTGGAGTAGGCCCCGCCGTCCACCGTCACCTCGGCGTCGATCGCTAGCAGCTTTCCGCGCGCATCGGCGTAGCCCGTGATCTTGTAGTGATGCTGCCGCGTGTTGGCGCCGGCGATCAGATGCTCACGGCGATCCTCGACATAGCGGAACGGCGCGCGGAACTTCATCGCCAGCCAAGCGACGCACAGCTCTTCCGGATGCAGGTTGTACTTGTAGCCGAAGGCCCCGCCGACATCCGGCGCGACGACGCGGACGCGACGCTGGTCGAGGCCGAGGAACTTGGCGATGCCGATCCGTAGCAGATGCGGCGCCTGGCTCGATGCGTAAACGACGAGGCCGTCGGCACGCTGGTCCCAGGTCGCCAGCACGGCCTTGCCTTCGAGCGGTACCATGGCCTGGCGTGACAGCGTCAGCTCACGCTCGACCACGACAGAAGCCTTGCGGGCGTTCTCCTCGAAGCCGCTCTCCAGGCCGAGCGACAGAAACAGGTTGTCGTCCCACTCCTCGTGCGGCCTCACCGAGGGATCGCGCTTCGCACGGAGCGCGTCGACGACGGGCGGCAACTCCTCGTAATCGACCTCGATCCGCTCCAGGAGATCCTCGGCCTCGGCGCGGGTCGGCGCGCAGGCCATCGCCACCGCCTCGCCGACGAAACGCACCTTCTCGTGCGCCAGCGGATGCTGTGCCACCGGTCGGTAGGTCGGCAGGCCCGACATGCCGAGGATCGGAAGCGCCTCCGCCATGTCGTCGCGCACGAAGACGAAGCGGTCGGCCGGCTTCCGCGCGCCGAGAATGCGCCCATGCGCGATCGGGCTTCTCAGGAAGGCCACCTCGCGCTGGCCGGGCAGCACCAGGTCGGAGACGTAGGCGCCGCGCCCATGCAGAAACCGCGCGTCCTCCTTGCGGAGAACGCGCGCGCCGATTCCTTGCGGGTCCGTCGGGGGCGAGGTGATGTCGAAGTCTCGATGCGAGGGGCGAGCCGTGGCGCAAAGCTTGCCGGCCTCGCGGCGGAGCGTCAAGCATCACCGGACCGCTCGACGCGCCGAAAATCCCAGGCGCCACGTCATCCCCGGGTTTGCATATAAATTACGCGACCTGCCCGTACACGAGCCGCCCGTGATCACCCGCCGACCGCGCCCACCACCCGACGCGCGCCCTGCTGAAGCCGGTTCGGCAGGCGCCCGGCCTGACCGGTGTCGATACGACGATAATAGGCCACGGCGAACTGGAAGAGGCCGAAGGCGAAGAGGCCGAGCGCCGTGGCAGCGAGCAGGATCCAGCCATAGGACTGCTCCTGCAGGGTGCGCATCGCCCCGGCGAGACCGCGCGCCTCGCGCGCGTTCGCCGTGACGGCGGCGACCACGAGAAACACGCCGATCAGCACGAACACGATCGATCGCGCGATCATGCCGGCCTTGCCGAGCGGCACGACCCAGCGCGCCGTCTGCGCGTCGCAGTCGAGGCCCTTGCCGACCTGCTCCTTCCACACCTGTACGGCGAAACCGAGCCCGGTCGCCGCGATGCCGACGCCGACGGCGCCGAGCAGCCACTGGCCGAGCGGCACCGACAGCAGCGAGGCCGTCCAGTCCCGGGCCGACGCTTCTCCGTCACCGGACGAGACCGCGTATCCGAACGCCCAGCCGATGGTGGTGAACGCGAGGGCGCCGTTCATCGCCGCGCCGATGCCATAGCCGGTGCGGCGCATCAGCGCGTTGCGGTCGCGGCCGAGATGATCGGCGTCGAAAACGGACTGCAGCACCCGCCACGCGGCGAAGCACAGGAGCCCGGCCGCCACGAGGCCGAGCCACACGGTGCCGAGCGGTTGCTCGAGCAGCGTCTGCAGCGCGCCCTTGGAGCCCGTCGTTCCGCCGCCCCGCCCGAGCGCCGCCAGCACGGCGAGCCCGCCGATCAGGAGGTAGACGATGCCTCGGGCGGCATAGCCCAGACGTGCCAGACGCTCGGCGGATCGGTCCTGCATGCTGTCCTCGACGGTTCGGCGACTGCCAAAGAACAACGTAGGGTTCCGGGCGCATGTTCCTTGCCGGCCACAGGCCTTCCGATCGCTCCGGGGCGGCGACTTCCCCGGCCCTCTCACCTGTCTCCGCGGGCTATTGATCCTTCTCTGAATTCGGAGCATTATGACTGACCGGTCAGTCATTGGAGAGCCACCATGGCTCCGAGGTCTCCGAAACGCTCACCCTCCGCACCACGGCCGGCGCCCGCGATGCCGGACGTCTCCGCGGTGGCGCAGCCCGCTCCGGCCCCGGCCGCGTCAGGCATCGAGCCCACCTCACGGCCCGGCCGCGCTGAAAAATCCGCGATGCGCCGCGACGGGATCCTGCGGGCGGCGCTGGACGAGTTCAGCGAGCGCGGCTTCGCGTCGGCGCGGCTCGACGACGTGGCGAAACGCGCCGGCGTCGCCAAGGGCACGATCTACCTGTATTTCGAGGACAAGGAGACGCTGTTCGAGGAGCTGATCCGGGCGACGCTCGGCCCGCTGATCGCCGAGCTGAAGACGCTGCCGACCCACGACGTGACGGCGCGCGCCGCGCTCGAGCGTCTGCTCGGCGCCTTCGCCAAGGAGATCTACGGAACCTCGCGGCGCCACGTGCTGCGCCTCGTCATGAACGAAGGCCCGCGCTTCCCGCGGCTCGCCGAGTTCCACTACCGCAACGTGGTGGAGCCGGCGATGGCCGCGATGAAGCTGCTGCTGGCACGCGCCGTCGAGCGCGGCGAGCTGCGGCATCCCGCCCTCGTGTCGTTTCCGCAGCTCGTGATCGCGCCCGGCCTCCTCTCGGTGATCTGGGGAAGCCTGTTCGATCGCTTCGCTCCGCTCGACGTGGACGCCATGCTGCGGGCCCATCTCGACATCCTGTTCGACCCCGGAGCCAGGCCATGACGACGCTCCGCGAGATCGGCCGCCATGTCGCGCGGGCCGCGTTCGTTGTGCTGCTCTGTACCGTTCTGGCGGCCTGCAACGACGCGCCCGTCACCTATCAGGGCTGGGTGGAGGCCAACCTGATCTTCGTCGGCCCCGACGAGGCCGGACGGGTCGAGACACTGTCGGTCCGCGAGGGTGAGGCGGTCGAGACCAAGGCGCCGCTGTTCACGGTCGACGACGCGCTTCAGCGCGCCGAGGTGAACATGTACGAGGCGCAGCTCGCCAACGCGCAGCAGGCCTACGACCGCGCCCAGATGCTGCTGAAGACCCAGTCCGGCACGCAGCGGACCTACGACGAGGCGGAGGCCGCCCTGCGCACCGCCAAGGCGCGGCTGGTGACGGCGAAGACGCATCTCGACCGCCGCGTGCTGATGAGCCCGGTCACCGGGGTGGTGCAGCAGATTTATTTCCGCCCCGGCGAGATGGTGTCGGCCGGTAAGCCCGTGCTGGCCATCCTGCCGCCCGGCAACCTGAAGGTCCGTTTCTTTGTCCCGCAGGAGACGCTGCCGCGCATCGCGTACGGGAACACGATCCGGGTGCGGTGCGACGGCTGCGCCGGCGACATCACGGCCAGGGTCAGCTTCATCGCCCGCTCGGCCGAGTTCACGCCGCCCGTCATCTACAGCCTGCAGGAGCGCGACAAGCTCGTCTTCCTGATCGAGGCCCTGCCGGACCGGCCGGACGCCCTGCGGGTCGGCCAGCCCGTCGACGTGGCCCTCGACGCCGCGCAGACACCCGCCCCGGCGGCAGCCAAATGACCGCGCCTTTGCCGCCCCTCGTGCCCGGCCCCGGCGTCACCGCGCCGGGCAGCCAACCGCACGACATCGCCATCGAGGTGGAGGGGCTGACGAAGTCGTTCGGCAACACCGTGGTGGTGCGCAATCTCACCATGAAGGTGCGGCGCGGTCTGATTTACGGCTTTCTCGGCCCCAACGGCTCCGGCAAGACGACCACGATCCGCATGCTGTGCGGCCTGCTGACGCCGGATTCCGGCCGCGGCACCTGCCTGGGCTACGACATCCGCACCGAGTCCGAGAAGATCAAGCGGCATGTCGGCTACATGACGCAGCGGTTCAGCCTGTATCAGGACCTGTCGGTACGCGAGAACCTGGAGTTCGTCGCCCGCATCTACGGCCTGCCGGATCCGCGTGGCGCCGCCCGCGCGGCGATCGCCCGGCTCGGGCTGGAGGGACGCGCCGAGCAGCTCGCCGGCGCGCTGTCGGGCGGCTGGAAGCAGCGGCTGGCGCTCGGCGCCTGCACGCTGCCGGATCCGCAGCTTCTGCTGCTCGACGAGCCGACCGCCGGCGTCGATCCGAAAGCGCGCCGGGAGTTCTGGAACGAGATCCATGCCCTGGCGGCGCAGGGCCTCACCGTGCTGGTCTCGACCCACTACATGGACGAGGCCGAGCGCTGCCACGAGATCGCGTATATCGCCTACGGCAACCTGCTGGCCCACGGCACCGTGAAGGAGGTGGTGGCGGCCTCGCACCTCACCACCTGGACCGTCTCCGGCGACAATCTGGTCGCGCTCGCCGACACGCTGGCGAAGCGCGACGGCATCACCATGGTGGCGCCGTTCGGCACCAGCCTGCACGTCTCCGGCCCCGACAAGGCCAAGGTGGACGGGGCGATCGCCGACTTCCGCGCCGACCCGGCCCTGACCTGGGAGCCGGCCGAGCCGTCGCTCGAGGACGTGTTCATCGACCTGATGGGACAGGCGCAGGGCAATGGAGCCCGGTCGTGACGAGCAAGGCGTCACCGGCGGCGGACCGACCTTTCTCCGTCCTTACCCTGAGGAGCCCGCGGAGCGGGCGTCTCGAAGGGCGAGGACGGCCGTGGTGGCGGCCCATGGTTCGAGACGCGATCCTTCGGATCGCTCCTCACCATGAGGCCGGGAGGGTCGGTGCGACGGCGGATCGGAGTCGGATGTCTCGAAGGTCAAGACCATGATCGGCTCCGGCACCCGCATGTTCCTGCGCCGCATCGGCGCGATGCTGCTGAAGGAGGTGCTGCAGCTGCGGCGCGACCGCGTGTCGCTCGCCACCATGATCACGATTCCGCTGATGCAGCTCCTGCTGTTCGGCTACGCCATCAACACCCAGCCGCGCCACCTGCCTACCGCCGTGCTGCTGCAGGAGCAGAGCGATGTCGGCCGCTCGATCCTCAGCGCGATGAAGAACACCCGATATTTCGAGATCGTGCGGGAGGTGCGGGACGAGGCCGAGTTCGACCGCCTCCTCCAGTCCGGCACGGTGCTGTTCGGGGTCGAGATCCCGGCCAATTTCGAGCGCGACCTGCGCCGCGGCGACCGCCCGGCCCTGCTGGTCGCCGCCGACGCCACCGACCCGGTCGGCTCCGGCGCGGCGCTCGCCGCGCTCAACACGCTGACGACGACGGCGCTGCGCTGGGACCGGTCGATCCCGGAGTTCACGGCGCCGCCCTTCGACGTGAGATCGCACGCCCGCTACAATCCGGCGGCGGTGAGCCAGCTCAACATCGTGCCGGGGCTGCTCGGGACGATCCTGACGCTCACCATGCTGATCTTCACGGCGCTCGCCGTGACCCGCGAGACCGAGCGCGGCACCATGGAGACGCTGCTCGCCATGCCGATCTCGCCGGTCGAGATCATGCTCGGCAAGATCGCCCCCTACGTGGTGATCGGCTTCCTGCAGGGCTCACTGATCGTCGGCGCCGGCACGCTCCTGTTCGCCGTGCCGATCCTCGGCAACCTCGCCCTGCTCGCCACGCTGACGACCCTGTTCATCGCCACCAACCTGTCGGTCGGCTACACGTTCTCGACGCTGGCGCAGAACCAGCTCCAGGCCATGCAGATGGCCATGATGTACTTCCTGCCGAACCTGCTGCTGTCCGGGTTCCTGTTTCCGTTCGCCGGCATGCCGACCTGGGCCCAGTGGGTCGGCGAGACGCTGCCGCTGACGCACTATCTGCGCATCGTCCGCTCGATCATGCTGAAGGGCTCGACGCTGGCGGAACTGCGCTACGACACGCTGTCGCTCGTCGTCCTGATGCTGATCGCCATGACGATCGCCGTGACGCGCTTCAGGCGGACACTGGATTGACCGTAGGCTCGGCAGATCCCTAATACGCCACCTTGTCGGGCTTGGCCTCCCAGGCGCGGAACACCTCGGCCGCCTCCTCGGCGGCGAGGCGACGGAGCGGAAGGACGCGCGCCTCGAGCGGCCGGGCCACCTCGTCGTAGAGCGCCTGGTCGTCGAAGCCGATGTCGGCCGCCGCGACGCGGTCGTTGGCGTAGACGATCTCCGTCACGCGCGCCCACCAGATCGCGGCGAGGCACATCGGGCACGGCTCGCAGCTCGTGTAGACGACCGCACCTTCGAGGACGTGGGTATCGAGCCGGCGGCACGCGTCGCGGATCGCCACCACCTCGGCATGGGCGGTCGGGTCGCCGTCCGGGACCACCCGATTGGATCCTTCGCCGACGATGCGCCCGTCCAGGACCACCACGGCACCGAACGGACCGCCTCCCGTCTCGACGGACGCCCTGGACAGCGCGATGGCGCGCCGCATGAAGTCGAGCTCGTCCACGTCCCCCTCCCGCCGCCGCGCCGGCTATTGCGCCTTGTCGAACACCATCACCTTGGAGACGAAGGCGTTCACGTCGCGCACATGGACCAGCCCGCAGCCGGCCGCCATGGCCGAGAAGTCCTCGTCCAGGTACCCGGCATAATACGGCTCGTGATAGTTCTGGGGAAAGCGCTCCAGCAGGCCGTCGTAGTCCGGATCGTCGCCGCGCTGGAGCGAGTCGACCAGCACCAGGCGGCCGCCCGGCTTCAGCACGCGGGCGCATTCGGCGATGACGACGCGCCGCACCTTGGCGGGCAGCTCGTGCATCATGAACACGCTGGTGACGGCGTCGACGCTGGCCTCGGCGGCCGGGATCGCCTCGGCATTGCCGACCGCGACGGCGAGCTTGCCCCAGCGCCGCAAGTGACGGCGCGCATGCCGCACATAGGCCTCCGAGAGGTCCAGGCCGAGCGCCGGAAGCCGCGGCCAGGCCTGCTTCAGGCAATCGAGGAAGCGCCCGGTGCCGCAGCCGATGTCGATCAGCCGCAGCCTGCGCTGGTCGCGACCGGCGAAGACCTCGTGCAGGGGCACGAGCGCCTGACGCCGCATCGCGTTCGCGGTGCCATTGAACAGGACCTCGACCTGGGTGTCGTAGCGTTCCGCCGAGTCCTCGGTCATCCAGCCGCCGGACTGGAAATGGAAGTTCTGGAGATAATAGGCCGGCCGCCCGCGGCGCGGCGCTTCGGCCAGCACGTCGCGAAATCCGTTGCGCTCACGTCGCGCATGGATCGCCGGCAGGTCGGTGAAGAACAGGCGTGAGCGCTCGAGCAGGGTCGCGAGCGAGCCGTCGTGGTCGTCGGGCACCGGGTAGATGCCGGCCTCGACATTGGCGAGGTCCTGCCGCAGCAACCCGGCGAGATCCGCATACAGCCGGCGGCTGCCCGGCAGCGGCGCCGGCGCAGGGCCTGTCGCGGCATGTCGCTCCGGAGGCGCCCCGCTCCGCGGCGCAGAGCGCCGCACACGCGCCTGCAGGCGCCGCATGACGACGCCGTGGCCGGCGAACCACGCCAGTCGGGGAAGCTGGCGGGCCGCGTAGGCGATACGGGTGCCGAGCACGGTGACGGGATCGCTCATCGGGGGCTCCGGACCAAAGGGGCACCCCGACGATATGGAGACCGGCGGCGCCGGCCGGAAGACCCGGCCGGGTCTGCGCAGGCCTTCAGAGCATCCGGCGGAATTCGGTGGTCGACGGCGATTTCCGCGCCTTCAGATACCGCACCGCCCGGTCGGTGGCTTCGCCCGAGAAGGTGAGATAGCGCTCGAAGGCGGCCTTGTAGTCGACCCGCGCGTTGCGGGTCATCAGCACCGTGAAGACGATCTTGGCGTCCGGCCAACCGAGCCCAGCGGCCTTGCACAGCACCAGCGCACCATCCTCGAAGCCGAGCCGCACGAGATTCCGGATCGCCTCGACCGGCACCCGGGTGACTCGAGCGAGCGCCTCGCTGGTCTCGTCGAGACTGCCCGCCTTGGCTGCCGACGAGAGCTTGGCGCGGAGCTGCGCCAAGCTCTCGTCGCGCTCCTTGTCGGTCGGGCGGGTGCGGGCCGGGCCGCGTGTCGGCGCCTCCTCGGACGGCTCGGCCGGCTGGAGCATGGTCTGCGCCATGCGTCGGCGGACGTCGGGGTCGGGGTCGCGCAGGAGCTGCTGGCGGACCGGCTCGGCGACCAGCCGCACCAAGGCCGCGAACATGTCGGCCGGCACCTCGCGGCGATGGACGATGTGCTTGGCCAGCTCCTCGTCCTGCCGGGCGCGTCCGGCGAGCCGCTGGAAGCCGCCGCGGGAGATCTGCGCTCCGTCGTTGGCGGCGACCCGGTGCGTCACCGCGGTGTCGCCGCGGTCGACCAGCACATCGGTCACCTTCTCCGGCACCATGATGCGGCCGGCCAGCGCCAGCAGATGCGCCTGGCTCTTGGACCGCGCGATGCGCACGAGGAAATCCTCGGCCAGGATGGGCGAGCGCTCGAGCACCGGGCCCGACACGGCGATGTCGTCGTCCTCGGCGAGGCGATGGATCACCTTCACGGGCGCGCGCTGCGCCGGGGCGATGCGCACGCTGAGCTGCGCCATCGCCTGGTCCGTGGTGTTGTCGAGCAGGTGGTGCATCACCGTGTCGAACAGCTCGAGCTGCTGCTCGGTATAGGCGTGGACCCCGCGCAGGAAGAGCTCGGCGACCCGCAGCACGTCGTCGCCGCGCTCGGCGCTGCGCAGCGCCTGGGGATCCGGCAGCACGTTGTCGTCCAGCTCGCCGTCCGTGAAGGCGACCCCGACGCGGTGGCGCTCGCGCCAGGCGATGCTGCAGTCGCGGGTATCGCCGTCGAAGCTGAGGCTGAAGGTGTCCGGAAGGCTCTCGATGTCGGAGACCAGGACGCAGGCGCCGCCGCGCGACACGTTGAGGACCGCGCAATCGCGCACGAGCTCCTCCCCGGTGATCTGGCCCATCTTGAGCGTCAAGTAACGCGGATATTGCCGGCTCTGAGTCATCGGCCCTGCTCCCGTCGGGATCAAGACAAACGATCCCCAACCACGGGAGCCTGCCACCGCGATGATGCAAATCCGTAAAATGAATACCGAGGATTTGTATTAATCCGGCGGCACCACCCGTCGGATCGAGCCTCGGAGCGCGACGGGCCGCCGCGCGAACCGATGCGAAGCGCAGGGCTAGACACTACATTGGGACCGTCGCGCCGCCCCGGCGCCCGCGAGGAGACCCCCGATGGACACGAAGACCTATCCGGTGACCCGCACGGACGAGGAGTGGCGCCGGCTCCTGACCCCCGAGCAGTACGGCGTGATGCGCCGCCACGGCACCGAGGCCCCCGGCAGTTGCTCCCTGCTGCACGAGAAGCGCGCCGGCGCCTTCGTGTGCGCCGGCTGCGGTCAAAAGCTGTTCGTGGGCAAGACCAAGTTCGAGAGCGGCACGGGCTGGCCGAGCTTCAACGACCCGGTCGACGGCTCGGTCGAGACCACGACCGACCGCAGCTACGGCATGGTCCGCACCGAGGTCCATTGCAGCCGCTGCGGCAGCCATCTGGGCCACGTCTTTCCCGACGGCCCACCCCCGACCGGCCTGCGCTACTGCATCAACGGCGTCGCGCTGACCTTCGAGCCGGAGTGAGGCGCGAGCCTTTACGATCGAACCCGCCCCCCGAAAAAGTTGCGCCCGACCGTTGGGGGACGGTCGGGCGCGCGCAAACCCGGTCTGGGACGGGGAGGGGTGGGGACGTGACCGGGACTGCGAAACTCCTGTCGTTTAGTCGGACCGCGCCGGCAAAAGGTTCACCGGCGGAAATTCATGCGTTACCAGTCACCTGGGCGCGGCGGTCGAGATCGCCGGGCGGGTGTCGCCGAGCGCCACCCAGGTGTTCGGATCGGACTGCGACTGCCGCTTGACGAAGCGATAGCCGGTCTCGGTCCAGCCCAGGATCTCGTCGACCTGGTTGTCGAGGACGAACTCGCCCTTGTCGGTCTTCACGGTCAGCACGGCATGACCTTCGTCCTTGCGGTCGCGCACCACGGTGATGAGCAGCGCCTCGCGGGGCCAGCCGGCGGCGATCAACATGCGCCGCTTCAGAAGAACGTAGTCCTCGCAATCGCCGTAGCCGTCGTCCGGATAGGACCACTTCTCGACGACGCCCCAGTGATCCATGTCGGTCAGGGGCTTGATGGTCTCGTTGACCCAACGATTGACGCGCACGAGGTCGCGCCAGACCCGCGGCGACAGCACGACGTCGCGCGGGGCGGACGGCGTGGCGGCGCAATCGCGCGGCCGGTCGGCGCAGAACGAGACCCAGCCGATCGGCGGACGGGCCGTGTCCTGCACGGATGCATAAAGCGGACGGTCGAGAGCTTCGGCTTGCCCCACCAGGGCGCCGAATGCCAAGGCGGCCCACGTGACCGCCAGTCCTCGTCTGGGACGAATATTCATTGTTGACCCCTCCCGTCCTCACAGGGTCAACTGTCCCATACAACCTTTGAACTGCCGCTAAGTCGATCCGATAAACTTGATTCAAAACTAGAGAAGTACACAGCAGTATTTAGATCGAACGCTCGCAAAATTTATCTAAAGATATCTATACTACGAATTGATTCAAATTTTAATGAACTCTGGTTTTTCCTTTCAGTGTGAACGGCTTGACGCTCCTGCCCGACATCCCCCGGACGCTCTGCGTCGCCGCCACGCAGCACGCCGCTCCCATTTTTGGCAGTTCGCGATCCCGCCAGGCGGGCCAATGCCCCGTTCTCTACCGACGTCAAAGCGAGACGGATTGTTTACCAGGGCGGAAATCGGTCACGGCCGAGTCGACCCGGACGAAAGGTCGACCGCGATGGCGATGCATTTCGACACGAGCCGCACCCGGCGCGCCGGTCAGGTTGCGCGGGTTTCCTCGAGACGGTTGAACGCCGCCTCGACGGCCGGCAACAGCGGCCCATAGGCGCGGACGTTGCGCTCGGTGAAGCGGCCGACCTCTGTCGAGCAGACGATGAAGACGTTCTTGAGCATGCCGCCGTCGAAGAACGGCACCGCGAAATAGGATCTGATGCCCTTCGGGATGAACAGCACCCAGTCGATGGGCTTGATGCTGCGGGACGTGTCCTCGACGATCAGATGGTCGAGACCGAAACGCACGATGTTCTCGGCGATCGATCCTTCGTACGGAAACGTCTCCGCCGCCGGCATGACGAGGGACGGCGCCACGCCGGTGACGACCACCCGGTTCTCGGCGATGAAGATGCGCGACCGCATCACCGCCTCGGCCTGCAGCGCCGCCGGCTGATGCTCGACGAAAGCGCGGAGCAGCGCCGGAATGCTGTCCGCCGCGGCGAACGCCTCGATCGCCCCCGGCGAGGCCTCGTCCTCGGGCGGCATACCCTCCCCCGACCGGTCGTCACCCCGGGCCGCTTCCGGCATCAGGCACACCCAAAGCAGGTTCTGGCCACGATGCGACAGCGCCCGCACCCGCGCCGCGCAGAGATGTGGCGCACCGCGGTCGTCGTGCACGGTCAGCGCCCCGCTCCACTGGCCGTGGAACACCAGGGCCTCGACGATCTCGGCCGCGGTCCCGCCGGCCGAGGACAGCAGCAGATCGTCGAAAGCAAGCGCCGCGGGACCATCCAGCCGCTCGCCGAAGAGCGCTCGGGCGGCCGGATTCGCCAGCACGGTGTGGCGGGTCTTGACGCTGACCAGCAGCACCGGGTTGTCGAACAGCGCGATCTTGTCGTCGAGATCGGCATCCGCTGTCGCGCCGACGACGAGGTCGACCAGCCCCGAGCACTCCGCCAGCAGCCCGACGCACCGCATGGCGGTCCCGGGATCCGGCATCGCCGCCAGCGCGATCCAGCGGACCAGGCCGTCGCCATCGCGGACCCGGACGATCGTCGCGGCCGGATGTACGCCACGAATGCGGTCGAGGCATTCGAAAAACCGGTTCTGGTCCTCAGCCAGGACAGCCGCACGCGCATGGGCCGGGTTCTTCAGGATGAGCGTCGTCTGCTCGTCCAGGGCGCCCCTGCTCCCGCCGCCCAGGAAGGTCAGCTCGTTCTTGCGGAGGTCGAGCTGCCAGAAGACCGCCGGCACGCCGCCGAGGGCCGTCGCCGACATCGTCAGCAGGGCCGAAAGCGCCGGAGCGCCGCTGAGAGATCCGATGTCCACGTCCGAACGGTCCTTCCGAGTTCAGCCGGCACCATGCCGGCCGCCAGGATAACCGGTCCGGCGATTCCCGGCGCGGCCACCTGGGTCAGGCCGGCTCCAGGCGCGGCACGCACGGCTCGGCGCCGGTCACCGGCGCGAACCAATGGGCGCGCAGCGCCTCGGCGTCCAGGTCCTGACCGATGAAGATCAGGAACGGCGGGCCGTCGTAGAGAGACGGGAGCAGCGCGAGCTCACGCCGCGCACCGACGCATTGCAACGCCTGAGGAAACGGCGAATCCGTCAGCTCGACGATTCCCTTGATGCGGAATGCCCGCCCCGGTGAGCGTTCCAGCCGCTCGAACAGGACATCGCGCGACAAGCCCTCCGGCTGGTCCAAGCGGACAGCGACGAAACCGTCGCCGCGGTGATCGCGATGGCTGCGATGCCGGTGGTCGTGGGGCCCGTGATGGGCGTGCGAGTGATCGCCATGGCCATGGCTATCGCCGTGGTCGTGGTCCGCTGCCCCGCCGCAGGGCGCCGGCGCGTCGGGGGTGACGCAGGCGTCCGCCTCGACCTCGCCGAGCAGCAGCGCCGGATGCACCCGGGCGAAGCTGGTTTCCAGAACCGGCGCCCGCGCGTTGAGGGCTCGCAGGCGTTCGCGAATGCGCGCCAGGGTCGCCGCGTCGACCAGGTCGCATTTGTTGAGGAGCAGCACGTCTCCGCCCCTGATCTGGTCGCGGGCGACCGCGGAGGCGTCGAGTGCGTCGAGCACGTTGTCGGCGTCGACGACCGTCACCAGCACGTCGAGCCTCACGATCCCGGACAACGTGGCGAGCTCCTCGATCAGGTTGAAGGGGTTCGCCAGTCCCGTGGTCTCGAGCACGATGCGTTCGGGATGATAGCGGTCGATCAGCCGTTGGGCGCCCTTGGCGAGACTGCCGGCCAGCGTGCAGCACACGCACCCCTCGTCCAGGCTCTCGACGGAGTCGCTCTCCTCGACCAGATGGGCGTCGACGCTGGCGGCCCCGAGCTCGTTCTGGATCACCGCCACGAAGGAGTCGTGGTTGCGGTGGTGCTCGATGATCTGATTGACCAAGGTGGTCTTGCCGGAGCCGAGGAAGCCGCACAGGACGATCAGGCTCGGCCGACGATCCGCCGCCTCCGGATAAGCCCCCTCCCCCAGCAAGGCATCGAGATCGTGGGTTCGCCACCACAGCGCCGACGCCACCGCATCCGGCAGCGGCGCTCCGGACGCTTCCTGCCACAGCAGGGTGCGCTCGGCACCGTCCAGGCTCCATCGACTCGGCGCGACAGACTCCACCTGTCCCCAGGCGAGCGACTGCAGGACGAGATCGTTGTCGTCGCAGGCCCGACGGCTCCATTCACCATCGGTCCCGTGCACGACTTCACCGGCCGGCCGGGCGTCGCGCCTCACCAGGCGCGGCGACTCACCGACGCACAGGGTGGCAGCAGCAGCCAGCACCTCGAAGAATTCCTCCGCCAAGGCGCGCGCCGGAACGTCCTGCTCGAGGCCGCCGGGCGCGACAACCCAGCCGTCGTTCGGCGCCGGGATGCCGGGCAACGAGACGATGCGGTGACGATCGCAGGTCTCCAGCGACACCGCGAGAACGTCCTTGCGAACACCGAGCCCCACCGTCAAGGCGCCGACCGCGAACGGGCCGACCAGTTCCGGATGCATCGGAAAGTCGCGGACGTGCCGCCGATAGTCGTCACCCGCCACGAGCAGCGCCGCCGCCGGCGCGAGACTCTCGAACAACGGCTCCGCCATGGTCGGAAAGTAGTGGAGCGCGATGCGGACGAACGGCACGTCGCCGGCCAGCTCGCAGCCCTCCGGCATCAAGCCATAGACTCCGGGCCGGCGAGCCAACCGGCAGGTCGAAGCACCGCCGAGCCCCGGACAGGCGGCGAGGCCCCGCCATCCGACGAGCCGCTTGAACCGCGTATCGAGGCAGGCCCGCGCGAGCGCGTTCTGGGCGAGCAGGACGAGGTCGCCGGCCCGCGGCATCGTGCTGCCCGGCGGCAGGAGAGAATCGGTCTGCATGAAGGCTCCTTCCCGGGGCCGCCGCATGCGGCGGCCCCGCTGGTCCGATCACCGGCTCAGAAGACGATCGTGTCACCGTTGCCGAGATAGTCCGCCGTCTTCGAGCGGAACCGCGCCGTGCCCTTGACGACCGGGTAGCCCCGCTCGACGAACTTGTGCGCCGTGATGACGCCGGTGCAGTGATTGCAGCCGATCTTGTCGAACTCGTACTGCTTGAGCGAGATCACGAGATCGTCGTATTTCGGATCCCAATCCTCGAACGGCGAGATGTGCAGCCCGCCGTAGATGCCGTAGAACTTGTCGTTGTCGTATTTGAGGTTGTTCCTCAGGAACGAGGTGCACTGCAGGATACCCTGGTGATTGCACCCGGAGATCGACAGCAGGCCCTTGTCCTTGATGTTGAAGGCGAGCGAGGTCTCGCCGAACACCCGGTTGATGATCGGTACGTCGTACTTGACCACCACCATGCCCGGAATGATCCGCTCGATCGGCTTGTCCTGGACGAAGAGCTTGCCCTTGTGGCCGGTCGCGGCGATGTACTGCAGGCCTTCCTTGTAGAATCCGTTGTGGGTGTAGATGGGGATGCGGTCGTCGTACTTGACGGTGACGGGCAGCCCCCAGAAGTGATCCCAGTGCTCGTGGGACAGGAACAACGCCTCGATCTCGTGCGCCGCCAGCATCTGATCGATCTTCTCCCGCTTGAACGCCTTGTCCATCCAGTCGAACGACCAGCCGGAGTCGAGCAGGTACTTGTGGAGCGTTCCGTCGAGCGACTCGACCTCGATCAGGCACGAGAACCCGCCGGGATTTTCCGGATGGAGCCCGAGCTTCGACTGCAGCGCCCAGGCCTCCTCGAGGTTACCCGGGATCATCTTGCGGATCGACTCGAGGCCGGACTCGAACGATCCCCTGGCGATCCCCTTGCCGTTGCCGAACGGCGGCCAGCCGATCGTGTACTGGTTGACCAGCAGCCCTCCGGCGGCCTGGATGTCGCCCATCAAGGTCGCGTTGTCGAACCAGCTCGTCTCCGAGATGTTGGTGATCTTGACGCTGCGGACCGCGCCGAACTCCTCGCGGTTTCCCCGGGGCAACGAGACGAAGTGCTTGTAAGCCGCCGGCGTGTACGAGTAGAGCCCCATCGCGCCGATCGCGCCCGCACCGATACCGGTTGCCGCTCCCATCACGAAGTCGCGGCGAGACGTGGTTTTCTGTTCGCTCATGGTGATCTCCTCACGCCGAGCCTTCGATGATCGTGACGATCTGCCCCAGCCAGGGGAGAATGTTCACGAACAGGACATAGACGGCGACGCCGCCGATCACGCCGACCGCGAGCCCGTAGCCGAGCGCGGGCGACCATCTCACGTCGTCGGCGACGATCTCCTGTCGGGCGGCCGCGAGTTCGTCGGCGGTCTTCGGCACGGCCTTCCAGCCCGGCCAGCCGTCCATGAACCACATGTTGATCAACATGATGTTGATCAGCCAGATGGTCGGGATCATCGGGAACTGCTGCGGATGCGAGTATCCCTTCTGCACGCCGAGGAAGAGGTGCGCCGTCTTGTAGTAGGCGATGTAGAGGGCGATCGCCGCGACGATGGTGATCAGCGTACGCAGCGCGACGTTCACGGGCCGGCTGAACTTGGTCGGCCAATTGCCGCAGTAGAAGTTCAGGAACAGCATCGGCACCAGCCAGAAGATCGCCATCTCGCCGACATGCAGCCAGCGCCAGTCGGGAGCCATCAGGCGACGGGTGCCGCGGATGGTCTCGCCCCAGGCCAGGTCCTGTGCGTAGAAGAGGAAGAAGCAGAGCGCGAAGGCGATCGCGACGATGCCGAAGAACGACGTCACCCGCCGCAGCCAGTCGGTCTTGATCAGGTTGAACGGGTAGCGTTCCCAGATCGTCTCGTAGAGCCACACCGTGACGGTGCAGCACATGATCCAGGCGATGTGGAAATTGCCCGACACCGTGTTGGCGAAGCTCTCCCAGTAGCCGGGCGTGATCGCCGTGTACTGCTGCCAGGGATAGAACAGGATCGCCATGTGGGAGTGCATGGTGAGGAAGTAGATGATCGTGCTGAACAGGAACGTCACCAGCATGATCGTGATGCCGCGGGTCGGCTGCGGTAGCTTGGCCCACGGTGCATTCTCGCAGGCGACCACCCAGGCCGGCGACAGCCACGAGGCGATCACGGCGAACATCATGATGGCCTCGGTCGCGTATTCGAGCGCGTAGAAGCGGGTGATGCCCATCGCCTCGAGGCGGTCGGGGCTCATATAGGAGATGCCGTAGTCGCCGAGGATCCTCATGAAGAAGCCCTCGATGATCAGCAGCATCACGGCGACGCTGAAGGCCGTCAGCACGACGCCCTTGACGAGCGGATTGGCACGCTCGATCCAACCGCGCCTGAACGGCCAGTAGTCGAAGATGTAGGCCACCCAGATCAGGATGATCAGCAGCCAGCGGCAATACATGTAGCCGACATACGGGGTGTAGAGCCGCATGATGCCGCGCGGATCCTGGAAGACCCACCAGGTGGCGTAGAACAAGGCCGCCAGCATCAGCGTGTTGGCGAGCACGGGCCAAGGCCCGCTCCATCGTTTGACGAGCTTGCGTGACTCCAGATAACTAGGCGAGCTGTCCGTTTCCATCTGGTACCCCCATTTGGAGATGGCACGAGGGGTACCGGGGCGACCGCCAAGTCAGGCCCCGGTACCCGTTCATTCGCCGGCATGCCCGCAAGGACACGGGCTGTGTCGGCCAGCTGCCGCGCCGTCGGCGCGGCCGAGCGCACGGAGCATCTGCTCCCGCGGGTATCCGAGCCGAGCGGCGCGGAATTCGCACCGACGAGGGCCCGAAAACGATTCTGGCATCGACCGGAACGGGTCATGGGCCTGCTCCCGGCGTCGGCCCGACCACGCTCGGCGTCGCATGCACCAGATGGCCGAACGACCGGATGCAGCGTTGCGCGAGTCTCACGACGCGACGGCTGTCGCCCCTCCGAAGCGCCTGGAGGACGTCGACATGCTGGGTGAAGAAGGCTTCCACGGCGTGCTGCTGCGGCACCCGGCTCGAATCCGACACCAGCCCGTCATCGGACTCGATCGCGGTCAGGACCCGGCTCAAGTAAGCGTTGCCTGCCAGACGCCCGAGCTCGGCATAGAAGCCGGCGAATTGGCGGCCGGCCTCCCCGGCGTCACGATGCAGAAGCGCCCGGCTCAGCCCCGAGGTGATTTCTTCGAGCCGTTCGACATGGTCGTCCCGAACGACATGGCGACGAGTCGAGCCACTTCTGGCCCAACCAGATCGAGGGCCGCGAGCGCCTCCGGCAGGCGTGGCGCGGAGCGCGACTGCGCCGCCGGGTCGTAAGCCCCACTGCGCGGCCGGACCTCGATTACGCCCCGGTCGCGCAGACGGGCCAGCGCCTCACGGATCGTGTTTCTGCTGCAGTGGTGGAGTTCCGCGAGACGCCTCTCGCTGGGCAGTCGTCCAGTCTCGCTCGCCCCCATCGACCGGAGCTGATCGAGCAGCCGTCGCGCGATCAGATCGACGCGGTTGTCGGAGGCATCTGGTCCAACCAGTTTTTCCATGACGCCATTATTTTACAGCAGTACACGGATTTCACAAGGGATTCGGCGAATAACGACGAACCACCCAGCTTTGGTTGGGCCAGTTAAGATGTTTCATACGGAAGAAAAACAGACATCCAGAGCGGACGACGAGGTCCGCGTCGGCAGCTCCGCACTCAGGCACGACGGTTCGGATGCAGACGTGCCCGGCAGGCGGTCGCCGCAATGGGGAGCGAGGCGGCAAGAGCGCAGCACGCCGGCGCACGATCTCGCAGGCGTCCGGCGCGCGTCGCCGCGGCTACGCGTGCAGGCTTTCCTCGATGAAATCGGGATGCTGCAGCCGGGTGAACTCGACCGCGAACCCTTCCTCGAGGTGGCGCACCACCCTGCCCTGGATCTTGCCGATCATGATCAGCGCGCCGATCGCCGGACGCTGGTCGGTCGCCACGGCGGCGCCGGACAGCGACGCGTCGATGATGCGGACCCGCATGTTCAGGCCGTTCGGCATGACGAGCTGGGTGATGGGATTGTGCGGCGTGAAGCGGCCGTGCCGGCGATCCTCGGGCAGATTGAGGATGTCGCGGTTGGCCAGCCAGGTGAGCTGGGCGGCGAGCTTGTCGCGCTTGCGCGGCGTCGCCGAGAACGTCATGGCGAAGCCGGTCGGGAACACGCGGGTGACGGCGCCTTCGAGACGGCCGACATGATCCACATAGGCGACGACCCGTTCGCCCATATGGCCGCTGACCGGAGCGATCATGGCGAGTCCGCCCGGCGACATGTCGACCACTTGGCACGGATACTCGCGCCGGTCGGCCAGCATGTAGCGCCCGAGCAGATTGACGGTGACGCGCTGGAAACGGCGCCGCTCGTCCGCCAACGCCCGAAGGCTCGGCTTGCGTTCAGCCAGTGCCATTCCCGAATTCTCCAGAAAACGTTCGTTCGACCTTAGGAGCCGAGCGTTAACGACCCATTGAGGACGAGTTGCAAATTCGTCCGCGCTGGGCCGCCCGGCCAAAGGCTTCCGAGCGCTCGATAGCCTCCGCTGCGGGCCGGCGAGGTGAGGACCGCCGGCCC
>NZ_NPEX01000028.1:0-15859 GCF_003258865.1 Rhodoplanes roseus | reverse complement strand
GCGGCCGTTACGGCCGCGGCTTCGGTCCGGTCGGAGGCGGGCGGGTGTCGCCGCCGACAGGGACCGAGAAGACCGGCCGGAGTCGTCCCACACGCGCAGCACCGGCAGGCGTCGCGATGCGGGACATCGCGATGCGGCTCGGCACATGCCGGACGGTCTCGGGAAAGGAATAGACGACGACGTCGACCAGGGGTCCGGAGATCGGGTCGGAAAGCGGCGGAGCCGAGGCCGAGGGGGACAGCTCGTGCCTCCGCCCCGCCGCTGGCGCAGGAAACGCCGGACCTTTCGAGACCGAAAGACCCTCCTGCGCAATCACGATCCGACAGCTGGTTTTCATACCGATCGTCAGCCGTGCTTCAGTTTACGGTCCGGCAGGGGGCAGTGACCGAACCGTTCGGTCCGATTGACTACCCGTTCTCGAACGGGATATCAAGATCGAACTGAACGGTTCGGTCCGAATTTTTACGCCGATCGACTGGCGCCCGCCCCGGCGGCCGCTGGGTTATAACGGGCGGAAGTCGGCGCCGACTCGCCGAGGAGCACGATGACCGCAGAACGCGAACACTCCGCCGATCCGGCGGACCTCCACGGCGAGGTCCCCATCGCGGCCGATCGCGCGCCGAGCGGGGCGCCGGTCGCCGATCACGATTGCGGGTCGATCGTCCGGCGCGGCCGAGCCGCCGCGGGGAAGGATCCGGCGAAGCGCAAGCAGATCATGGAAGGCGCCGCCCGGGTGTTCTCGGCCATGGGCTTCGACGCCGCTTCGATGAACGATATCGCGCGCGAGGCCGGCGTCTCGAAAGGAACGCTCTACGTCTATTTCGACCACAAGGAAGAGCTGTTTTGTGCGCTGATCAACGACCAGCGTCACAAGCACATTCAGGATCTCTTCGCGCTGATCGACGACGATCCGGACATCCGGGCGACGCTCACCCGGTTCGGGATCGCCTTCGCGCGGCTGCTCACGTCGGACTGGGCCGTCCGGGTCCAACGGGTCGTGCTCGGCGTCGCCGAGCGTATGCCGGACACCGGGCGCGCCTTTTTCTCGGAGGGGCCGGGCTGCGGCTGCGCGCTGATGGCGGAGTATTTCGACCAGATGGTCCGCCGTGGCCTGCTCACCATCCAGGACACGATGCTCGCCTCGAACCAGTTCACCGACCTCTGCCAGTCGGGACTCTTGCGCCCTCGGATGTATCGATGGGTGGACCATGCCCCGACCGAGGCGGAGATCGAGCAGGTCGTGCGGCACGCCGTCGATATGTTCCTGACCTATTACGGTCCGCGGACGCCGCCACCGGCCTGATCAGCGGCTGCGGCCGCCTTCGAGAACCACCAGCCGCGCCCGGCGCCGTTCCGGATCGGACGCTGGCACGAGGCTCGGTGCGATTCGGGGCGTCAGGTTTCGGAAGGTACCGATCTGGATCGCCCGCACGGGATCGACGCCGAGCCAGTATGGGCTCTGCAGGGGTGCGAGCATCCCGAGCAGGCGCTCGTGCAGCGAGTTCCGGTGGGCCAGCGGCAGCAGCACGAGTTCGAGGGGCAGCGGCGGCTCCGAGGCGGTGATGCCGGAGGCACCAGCCACGATGCCGGCGGCCTCCTCGGCCACGCCACCGAGCAGCGCCCGGACGAGCGCCCTGCTCTCCTCGTCCCATAGGCCGACGAAAGGCGTCGCCTTCAGCTCGCGGCAGAACAGGCCACACATTCGCGTGCCGGCGAGCCGGAACGGAAAGCCCTCCCGCGAATCGAATGTCAGGATGAAGCTGTCCCCGAGAATCTTGCGCAGGGCACCCGGATCGAGATCGTCACGATCGGGCGCCGGACGCGAGCCGCGCAGGGTCGTCCAGTATCGGAACAGCTCCCGGCTCGACGGGTGTTTCATGACGCTCGATCTGTCTGGTCGCGATGCCCGCCGGTACGGCTGCGCCGCCGGACCTGTCCGATTTCGGGACCGCCGGCGGTGGTCGGTCCCCCGACCGACTCGCTCAGCAGGCCCCGTGCCTTTTCTTAGCCGGCGCTGGAAGGTTGCGGGCGTTTACGTCCGATCAAGGTTAACGGGGGAGCCGGATTCACCGAGAGTTCTCGGCTTTTCGCCGGCACGACGCGCCGCAGGCCTAGCCTATTCCAACGATTGTTTCTTGTGTTGGAAGGGGTTGGGCAGTTTTCCTCACCGTTAATTCGAGACACCGTCGTCGCCCAGGCGCGCAGCGCGCTTGCGGCCGGCTGAACCACGCTCTATCAGAGCGCATCAATCAGGGACTCCATGTCGCGACGCACCGAGCCGATCCTCAACCTCCCGAGCGTGATCGCCGGCCTCGTCGTAGCGTTCGGGCTCGTGCACGCGTTCCGGACCCTCGTGCTGACGCACGTTCAGGACGTCGACTTTCTTCTGCTGTTCGCATTCATCCCGGCGCGCTACGGGCCGATGCCCGGCATCGACGTCGTCCTGCCGGGCGGGCTCGCGGCGGATCTCTGGACCTTCGTCACCTACGCCTTCCTGCACGGCGACCTCACCCATCTCGGCGTGAACGTCCTGTGGCTCCTGCCTTTCGGCAGCGCCGTGGCGCGGCGATTCGGGACGGCGCGGTTCATCGCCTTCTTCGCCGCGACGGCGGCGGCCGGAGCGGCGCTGCACCTCGCCACGCATCCCGACGAGCTCCTGCCGATGATCGGGGCCTCCGCTGCGATCTCCGGCTTCATGGCTGCGGCGATTCGCTTCGTGTTCCAGGTCGGCGGTCCCCTCGGCGTGTTCCGCAACACCGACCACACCGCCTATCTGGTGCCGGCGGCGCCGCTGCTCGACACCCTCAAGGATCCTCGCATCCTCGGCTTCCTGGTGGTCTGGTTCGGGCTCAACATCTTGTTCGGGCTCGGCTCGGTCGGGACGCTGGGAATCGACCAGCCGGTCGCCTGGCAGGCCCATATCGGCGGCTTCCTGGCTGGCCTGCTGCTCTTCCCGGTGTTCGACCCGGTGCCGTTTCCGCGCGCGGTCGACTGAGCGCTCGCCGGCGTCGCGTCCCCGGGCGGCTGCCTTGCTCCCCTGTCCGAAACAACGGATGATCGAGGGTCGGCCGCGCTTTCGCGCGGGAACCCGGGGACGGCTCATCGGCTTTTTCGCTCGACGCTCCCGTGTTGCGGCCGATCAACGGTAAAACGCGCCGGCCATTCGGGCTGGTGCCAGGGAGGCAAACGTGACCGTCAAGACGATTCTCGCCCGTAAGGGCACGGCCGTCGTCACCATCGATCCCGCCGCCACGGTGGCGGCCGCCGTCAAGCTCTTGGGCGAGCGCGGCATCGGCGCCGTAGTGGTGACCGGAGCGGAAGGCCGCACCATCGGAATCATTTCGGAGCGCGACATCGTCAAGGCGCTCGCCGCGACAGGTGCGGCCGTGATGGAGACCCCGGTCTCCGAGATCATGACCCGCAAGGTCGTCACCTGCGGCCAGCAGGACACCATCGGCGAGCTGATGCAGCAGATGACCGAAGGCAAGTTCCGCCACGTGCCGGTGGTCGAGCAGGATCGGCTGGTCGGCATCGTCTCGATCGGCGACGTGGTGAAGTCGCGGCTCGAGCAAATGGAGCAGGAATCGGACGCCCTGCGGGACTACATCCGGACGGCCTGATCGCGACCGGCCGCTCGACACGAAAAAGCCCCGGCGCGGGCGCCGGGGCTCGAAAGCAGTGACGGCTCGGTCGGATCGCCGTCAGGCGGCCCGGACCGTTTTCAGGAACGTGTCGAGCTCCGCCTTGAGATGCTCGCTCTCGCGGGTGAGCGAGTTGGCCGCCGTGAGCACCTGGGCCGACGACGAGCCGGTCTCGCTCGCGCCGCGGCTGACATCGACGATGTTGTTGGCGACCTCGGTGGTGCCGCGCGCCGCCTGCTGCACGTTGCGGGCGATCTCCTGGGTGGCGGCGCCCTGCTGCTCGACCGACGCGGCGATGTTGGACGCGATCTCCGACACCCGATTGATGGTGCGGCCGATCTCCTTGATGGCTCCGACCGAGTCGGCGGTCGCCGCCTGCATGCCGGTGATCTGGGCCGAGATCTCGTCGGTCGCCTTGGCGGTCTGGGCGGCCAGCGCCTTGACCTCCTGGGCGACGACGGCGAAGCCCTTGCCGGCCTCGCCGGCCCGCGCCGCCTCGATGGTCGCGTTCAGGGCCAGCAGGTTGGTCTGCTCGGCGATCGCCGTGATGAACTTCACCACGTCACCGATCCGGCTCGCGAGCTTGGAAAGCTCGTTGATGCGGTTGTCGGTGCGCACCGCCTGATCGACCGCCTGGGCCGCGATATTGCTGGATTCCTGCACCTGACGGGCGATCTCGGCGACCGACGCGGCGAGCTCCTCGGCCGACGAGGCGACCGTCTGCACGTTGGCGGAGGCCTGGGTCGAAGCGCTCGCGACCGTGTTGGACAGACGCTGGGTGGTCTCGGCCGTCGAGGTGAGACGGCGCGCCTCGGCCTCGAGCTGGCTCGCCGCCGACGACACCATCCCGACGATGTTGCCAACCGCCGACTCGAACCCGTCGGCCAGCTTGGCCATCTCGACCCTGCGGGCGGCCGCGCCGGCCGTCGTCGCGGCTTCGCGCTCCTCGGCTTCGCGCTGCGCCTTTTCCACCGCGACCACCTTGAAGCGCTCTACCGCCTTGGCCATCTCGCCGATCTCGTCACGACGGCCCAGTCCCGGCAGGGAGACCTCCATGTGGCCCTCGGCGAGCTCGCGCATCGCCGCGGTCATTGCCTTCAGCGGCCGCGCCAGGCTCGAGCCGATCAGGAAGCCGATGCCGGCCACCGCCGCGAAGGCGATGCCCATGGCGACCATGATCTGCCGACGCGTGTCTTCGCGAGCCTCGGCGTTGTTGGCCGTCGCGTTCGAGTACAGCTTGTCGATGCTGCCCTTGATCTGGTCGACCACCGGCGAGACGTTGCCGAACTCGACCTTGGTCAGCGTGGTGGCGAGCTCGATCGCCTCGGCCGCCTTGATCCATTCGTTGAAGTCACGCTCGTAGGCGGAGAGCCGGTCCAGCATCGCCTTCTTGGTCGAGCCGGGCAGCGCCGCCGACTGGAAGGCGCTGACGAAGGCGGCCAGCGCCTTCTTGAAGCTGGTCTGCGACAGGCCGTCCTGGCGCAGCATGTATTCGCGCTCGTAGCGCCGAACCGGATGGATGCCGGCGACCAGGCGGGCGTCGTCGAACTTGTCGAGCTCGTTCTCGATCTGCCGCACGGTGTTGCGCAGTGCGCCTTCGAGACCGGAGTCGTTGCTCAGACCCATCGTGCGCTTGGCACCGACCGCGGTGGCGAAGTGCCCGGCATAGCGTTCCATTCCGGCGCGCGCCTTGCCGGCCTTCTCGGCCAGGTCCGCCTCGCCCATGTCGGCGAGCTTGGCCTGGAGCTCCTTGAAGCCGGCCAGCATCTTGGTGACGGCCTGCTCGTGGTCCTTCAGGCGGGCCTCCTCGCCGGTGAGCATGAACTCCTTCTCGGCGTCGCGCGCCTGGAACATGGCGGCCGAGACCCCGGTCGCGAGCGTCGCGACGGCGCTGGCCTGGTCGGCGGCACGTTCGTAGCGCTCCTGGGTGCTCGCGCCGACGAGATAGAACCCGCCGACGAAACAAAGGCCGAGCAGACCGACGGCCCCGATGGCCGCGATCTTCAGCTGCAGGCTAATGCGGAAGGAAGGAAGCGACATTTCTGGCCCCGGAATTCCCGACTGCGAGACCACCAGTGCTTACATGTTTGGGTTAAGAACCTCTTGTTGCACGGGAAGCTCGTGCGGCCATACGCGGATGCTACTACATTATAGTACCTCTTTTTCGCGCATCCCGCGCAGAAATGCGGGACTCGTGCCTGCCTTTTCGGCCTATCGGCCAGAATGGTTTCCGTCCCCCAGTCTAAATCCGGCTAATGCCTACGGCATTTTCAGCGTCTCCGAGGAGCCGCTGACACGCGGCCGAGAAACCCCTTAGGATCCCGACGAATCGTCCCGGGAGGATCGCGTGCGCCACCGAACCGAACTGAACCCGCCGTCACGCCGCCGCTTCGTCGCCGGCGCCGCCGCCGGCCTCTTCGGAGTGCTGGCCGCCGCCGCTCCGTCGGGTGCGCTCGGTGCCCCTTCTTTCGAGCAATGGCGCGCCACCTTCAAGGCGCGGGCCCTTCGCCGCGGCATCTCCGAGGCGACCTACGACCGGGTGATGAACTCCATCAAGCCGGACACCGCCGTCTATGCCCTGCAGCGCGCCCAGCCGGAATTCCAGGAGGCGCTCTGGCAGTACCTGAACCGGCGGGTCTCGGACTGGCGGATCATCACCGGCAAGGAGCGCGCGACCGAGCAGCGGGCCCTGCTCGACCGCATCGAGCGGGAGTACCGGGTCGACCGCTACATCGTGCTGGCCTTGTGGGGGGTGGAATCGAGCTACGGCGAGGTGATCGACAACCGAAAATACATGCGGCCCGTGATCCCGGCCCTGGCCGCCCTCGCCTGGGGCGAGCCGCGCCGCCGGGCCTATTGGGAAGCCGAGCTGCTCAACGCGCTGGTCATCATCGATCGCGGCTGGGGCGACCCGCGCGAGATGATCGGCTCCTGGGCCGGGGCGATGGGACACACCCAATGGATGCCCGAGGTGTGGCTCAACATGGGCGTCGACTTCGACCGCGACGGACGCATCTCGCCGTTCGGCCGGCCGGACGACGCGCTCGCCGGCGCGTCGCGCTATCTGCTCCAGCGCGGCAAGTACAGCCAAGGCGAGGCATGGGGATGCGAGGCGCGATTGCCGTCCGGCTTCAACACCCGACTGGCCGACGGCAAAAGCTATCGACCCTACGCCAAATGGGCCGAGCTCGGCGTGACACGGGCCGACGGCACCGCCTTCACCCATCCGGGCCACCAGGTCCGTCTCGCCGTGCCGGTGTCGGGCGGACCGGCCTTCCTGATCGGGCGGAACTTCCAGTCGATCTACTCCTACAATCCGGCGTTCTCCTACGCCCTGGCCATCGTGCATCTGGCCGACCGCATCCGCGGCATGGGGCCGTTCGTGCAGCCCTTCCCGGGCAGCGAGCGGACGCCGACGCTGGCCGAGGTGCAGGAGCTCCAGAAGCGTCTGACCGCGCGAGGCTTCGACACCGACGGCACCGACGGCCGGGTCGGCCGCGACACCCAGCGGGCCGTCGCCGCCTTCCAGCGCCAGGCCGGCATGGAGGTCGACGGTTACGCCGGACTGAAGGTGCTGGCACGGCTCCGCCAGGGCGGGTGAGAGCGGCCTCACCGGCCGGCGCCGACTTTCTATGCAAAGCACCCGGAACGGGTGGTCGCGCCCTTCGGCACCGCCTTGTCGGTTGCACTGCGTCAAGCGATCGGTTTTGCTGGCAGCCTCTCCAGTGCAGGACCCCCGCTCCATGAACTCCGATGCAATCTCCGGCCGTCCGACGACTTCGGCGGATACGGCCGGCCCGTCCGCAGTCGAGCGCCCCGCCGGTATCGCAGCCGCCAATGCCCCGGCATTTGGCAGCGACGTCGTCGCCGACGTGCTGCGCAGCCTGGACATTCCTTGGATCGCCCTCAATCCGGGGGCGAGCTACCGCGGCCTGCACGACAGCCTGGTCAATCATCTCGGCAACGCCACGCCGCAGATGCTGCTCTGTCTGCACGAGGAGTCGGCGGTCGCGATCGCGCACGGCTGGGCCAAGGTCACGGGCCGCGCCATGGCGGTCGCCGTGCATTCCAATGTCGGCCTGATGCACGCCACCATGGGCATCTTCAACGCCTGGTGCGACCGCATGCCGATGCTGATCCTGGGCGCCACCGGCCCGGTCGACGCCGCCAAGCGCCGGCCCTGGATCGAGTGGATCCACACGGCCCGCGACCAGGGCGCCCTGGTGCGTCACTATACGAAATGGGACGACCAGCCGGCCTCGCCGGCCGCGGCGCGGGAAGCGCTGCTGCGCGCCTGGTGGCTCGCCAACGCCGCGCCCCAAGGCCCGACCTATGTGGTTCTCGACGTCGAGCTGCAGGAGTCGCCGCTGCCGGCGCCCCTACCCCCGATCGACGCCGCGCGGTTCATGCCGCCCGTCGTGGCCGGCCCGCCGGCCGAGCTGATCGCCCGCGCCGCCGACATCCTGATGAAGGCCGAGCGGCCCCTGATCCTGGCCGGGCGCGTCTCGCGCGATCTCGACGCCTGGAATCGCCGCATCGGGCTGGCGGAGGCCGTGCAGGCCCGGGTGGCGACCAACCTGAAGACCGCCACGGCCTTCCCGACCGACCATCCGCTGCATCCCTGGCCGATCTCGACCTTCCCGGGGGACGGCCTGATCACGGCGATGCGCGAGGCCGACGCGATCCTCAGCCTCGACTGGATCGATCTCGCCGGCACCTTCAAGCCGCTGGGCGGCCCGCCGACCGGCACCGTGATCCAGGCCTCGCTCGACCACCAGCTCCACAACGGGTGGAGCATGGACTATCAGGGCCTGCCGCCCGTCGACCTGATGATCGCGGCCGACCCGGACGCGACCGTGGCGGCCCTCCTGGAGGCGATCGGGGATCGCCGCAAGGCGGCCGCGGTGGTGGCGCCGGCCAAGATCGCTCCTGCCGCGGCCGCTCCGGCCGCCGAGGGGCCGATCTCGGTGGAGCAGCTCGCCAGGACGCTTCGCACCGCCGTCGGCGATGGGCCGGTGTCGCTCGCCCACACCACGATCTCGTGGCAGGGCCAGTGGTGGCCGTTCCGCCACCCGCTCGACTTCCTGGGCTCCGACGGCGGCGGCGGCATCGGGGCCGGCCCGGGCCTGGGCGTCGGGGCCGCGCTGGCGCTCAAGGACATGGACCGGCTGGTGGTCGCGGTCTGCGGCGACGGCGACTTCCTGATGGGGGTCACGGCGATCTGGACGGCCGTCCACTACGGCCTGCCGCTGCTGATCGTGGTCGCCAACAACAACTCCTTCTACAACGACGAGGTCCACCAGGAGCGCGTCGCCCAGATGCGCGGCCGGCCGGTCGAGAACAAGTGGATCGGCCAGCGCATCGACGATCCCGACATCGACCTCGCCGCCATGGCCCGCGCCCAGGGCGCCACGGGTTTCGGCCCGGTCAAGCGGGGCGACGCCCTCGCCCCGATTCTGGCCGAGGCCGTTGCGGCGGCTCGGGCCGGCCATGTCGTCGTGGTCGATGTCCGGGTGGCACCAGGGTACGGGGCGGTGGGAGCCGCCCTCACCCGGACGCCCTGATCCAAACAGGGGGGCCGCGCAGCCATGCGGTGCGGCCACCCCTGTTCACCTTTTCCGCGAGGCAGCCTTGAGGACTAGCGTCGTTCCGCTAGAATAGTCCCGACGGGGAGATCACCCATGGGACTGATCGCTACCACCTTGGTATCCGAGACGTCCGTGCATGCGCGGTTCTCCGACCGCGCCGACCTGACCGCGGCGACCCAGTGGTTCGAGTTCGAGGTTCCCCTGTCGGATCTGGACATTCCGGTGCCGCGCTCGGTGCATCCGCGCAACTCCGATGCCGGCTTCATCAGCGCCGCGAGGCTCGCGGCGCTGCGGCGCCTGTACAAGATCGTCGGTGCCGAGATCGTACGGCTGCAGGACGAGCTCCGCCAAGCCGACTGAGCCGCCCGCAAGCCCTGCCCGTGCCTCAGCTCTTGAACGTCTCGTAGGTGGACGGGTGGAACAGCTCGTCGACCGAGAGCCGGCGCTTCGACAGGCCCTGGGCATGGTGGTGATGCAGGAACGCGTCGAGCGTCTTGCGGTTGGCGTCGACGCCATACGGCCAGAAATCGTTCCCCATCAAGGCGCGGGCCTGCTCCAGGCTCTGCTCGATGAAGGGCAGCGTCGCCTTGTTGGTGCCGGTCTCGGTGAGCGCCCCCACCGCGAGCTCCTTGGCGGCCGTGAATGCCTTCAGCAGCGCCGTCGGCAACCAGGGATGCTTGTCCACCAGGGTGCGCCGAACACCGAGCAGATGCATGATCGGAAACAGCCCGGTGCGGGAGAAGTAGTCCTTCGCCGTCTCGGCCGGGTCGGCGAACAAGCGCCCGACATGGGGATGGCCGCCCGGCCCCAGCGCCGGCACCTTCTGCGCCATGAAGCCGTCGATCTCGCCCGCCGCCAGGAGTGACGAGATGGTGGTGCCCTCCGGTGCGTCCTCGATATGGATGTCGGCCGGCAGGGAGACCGCCACGCGCTCGGGCCGCCCCGGCTGCGAGACGCCGCCCCGCACCCAGCGGATGTCGGAGGGTTTCACGCCGTAGTCCTCCTCCAGCATCGCGCGGGCCCAGACGTTGGCCGTGATCTGATACTCCGGCACGCCGACCTTCTTGCCCTTCAGATCCTGCGGGGTCTTGATCCGGTCGGTGCGGACATAGAGGCCGTTGTGCCGGAACGCCCGCGACAGGAAGGCCGGCATGCCGACATAGGGGCTGTCGCCGTTGGCCATCTTCACGCAGTAGCTCGACAGCGACAGCTCGCAAACGTCGAAGTCCTGGCTGCGGAACGCACGGAAGAAGATCTCCTCGGGCGTCAGGAAGATCATCAGCGGATCGACGCCGTCGATGCGGACTGCGCCGCTGGCGAGCGGGCGGGTGCGGTCGTAATCGCCGACCGCGATCGAGAGAGCGAGGGGGTTCATCGAGAGGACTCTTGCTGGACGCGGATGATCTGCACGGGTGATCGACGGCCCCGCCCTATCGGGACTTGCCGGCGCGAACCGTGGCGGGCGGGACGTTCAACGGCCCGAGTATGACAACAAGCGTGCGGCCGCGATAGCGGCGCGTTCACCATCCGCCCGGACACCCTCCCCGCCGCCGCTGCCGACCCGTTAGACTTCGGCGTCCGCACAGGAGGTCGCCTCGGCGCCGAGGAGGCCCGTACGGTGTCGGAGAGCGAAAGGCGGCCGGCGCGATGCGACATCTGCCATTGCTTCCGCTTCTACTGGTGCTGGCGGTGACCGCGGCCGGTGTGCCGGCTATTGGAGCCCCGTCCTCCCGGGGCAGCGTGGACGATGCCGCGCTCTACAACGCCGCCGTGGCCGAGGCCGAGGGCCGGAACCGTGCGGCCATCGCCGCGATCAGCGGAGGGGATCCGGCGCGCGCCCGGGTCGAACTGGCGGCCCTGCGAGAGGCCTTCGGCCGCCTGGTCGAGCGCTGGGGCAAGACGCGGCTGGCCGCCGTGAAGGGCGAGCCGGACGGCGTCACCATCATGGTCGACCTGCCGATGCGCGTCGTCACGGCGCAGATGATGATCGATTTCGGCCGTCCCGACATTGCGACCTCGTCGCTGGTCGCGGTGTGCCGGCTGCTCGTCGCGCTGCATGTCCCGCCCGATCCGGTGGCCGCGGCCGGGTGCGAGCGCGACCTTCCCTGAGCGCCTCAGGGTTTGTCGTGGCCCCGCGGACCGAGCAGAACCGACTTCCGCGGTCGCCCGGAACGACGTTGCGACGGCACGGGCGCCGGTACCGGCTCGCTTCGGCGCCGTCGTCGCCCGCGCACGGCCAGGATCACCCCGGACTCGGGAAAGCGGCGCTTCAAGCGTCGCATGATCTCGTCGGCGATGACGTCGAGGATCACTCGTGCGATCCGGGACCGCTCGGCTCTCGGTTTCGCAGCGTCATCCCGACCGCGCGTGACCTGCGCACCGTCGTCTCCGGACGGGGCCGGCCCGGCGTGCGGCCCGGCGCCGGAAACCCTGTCACTCTGGTCGTGATCGTCCTGCTCCGCCATGAGTCGGCCCCCGTCGAACCTTCGGCGTCGAGCGGAAGCCGCCGCGCTTCCGCCCTTCGCCCGTTGCGTCCACATCGTGTGCTGTTGCCGCCGGGGCTCGTCCGCTCAATGCAATCCCGGGCGACCTTCAATGGGACGAGTGTAGCAGCGACTCGCGCATCCGGATCACGCTACCGTTGCGACCTCGCGTCGCTGTGCATCGCAAAATCAACGAATTATCGCAGCCGGGTGACACCTCCATGACCAGCCCGGTTATTCCCGCTCTAGCTCTACGACATCCGAGCGGTCGGTGTGTTCGTCGGCCGACGGCTGGCGATAATTGATGACGACGCAGGCCAGCGCCAGGATCAGAATCGCGCCGCTCTCGAACAGCAGGTTGAGTGGAGGCTGGTCCTTGCCCTGCAGGATGACGAGCCGCGACAGCGCCGTGATGGCGATGAATAGCGGCAGCACGATCGGAATCTTCTTGCTGTCGTAATAGACCCCCACCATGCCCAGAACCTCGACATAGATGAACATCAGCAGCAGGTCCTTCAGCGCGACCTTGATGCCGAGAACGATCGCGTAGACCTCCTGGCACATGGCCACGACGGTGAAGAATGCGATGCCGAGGAGAAAAACGTTCTCGACCTGATGAATCACGCGGCTCATCACGCTGTCCTTGAAATCCGTCCTCGCCATATCCGTCAGCCCTTGTTGGCGGCCACACCGAAAATCACCGCCGGCACGGCGATGGTATGGCATGGTGGGACCCACGGACGGCAGGCTCAAGGCTGCGCACGGTCGCAGGGGTGCGCGGGTGGGCCGGAGTCGTCAGACCGCAATATGCCCGGGACGCCGCCTAGCGGCATCCAGCCGGACCCGCAGCGCCGCCGGATCGATCGGCTTCTGCAGCGGATCGACGGCATCGAGGGCGAGCCGGCGTGCCGCCTCGGCCGCGTCGCGGCAGGCGGCGACGTCGAGGCCGCTGACGATGAGAACGGGCTTGTCGAAGCCGAGCTTCGCCAACGCCTTCAGCACGTCGTACCCGCTACGCGCGCCGAGGCTGATGTCGAGCGTGACGCAGTCGAACTGATGCGAGCCGAGCAGCAGCTCGGCGTCCTCGACGGTCTCGGCGCCGATCGCGGCGAAACCGGCGCGGTCGGCCACCCGGCAGATCACGGCACGATGGGTGATGTCGTCGTCGATGACCAGGACGGTTTTGCGGACGATCGCGTCGGGCAGCTCGGTGTCAGGCGGGCACGCTGGCACGGGCAAGCTCATCTCCTCCGAATCCAAAGCAACGACGTCCCCAATTCGCGTTTACCCCGCGAGTTGCAAACGAATGGTGGATGAACCGGCTCCGGTCGTATGCGGAGAAATGCTGAGAATTGAACCGATAGGGGGGCGCGCCTTTTGCGGCAACCACGTCCGATAAGCCGTAACTTCCCGGCGGGGGCTAACGCCGTGCCCCTGCCCCGCCGTGCTTGGCGTGCCATTTGGGACCGGGCCCGCGCATGTAATGCGCCTCCGGCCGGTACGGATCGGCGAACGCCCGTACGCCGCGCAGGCAGAGCACCGACAGTCCCGTCCAGCGATCGCGCACCCGTGTCAGGGTTCTGGCGAGCGGCGTGAAATCGAGGGCGATGGTCGGTGCGGCCATGGCACGGGCCTCAATGCGCCGGGACACGGCGAAATGCGCGCCGCCGGCTCCGGGCGCGCATCACGACGTCGAAGTAGTCTCCGGTCCGGGCCCGTGGATGCGTCTGCCGCGTGCCGCACGTTCCACACACGAACAGGGAGGCCGACCGGGCCGGCAGACCGGCGGCACAGGGTGTCGCTACAGGCGAGAGGGCGTCGTCGCACACGGCACACAGAACGGAAGCTGCAGACGTCTCGTCGGGGGTCGACATCGCAGGGGGTCCTTTCGTCCGAACCATCCAGCCTCGGAGTCACAAGTCAATCATCCGCGCCGGCGTACGAAAATCGGGGCGAGCCCGCTTCGTAGGATTGCGAATTCAACGGTATGGCGATGACTCTAAAGAAATTTTCGCGCCGCCCGCAACGCCGAAGGATTGGTCAGGCAACGCCCAGAATTGCGGCAAAAAGCCCGCCCGGACGAACCGGGCGGGCTTTTTGCATGCGATATCGGTATCTTCTCAAAACCTCAGCGTCGCGAAAGCCCGGAAGGTCCGACCCGGCAGCAGCACCTCGTCCTTGCGGAACGACACGCTGTTACGGATGTCGTCGTTGAGCAGATTGTCGCCGACGGCACCGACCGTGAATCCAGTGAACGGCGAGCGCGGATCGAGGATTTTTCCGGTGTAGCTCAGCTCCGCCTTGAGGAGGTTGTAGCCGGGCGTCGCCGTCTCGTTCTCGCCCGGATCGTCCTGAGCGAAGGCGTGGATGAAGTTCACGCGGGCGAGCCAGTTGGCGTCGCGCCACGACAGGCCGCCGCCGAGGCGCATCGGCGGGATGCGGGGCACGTTGACGCCGTCCGTGAAGGTCGCGCGCAGGTAGTCGTACTGTCCCTCCACCGTGACGATGCCGCCATGGAGCCGTGCGACGTCGACCTGCGAGGAGAGCTCGACTCCCCGGAAGGTCGCATCGAGCTGCGTGTAGATCACCTGCAGGAACTCGCCGTTCGGATCGCCGCAGGACGCGTAGTCCTCGCCGCAGCGATTGCCGGTGAACTGACGGAAGATGAAGCCGTCGAACCGCCTGTAATAGGCGTTCGCCTCGAACCGCCAGTCGCCGAGCTGCCGCTTGAGGCCGATCTCGACGGCGTTCATCTTCTCCTTCTTCAGATTGGCGTCGCCGATCTCGAACGTGCCGGTCGCGTCGTGCGCACCGTGCGCGAACAGCTCGAGCGGTCCGGGCGCGCGCTCCTTGTGCTCGACCGTGAGGCTCGCGACCATCTCCCAGGGCAGATCTTTCAGGAGCGCGGCGCTGACGCTCACCGGCACGAATTGCCGCGAGACGTCCGCCGAGGTCGGATCCTCGCCGTTCGGCAGGAGGGCCGGGAACGTCGTCGCGACGCCGTCCATCTTGACGTACTCGATACGGCCCGCAGTGACGAACGACCAGGTCGGAGCGAAGCGGAGCTGCTCCATCAGATAGGCGGCGGCCCGGTTGGCGGTGGCGGGACCGATCAGCCCGCCGGCCTCCCCGGCACTGCCGATGTCGCGGTGGCCCGCATCGGCACCGATCACGCCGGTGAGGACGCCGAGGGCGGTGCCGACCGGCGCATGGCTCGCCTCGACCCGGGCCTCCTGCTCGCGGTTCGTGAAGGTCGCCCGCACGGCGTCGATCCCGTCCTCGCCGAGCCCGATCTCGTTGTGCTTGTACTCGGTCGCGCCGAACCAGTAGCGGAACGCGTCGAAGGCGCCGCCGTCCGGCCGCCACTCGCCGCGGCTCGTCACCTTGGTCTGCTCGAGCGAGATGCGGGTGTTGTTGGCGGCGCTCTCGGTGCCGGGGACGTGATACAGGCTCTCGAGGTGCTGCACGGCGATGCCGGCGAACCCGTTCTCGAAGAACCGGGTGACGCCGACGGATTCGCCGCCGGTCCGGAGCTTCGAGTTGAGCTGCACGCCGCCCGGGATCTGATAGTCGAGCGCCCGCCGGCCGAACGCATCCATGTGGACCACGGTGTTGCCGTGGACGGCGTCCACCAGGACGGCGCCGTCGTAGCTCTTGTCCACGGTCGCGGCAGAGCCGCGAATCTCACCGTGGATGCCCTGCTGCGGCAGCACGTCCGGGATGCGGTCGTTGGTGGCGCTGGCGATTCCACCGATGGCCTGCGACGAGTAGCGCAGCGTGCCGGGGCCGCGGATGATCTCGATCTTCTTGGCCGCGAGCGGATCGATCGGCACGCCGTGGTCCTCGCCGAGGTCCGAGACGTCCTGCGAGGCGATCCCGTTCTCCTGCACCCGCACCCGCACGGATTCGAGGCCGCGGATCACCGGGCGGCTGGCGCCCGGCGCGAAGGTCGTCGAGGTGACGCCGGGGCGGGTGAACATCGTGTCCGCCATCTGCGGGGTCGGATCGCGCACGATCTGGCTCTCGGTGACCGTGGTGGCGGGGCCGGTCGAGGTCGCCTGCACGCCCTGCGGCAGCCCCTGCAGCGCGGTCGTCACCGGCTCGTTCCAGCGCGGGCCGGGCGGCGCCGCGACCGCAGCGGGAGGAG
>NZ_NPEX01000288.1 GCF_003258865.1 Rhodoplanes roseus | reverse complement strand
CCCACCCCGAACGCCTTCGGCGTTCGACCCTCCCCCTCCAGGGGAGGGTGAACGACGCGCAGACGCAGGTCACGCCGCCTGCAGCAGGCCGCGGGTGTAGCCGAGCGCGAAGGAGAAGAAGCGCTCGCGGCCGGGGTCGAGGTCGGACAGCGGCACGTGGTCGGGGCAGAGAATCCCGTCGTAGCCGACCTCGCGATAGGCGCGGATGCAGGCCGCCATGTCGACCGAGCCCTCGTCCGGCATGGCCTCGCGGAAGTCGAGATAGCCGCCGGAAATATTGCGGAAGTGGACCATGAAGATGCGCTTCTGCGGGCCGAACTCGCGGATCGCCTCCAGCACGGTCTCGGTCGGCCGGGTCGACATCTCGGCGATGGTGCCCTGGCAGAAGTTGAAGCCGTGCGACGGGCTTTCGGGGGCGAGCGCGACGAAGCGGCGCAGCCCGTCGAGCGAGCCGAGCACGTGGTGGACGCCATTGAGGCCGCCGGGCGGATAGGCCGGATCGTGCGGATGACAGGCGAGTTTTACGCCCGCCTTCTCGGCGGTCGGCAGCAGCTCCGAGACCAAAAATTCGATCGCCCGCCAGCCGTCGGCCTCGCTGATCGCCCCGGCCTCGGTCGCCATCACCTGGCCGCAGGTCTCCGGGGCGCCCTTGGCGTCGAGCGGCGAGGCGCCGCCTTGCCCGTCCTCGGGCAGCACCGTGCCCCAGTAGGAGAACCGCGCGTCCGCCTCCGGCCGGTAGTCGGCGGCCCGGAAGGTGCTGCACTGCATGCCGCCACGGCCCTCGACCACGCCGGTGCGGGTGATCCCGACCATCGCCACCGTGTATTTGAGGAGCGGCACGCCGCCCTCCGCTGCGGCCCGAATGTGCTGGCGCAGCCGCGCCGCCGTGGCGGCGGCCCGCTCGGGCGCCCGCAGGCTGTCGAGCAGGATCGCGCCGACGTCGAGGGCCATGCCGTCGAGCCGCAGGCCGAAGCCGTCGATGCGCCGGCGCAGCGCGGCGACCTTGGCCGGGCTCCACGACCCGTCCGGCTCGATCACCTCGCGGGCCGGCCGCGTGTCGATGACGATGCCGCGGCAGCCGAGCTGGGCCGACAGGCGCAGCCGCGCGTCGCTGGGTTCGATGAGCTGCTCGCCGATATACATCGCCTGCCTCGTGGGATGGTTCGTGCGGACGGCCGCGACCGCCCGGATCAGTCGCGGAAGAAGCCCGGATGGGCGTCCCGCAGGGTCTGCACATAGGCGAGCGAGCGGGCCAGGTGGTCGCGCACCCGCGCCTGCGCCTTGCTGTCGTTGCCGGCCACGACGGCCTTCAGGATGCGGCCGTGGTCACGCACCACCTCGCGCATCTTGCCGGCGACCGGCAGATGCAGGTGGCGGATGCGGTCGATATGGCCGCTGCGGCGGCGCACCAGGCCGTAGAGGTCGGGCGCGCCGGCGAGCTCGAGCAGCCGGCGGTGGAATGTCTGGTCGAGCGCGTCGAAGCCGGGAATGTCGCCGGCCGCCGCCCGCACCGCCTGGGCGTCGAGGATGCCGCGCAGCTCGGCTTCGAACTCCTTGTCGGGCGCCGCCGCCAGCAGCCGCACCGCCTCCTGCTCGACGGCGCGGCGCAGGAACTGCGCCTGCCGCGCCGCCGACAGGTCGATCAGGCTCACCCGCGTGGCGCTCTGCGGGACGATCTCGACCAGCCCCTCCTGGCCGAGCCGCACCAGCGCGTCGCGCACCGGGGTCGAGCTCAGGCCGAAGCTGTCCTGCAGGGCCGCGCGGTTGATCGCCGTGCCGGGCGCCAGCTCGAGCGTGACGATCATGTGGCGCAGCCGGTCGTAGACCGACGTGCCGGCGGCGACGCGCGGCGCCTCGGCCTCTCGATCCGTCCTGAACTCGGCGATGCTCACGCGGCCTCCGCTGCGGGCGCTCGTCTCGTCTCGGCCCGTCCGTGCGTCATAGGCACTAATGCATCACTTCGTCAATCTGATGCATTACCGATTGACCCCTGGTGGCGCCGCGCCTACCACGACCACGATGCCCGCCTTCCGCCCCCGACAGGGCGCGGCAGAGCCAACACGCCGACCAAGAACAATGGGAAGACGCACATGGAGACGTCGCATGCGTAAGCACTTCGCCACCGCCGCGCTGGTCCTGCTGTCCGCCCTCGCCGGGCTCGGGACCGTGGCGGTCGACACCGCGGCCGCGCAACAGGGCGCCTGGCCGGCCCGCCAGGTCACCATCGTGGTGCCGTTCACGGCCGGCGGGACGACCGACATGTTCGCCCGCATCTTCGCCAACGCGATGCAGCAGAAGACCGGCACGCCCTTCGTGGTCGAGAACCGGGCCGGCGCCGGCGGCAATATCGGCTCCACCGTGGTCGCCCGCGCTCCCAAGGACGGCTACACGCTCTTGGTCGGCACGGTGTCGAGCCATTCGATCAACCAGTTCGTCTACAAGACGATGCCCTACGACGTGGAGAAGGACTTTCAGCCGGTGTCGCTGTTCGCGACCCTGCCGAACCTCCTGGTCGTCAACCCGAAGCTGCCGGTCACAACCGTCGCCGAGCTGGCCGACTATCTGAAGAAGAACCCCGACAAGCTGGTGTTCGGCTCCTCCGGCGTCGGCGCCTCCAACCATCTGGCCGGCGAGCTGTTCAAGATCCGGACCGGCACGACGATGACGCACGTGCCCTATCGCAGCTCCAACGAGATCATGAACAACCTGATCGGCGGCCACATCGATCTCGCCTTCGACAACATGACGCTGGCCTGGCCGCAGGCGAAGTCCGGCACGGTGCGGCCGATCGCGGTGACCAGCCTGCAGCGCAGCCCGATCGCACCCGACGTGCCGACCATCGCCGAGACGCTGCCGGGCTTCGACGCCACCTCCTGGCACGGCCTGTTCGCGCCGGCCGGCACGCCGCGCGAGATCGTCGACCGGCTCGCCGCCGACGTGAAGGCGATCTTCACCACGCCCGAGGTGCAGAAGATGCTGTCCGAGGTCGGCGCCGTGGCGGCCCCCAACACGCCGGAGGAGTTTTCCGCCTTCATCGCGGCCGAGCGGAAGAAGTGGCAGGAGGTCGTCAAGGCCGCCGGCGTCCAGCAGCCGTGAGGGGGGTGGCTTCACCACCGCTTCACCACCGCTTCGTCACCTCTCCCCGCAAGCGGGGAGAGGTGAAAAGGCCCCCTACTTCATCTCGGAGACTTGCGCGCCGCGAAGCCCGGCGCGTTCCACGGCGCCGGCGACCAGGCCGTTCTGCTTCACCTCGGCCGTGAAGGCGCGCACGAACGGGAGACCGGCGTCGCGGCCCTTGGGGATCGCGACGGCGTGGCGCTCCATGCCCCAGCGGCCGTCCAGCACCTTGGAGCCCGGCACCTTCTCGGACATCTCGAACAGCGTCGCCTTGTTGGTGGCGAAGGCGTCGAGCTTGCCGGCCGTCAGCATCTCGGCCGCGATCGCCACGGTCTCGGCCCGCACCACCTCGGCGGCCTTGAGATCGCGCGACAGCGCCGCCTCGGACGACGAGCCGGTCGTCACCCCGACCTTCACGCCGGCCGCGTCGACATTGTCCAGGCTGGTGACGGGCGACCCGGGCCGCACCAGATACCCGAGCTCGATGTCCAGATAGGCCGGGGCGAAGTCCATCACCTTGGCGCGCGCCACCGAGGCGTTGGTGAAGGCGACGTCGACAGCGCCGGTCTTCACCGCCTCCAAAACCTCGGCGTTCTTGGCGAACACCACCGGCTCGTAGGGCACGCCGAGCTTCTCGGCCATCGCCTTGCCGAGCTCGTAGCCGACGCCGCGCGGCGCCGCGCCGTCCTTGCCGGCCAGGTAGGAGGTCGGCGTGCCCGGATAGAGCCCGGCGCGCAGCTTGCCCGAGGGGGCGAGGATGGTTTTCGGATCGGGATCGGCGGCCGCGGTACCCGCCGTGGCGGCGAGCATCGCGACGACCGCGAAGGATGCGAAGAATCTCCGGCTGAGGGGGGCCATGCTGCTCACCTGGGTCGCTGCGGAATCGGCTGCGGGGATAGGCACGATGAGGAAATTCCGGCGCGGAGCTTCGGCGATCCGGCGCCGTCCCGCAAGCGCCCGACCGCGCGGCGGGGCGCCGACGACCCTGCCATGCGGCGCCGGCACGTCTTCGAACCGACCGCCTCTCGGCCGCCACCGCACGCGCGCGGCACGCCGCGCCGACCGATCTCGCTACCGTGAGTTTACCCGGTCGGCCCCGAGAGGTATCGGATTGCGCCGGCCGGACAGCAGATCCGGGACGACTCTGCGGCCGGCACGGGAGACGACGCATGCTGACGAAACGTGATCTTCTGCGCACCGCGGCGCTCGGTGCCGTCGCCGGGTCGACGCTCGCGGCCGGACCGGCGCGGGCCGCCACGGCGCCGGGACGCCCCGGCTTCTTCAAGGCGAAGGACATCGCCGAGGCCGGGTTCATCTACGGCCTGCCGATCGTGATGAACTACGGCGTCATGTACGAGTTCGCGATCGACACGGCGGGGCCGCAGTTCAAGGCGCCGTTCAACCAGCTCCACAACGAGGCGCGCGTCTTCACCTGGCAGGACACCACCGTCGTCACGCCCAACAGCGACACGCCCTATTCCGACGTCTGGATGGATCTGCGCGCCGAGCCGATGGTGCTGTCCGTCCCGGCCGTCGACCCCAAGCGCTACTATGCGATCCAGCTCTGCGACGGCAACACCTACAACTTCGGTTACGTCGGAACGCGCGCGACCGGCAGCGATCCGGGCGACTACATGGTGGTCGGCCCGCATTGGACCGGACCGCGGCCGGCCGGCATCCGGGGCGTGTTCCGCTCGACGACGCAGTTCGCCCTGGCGCTGTTCCGCACCCAGCTGTTCGAGCCCGCCGACATCGGCAACGTGAAGGCCGTGCAGGCCGGCTACCAGGCGCGGCCGCTCTCGGCCTTTCTCAAGCGGCCGGCGCCGCAAGCCGCCCCGGCGATCGACTTTCCGAAGATCGACAAGGAGCTGGCGAAGCGGAATTTCTTCGAGTTCCTCGACTTCGCCCTGCAGTTCGCACCGGCGACGCCGGACGAGATCTGGATCCGCGAGCAGCTCGCCCGCATCGGCATCGGTCCCGGCAAGAGCTTCGCGCTCGCCGACCTGTCGCTGGAGGACAAGGCCGAGATCCTGCTCGGCATGGCCGAAGGGCAGCGCAAGGTCGAGGAGGCCGCCAAGGCGCTCGGCACGAGCATCGACGGCTGGCGCGTGGCGGCGCCGTTCGGTGACGCCGCGCATTTCCACGGCGACTGGCTGCTGCGCGCCGCCGCGGCGCAGGCCGGCATCTACGGCAACGACGCCATCGAGGCGATGTACCCGGCCACACGCGTCGACGCCGACGGTCAGACGCTCGACGGATCGAAGCACGCCTACACGCTGACCTTCCCGGCCGGGCGGCTGCCCCCCGCCGGCGCGTTCTGGTCCGTCACCATGTACGACGCCAAGACGCAGCTGCTGATCAAAAACCCGATCGACCGCTATCTGATCAACTCGCCGATGCTGCCCGGCATGAAGAAGGGGCCGGACGGCGCGACGACCCTCTTCATCCAGGCGAAGTCGCCCGGCCCCGACAGGGAGTCGAACTGGTTGCCGGCGCCGGAGGGCCCGATGTACATCGTCATGCGCATCTACCTGCCGCGCACGACCCCGCCCTCGATCCTGCCGGCCGGCCAAGGCACCTGGCAGCCGCCGGGACTCCGGCGCGTGGGGTGATGGACGGGGGCAGGACGCGGCGACGGCGTGGACTCCGGGTGAGGGTAGGTCGGGGCGCACGTTTCGGGGCGCACGTTGATGGAGCGAAGGAGAGGCTCGTGGGTGAAGCCACCCCCTTCCCTGTCCCTCCCCCACAAGGGGGGCGGGAACGCAAGAAGCACAGCGCCGTCCGGATCCGATCCATCGCGCTTTCAGTCGAGGTGAACTCGTTGCGCCGCAGCCTGCTCCCTCCCCCCTTGTGCGGGAGGGTCGGGTCGGGGAGGGTCGGGGAGGGGGGTGAGCCCCGAACGCAGAGTCCGCGGTCGCATTTCCTGATCGTTGCCGGACGACCGGTATCACCGAGAGCAAGACCGGCTCACGCGCCCTCGAAGGCGGGCTTGCGCTTGTCCATGAAGGCGCGGCGGCCTTCGATGTAGTCGCGGCTCTCGAAGCAGGCCTGGACCATGGCGTCGGCGCGGGCGAGGTCGCGGTCCGACTCGTCCTTCAGGATCTCGCCGATCGCCACCTTGGCGGCCGCGATCGTGAGCGGCGCGTTGCCGGCGATCGTCGTCGCGTAGTCGCGCACATAGGCGTCGAGCTCGGCGTCCGGCAGCACCCGGTTGATCAGCCCCATCTGGTGCGCCTCGGCGGCCGAGAACTGCCGCGCCGTGAAGAAGATCTCCTTGGTGAAGGCGGGCCCGACCAGGTCGACCACGCGCTTGAGTCCCTTCGGCGCATAGCCGAGGCCGAGCTTGGCGGCCGGCACGGCGAAGCGGGACGTGTCCGAGCAGATGCGCAGGTCGCAGCAGGTGGCGAGCCCGACGCCGCCGCCCAGGCACCAGCCGCGGATCATCGCGATGGTCGGCTTGGGATGCTCGGCGAGCAGCGTCGAGGCGCGGTCGACCGCCGCGTTGTACCGATTGTAGGCCTCCTCGCTGGCGCGCTCGTCCTCGAACTTGGAGATGTCGGCGCCCGACACGAAGGCCTTTCCGCCGGCGCCGGTGAGCACCACGACCCGGACCGCGGGATTGCTCGCGAAGTCCTCCAGGATGGAGCCGGCCGCCTCCCACATCTCCAGCGAGACGGCGTTGTGCCGCTCGGGATTGTTGAACGTCATGGTGCCGATGCCGTCCTCGACCCGGGCCAGCATCTTGTCGGTGTACGTCATCGTCTTCCCCATTTCGGCCGGATTGATTGCGGCCGCGCTTTCGAAGCCTGCTCACCCTCCCCTGGAAGGGG
>NZ_NPEX01000287.1 GCF_003258865.1 Rhodoplanes roseus | reverse complement strand
GACCCGCGGCATCTGCCGTATGCTGAAGGACATGACGGGCGGCCGACCACCACCATGAACACGCCGGCGTCGAACAGCATGGCGGTGGCGAGCTCGATCTCGCCGACCAGCGGCACGTGAAAGTAGCCGAACGCGCTGGTCAGGAACGGCTTGCCGAAGGCGAGCGCGCCCAGGCCGGTGGCACCCGCCGTCAGCACGCCGGCGCCGAGCAGCGCATGGGCGTCGAAGCGGCGGCGATCCGCCGTCCAGTCGTGGCCGCTCGCCATGTACTGCATGATGAACGCGATGGCGACGACTAGACCGGCGATGAAACCGCCGCCCGGAAGATTGTGCCCGCGCAGGAAGATGTAGACGCCCACCGTGATGGCCAGCGGCAGCAGCGCCCGCGTCACCACCACCAGCACGGTCGGATGCGCGTCGGCCGCCTCGACGGCACGCCGCAGCGTATCGAGGCGCCGCGCCGCCGCGCCTTTCAGCGCGGTGTCGAGCAGCGCCACGATGGCGAGCGCCGCGATGCACAGCACGATGATCTCGCCGAACGTGTCGAAGCCGCGGAAGTCGACCAGGATCACGTTGACGACGTTGGTGCCGCCGCCCTGCGGTTTCGATTGGGCGATGTGATAATCCGCGATGCTGGTGGCGTCCCGCGTCATCACGGCATAGGCGAGGGCCGCGGCACCGAGCCCGGTGGCGCCGGCGATCGCCGCGTCGCGCATGCGGCGGGCGACGCCGCTCACCCGCGGCGTGGTCTTGGGCAGCAGGTTGAGCGCGAGCAGCAGCAGGATGGTCGCCACCACCTCGACGGTGATCTGGGTGAGGGCGAGGTCGGGCGCCGAGAACTGCAGGAACGCGATCGAGACGACGAGCCCGACCACGCTGGTGAGCACCAGCGTGAGGAAGCGTCGGTCGTGCACCGGCGGCACCGCGAGGCTCGCGGCCGCGAGCAGCACGAAGGCGACGACGGCCGGCAGCGTCATCGGCAGGGGGGCGCGCTCGCCGGCCGTATGGGTGCCGCCGAAGAAGCCGGCGGCGCCGACGGCCAGCACCGTCACGGTGATGACGGCGAGATAGCGCGGCAGCGATTCGGTGTGCAGCCGGAAGGTCGCGTGCCGGCAGCCCTGCACCACCGCCGCCACGACGGCGTCGAAGGCGGCCTTGGCGTCGGGCCGGTCGAGCCGCGCATGCAGGCGAGCGAGCGGCCCGAGCCCGGCATAGAGCAGGGCGGCCCCCGCGAAGGCGACGACGCTCGAGATCAGCGCCGGCGTCACGCCGTGCCACAGCGACAGGGACACGGACGGCAGCGGCGCGGGTCCGATGGTCGCCTGGCCGGCGAGCGCCACGATGCCGCCGGCGAAGAGCTGCGGCGCGATGCCGATGAGGATCACGGGTACGACCAGCACGGCGACCGGCAGCCACATGCCGGCCGGCGGATCGTGCGGACGACCGGCGAGGTCGCCGCGCGGACGACCGAGAAACACGCGGAACGCGTAGCGGGCCGAATAGGCCACGGAGAGCAGCGCGCCCACGGTGGCGAGCACGGGCAGGAGCCAGGACTGGCCCGCGAAGGGCGTGTGCCACGCCGCCTCCAGCATCATCTCCTTGGACAGGAAGCCGTTGAGCAGCGGCACGCCGGCCATCGACGCGGCGGCGACCAGCGACAGCGCCGCGGTGATCGGCATCAGCCGGGCGAGGCCGCCGAGCCTGTCGATGTCGCGCGTGCCGGTCTCGTGGTCGACGATGCCGGCGCTCATGAACAGCGCCGCCTTGAAGGTGGCGTGGTTGAGGATGTGGAACACGCAGGCGATCGCGCCGGCCTCGGTGCCGAAGCCGAGCAGCATGGTCATCAGGCCGAGATGGCTCACGGTCGAATAGGCGAGGATCGCCTTGAGGTCGGTCTTGAACAGCGCGATCCAGGCGCCGACCAGCATGGTGACGAGGCCGGTCGTCGTCACGATCAGGAACCACGCCTCGGTGCCGGCCAGCACGGGCCACAGCCGCGCCATCAGGAACACACCGGCCTTCACCATGGTGGCCGAGTGCAGGTAAGCCGAGACCGGCGTCGGCGCCGCCATGGCGTGCGGCAGCCAGAAGTGGAACGGAAACTGCGCCGACTTGGTGAAGGCGCCGCCGAGCACCAGCAGCAGCACCGGCAGATAGAGCGGAGAGGCGCGCACCACGTCGCCGCGCTGGAGAATGTCGGTCAGCGCGAAGGAGCCGGCGGCGTGGCCGAGCAGCAGCATGCCGGCCATCAGCAGGAGCCCGCCGCCGCCCGTGACGACGAGCGCCATGCGGGCGCCCTGGCGGCCCTCCGGCGTGCCGTACCACCAGCCGATCAGCAGGAAGGAGGAGAGGCTGGTCAACTCCCAGAAGACGACCAGCAGCAGCACGTTGTCGCTGATCACGATGCCCGTCATGGCGCCCTGGAACAGCAGCAGATAGGCGAAGAACCGGCCCATCGACTCGTCGCGGCCGAGATAGAAGCGCGCATAGACGATGATCAGCAGCCCGATCCCGAGGATCAGGGCGGCGAAGAACAAGCCGAGCCCGTCGAGAAAGAAGCCGAAGGAGAGGCCGAGCCGCGGCACCCAAGCGATGCCGTCCTGCACGACGTCGCCGTGCACCACGGCGGGGGCGTTCGCGGCCAGCAGCGCCAGCGCGGCCAGCGTCACGGCGGCGGTGGCGATCGTGCAGGCGTTGCGGCCGGCTCGGATGGCGAGCGGCGGCACCATGGCGCCGAGCAGGGGCAGGAGGGCGATCAGCGCGAGACGCATCGGATCACCGCGCAGCGACGCGCGCACGCCTGCGCACGGGTCGCCCGGCCGGCCGGGATCCCGTTGTTCGTCTCACGCCCGGCGCACCGCAAATCCGACGAAAAGCCATGACCAGTGTATAGGAACCAAGCAGAGGTGAATCGCTGCGACATCTTGTCCGTCGAGTTCTCCTGTCAGCGGGCGGCGCGTGCGACATGAGTTGGGCTGACGTCAGCATAATCCGCCGGCCGGAGCACGGCTTGGTTTTCGTCGGCCGAATCCGTCATTCCGCGGCGCGCCAAAGGCGCGAACCCGGAATCCAGCACCCGACTCGGCATTCGCGGCTGGATTCCGGGTCCGGCGCTGCGCGCCGTCCCGCAACGACCCATGATGCAAGGCCCGCGGGCTCGTCGCAATCGCATTTCGGTTGAGGGCGCAGGTGCGCTGATGATCGGTTCGAGCCTCTTCTCCGGCGTTGGTTCGCGCGTCGACGACTCTCCCGAGCCGAGCGACGCGGCGGGCGGCGTCGCCCCGAAGGCCGCGCCACGAGCGAGTCTTCTCACCATCCTGGTCTGCGTCGCGATCGTGTGGGGGCTCGCGGTCGCGCGCACCGTCGTGGACGACACGGTCGTGCCGTGGGACTCCAAGAATCAGGTCTATGCCTTCTTCCGGTTTCTCGCCGGCGCCCTGCAGGCGGGCGGCACGCCGTTCTGGAATCCCTATCACTACGGCGGGTTCCCCAGCGTCGCCGATCCGCAGTCGCTGGTTTTCGCCCCCGTCTTCCTCGCCTTCGCGATGCTGGATCCGGCCCCGTCGCTGCGCGCCTTCGATGTCCTGGTGTCGGCGCATCTGCTCGCCGGCGGAATGGCGCTCGCGGCGATCGGCTGGCGGGCGCGCTGGCCGGCCGCGCCCTGCGTGCTCGCCGCCGTGGTGTTCATGCTGGGCGGCGCCGCCGCGGGCCGGATGCAGCACACCGGCATGATCCTCAGCTACGCCCAGGCGCCGATCGCCCTGCTGCTGATCGGGATCGCCTTCGATCGCCGCTCCCACGGGGCTGCGATCGCGGCCGGCGTCGCCGCCGCCCTCCTGGTGCTGGGGCGCAACCAGGCGGCGCTGCTGCTCTCCGCCGTGGTCGCGGCGGCGGCCATCGCCATGCTGTTCGGAACGCGGCCCTCCGGCGTGTCCGTGCCGGCGCAGCTGCGCTCACGCCTCGGCGTGCTGGCCGTGATGGTGGTCGTGGCCGTCGCGGTCGCCGCGGTGCCGATGCTGCTGACGCTGCAATTCGCCGCACTGTCCAATCGCCCGGTGCTGACACTCGACGATGCGCTCGCCGGCTCGCTCCATCCGGCCAATCTGGCGACGCTGTTCTCGGCCGACGTGCTCGGCTCGCACGGACGCTATTTCGGGCCGGGCGGCCCGCAGTCGGCCGATCTGTTCAACACCGACGACTCGTTCAACTACCTGTTCGTCGGCGCGACGCCGGTGCTGCTGATCGCCTGGCTCGGGATCGCGGGCGGCGGCGTCCTTCGTCGCGGCTGCCGGTTGTGGACCGGGGTCGCCATCGCGGCGCTGCTTTACATGCTGGGGCGCTACACGCCGGCTTTCGCGCTCGCCTTCGCGCATGTCCCGGGCGTCGATCTGTTTCGCCGACCGGTCGATGCCAGCTTCGTGCTCACGGCCGCGCTGGCGCCACTGAGCGCGGCGCTGCTCGCCGCCTATGTGCGCGACGGACATTTGCCGGTGCGCTGGAGTCTCATGGGTCTCGCGGTCGCGCTGGTCGGCGGGATCGTGATCGCGGCCGTGGTTTTCGCGGCGCGCAGCGGCAACGGTGCGCACGCGCTCGTCGCCCTGGCGCCGGCCGTTGCGATCATGGCGGTCGGCGCCGCCGTGCTGATGCTCGGCGCGCGCACCAAGCGCCGTGGGATCGCGGCCGCTGTCGTCACCGTCATCGCGGCCGCCGAGCTTTTGGGGTGGAACGCGGCGTTCCGCCTCGATGCCGAGCCGCGCGACACTTACGCCGTGCTGGACTCGCCGGCCGGTCCCGATGCCGAGGTCTTGGCCGTGATCGACCGCGCCGTCGCGCAGGCCCACGCGGCCGGCGAGCGTCCGCGCCTGGAGATCGTCGGCCTCGGCGGCGCGTGGCAGAACCTCGCGATGGTGCGCGGCCTCGAGGCGACCAACGGCTACAATCCGCTGCGCATCGGCGCCTACGACCGGCTGGTCGCGCCGGGCGAGGAGAACTGGCGGTTCGGCTTCCGCGGCTTCCCGGCCTCGTTCGATGGATTCGATTCGGCCCTGGCCCGCGAGCTCGGGCTGACCCTCCTGGTGCTCGGGGCGCCGATCGAGACGATGCCCGGCCTGCCCCGGGTCCCCGAGGCCGAGCTGCTCCTCGCCGGCCCCCGGGCCTGGGTCTACCGGCTCCCCGGGGCCCGTCCGCGGGTCGAGCTCCGGGCCGGCGGAGGCGCCCTTGCCACCGGTCCGGGTGGCGAGGGCCGGCGAGGGGGTGGCGAGGGAGCGGCCAGGGAGGTGGCCAGGGAGGTGGCAAGGGAGGTGGCCAAGGACGGCGAGGCGGTCGGCAACGCCCGCATCACCGCCTGGCGGCCCGACCGGATCGCCATCGAGACCACGGCCGACCGCCCGTCCGAGCTCGTCTTGCACGATCTCTGGTATCCGGGCTGGGTGGCCGAGGCGGACGGTAAAGTGGTGCCGATTCGCCCGGTCGATGCACTGTTTCGCGGCGTCTCGCTGCCCGCCGGGAAACACCGGGTGGTCTTTCGATTCGCCCCGCTGGCCCCGGGCAACCTGCTGCAGGCCTTGAAGGATCTCGTCGGGCCGGCGACCCGGGCGGGAGCGGCGGGGTGAGCCGAATCAGCGGCGACCACGGCCCGATCGGCATCGGTCCCGTCGGCAATCCGGGACACCGTGGCAGGGCGGGAGGCGGCTAGACCGGACGCGTTAAGATTGCCTTTCGCAATTGCGGCAACAATTTGATTCGTGTGGCGGATTTGCGGCGCCGCCCGCGAAGCGGCCGGCCCCGCAACCAAAAACATCTCCCGCCTCCCGGCAAAAAAATCTCCGCTCCTCAGTCATTTACCGCCTGTTAACCATGTTCCCGTCAGGCTCGGTTCCCAGGCAGCCGAGGAGAGACCCATGAACGTCATTACCTTCGCGTCTCGCAAAGGCGGCGCGGGGAAGAGCACGCTCACCGCGCATCTCGCCGCCACGGCGCATCTGTCGGGGCAGCGCTGCCTGCTGATCGATGCCGACCCGCAAGGATCCCTCACCTTGTGGCAATCCCTGCGGCCGGACGGGCAGCCGATCGTCAAAAGCGCCGCTCGCGGCGTCGACGGCCTGCTCGCCGTCGCCATGCTCGAGGGCTACGACTGGGTCTTCATCGACACGCCCCCCACCATGTGGGTGGTGGTCAGCGAGGCGATCCGGGCCTCGACCCTGGTGGTGATTCCGGCCCGGCCCGGCCTGTTCGACCTGCATGCCGTTCGAGAGACTGTGAAAACCGCCCAGGAGCGCAACAAGCCCTATGCCGTGGTGATGAACGCCGCCCCGGCGCGGCGCGACGACAAGGAGTCGCCGGTCGTCGCCTACGCGCGCAACCATCTGGACAAGCTCGGCATTCCGGTGTGGTCGGGGCAGATCACGCAGCGCGCCGGGTTCGCCATGTCGCTCGCCGCCGGGGCCAGCGCGCCGGAGGTCGACCCCGGCTCCGCCGCCGCCACCGAGATCATCAGCCTGTGGTCGGCGATTTCCCGCTCGGTCGACGCCGTCAACGCCGCCCGGACCCGCGCCGCGGCGCCGGTGGCGAGCCGCGCCGCCTGACCGTCGCGCGGGCGGCCGTGCGGCAACCCCGCCCGGCCCTCCGTCCGGCTTGCAAAAGCGGCCGGCTCCGCCTAGGTTCCGCGCGCTTCGGACACGCGCCCGCGGGCGCGCCGTGCAGCTGTAGCTCAGTTGGTTAGAGCGCCTGACTGTGGATCAGGAGGTCGGTGGTTCGAGTCCACCCAGCTGTACCAACCGATCTCCTCGACATCGTCGCTCCGCCACACTCCTCCCGCCGTCCCATGCGGGAGTGCAGCCGCCGCGTGCAGCGGCGCCCTGCGGGCGCGCTGAGGGCGCGCCGCGGGACAACGCCTCGTCCCCCCCCTTCGATCGCGGACGCTGTCCGCCGACATCGACCGAACGCGTCGTCTTTACGGGATTCCTATATCGACGCGTCTCGCTCCTCCTCGAAATCCTACGCCCTCGATGAGCATCTGAAGCCGGTCCGGGATC
>NZ_NPEX01000286.1 GCF_003258865.1 Rhodoplanes roseus | reverse complement strand
CGGCGGCGGACCGCCGTCCCCTCCACCGACGGCCCCGGCGGGGCGAGGATATGCCGGGACCGCCTGATGACAGGAGGGACGGGCGTGGAGGCCCGTCCCTCGTTCGGAGCCGCGCGGCGCGGGGCGACGGTGCCGGCGCGGGCTCCGAGCAGTTGGCGATCAGCCCTTGCCGAGAGGCACCGCGACGAAGCGGGTGTTCTGGCCGGACTTCACGCGCATCAGGACGGTCTTCTTGCCGCCCGTCTGGGCCTCGGTGAGCGCCTTGCGGACGTCCGCCGGGGAGGTCACGGTCGCGCCGCCGACGTCGAGGATGACGTCGCCGGTCTTCAGGCGGTCGCCGGCGACGCCGTCGGGATCGACCTGGGTCACCACCACGCCGTCGCTGCCGCCGCCGGCGACCGAGCCGGCCGGCGCAAGGGTGAGGCCGAGGCGCGGCACCTTGGCGTCGGCACCGCCACGACCGCTGCGCTCGTTCTCGCCGTCACCGCGCGAGGCGACACGCTCCTTCGGCAGCTCGCCGAGCGTCATCGACATCGTCTCGGTCTTGCCGTTGCGGAAGACGTCGAGCTTCACGGTGGTCCCCGGCGCCATGGTGCCGATGGTCCGGGCGAGCGTGCGGGCATCCTTCACCGGCTCGCCGTTGACGGCCGTGATCACGTCACCCGCCTTGATGCCGGCCTTGGCGGCCGGGCTGCCGCCCTGCGGCTCGGCGACGAGCGCGCCCTGATCGGTCTTGAGGCCGAGGCTGTCGGCGATCTCGGCGTTGACGGGCTGGATCTGCACGCCGATCCAGCCGCGCGACACCTGGCCCTTGTCCTTGAGCTGGGCGACGACGGTGCGGACCGTCTCGGCGGGAATCGCGAAGGCGATGCCGACGGAGCCGCCCGACGGCGAGAAGATCGCCGTGTTCACGCCGATCACGTTGCCGTCCATGTCGAAGCTCGGGCCGCCCGAATTGCCGCGGTTCACCGGCGCGTCGATCTGCAGGAAGTCGTCATAGGGACCGGCGCCGATGTCGCGGCCGCGGGCCGAGACGATGCCGGCCGTGACGGTGCCGCCGAGGCCGAACGGGTTGCCGACCGCCAGCACCCAGTCACCGATGCGCGGCGCCTTGTCGCCCAGCGCCACGGCCGGGAAGTCGCTGCGCCCGTCGATCTTGATCAAGGCGAGGTCGGTGCGCGGATCCGTGCCGATCACCTTGGCCGTGTAGGTCTTGCCGTCGTCGGTGGTGACCTGGACGCTCTCGGCCTTGTCGACCACGTGGTTGTTGGTCACGGCGTAGCCGTCGGGCGTGATGAAGAAGCCCGAGCCCTGGCCGGTGGAGAACTGGCGCTTCCGCTGGCGCTGCTGGTCGGGCATGCCCTCGGGGCCCTGGCCCTGACCCTGACCCTGGCCGAAGCGGCGGAAGAAGAACTCGAAGGGCGAGCCGGGCGCGAACGGATCGTCCTCGCCGCGCGTGCCGATGCGCGGCCGGTCGTTGCTGACCTGGACCTTCACCGAGATCACGGCCGGCTTCACCTTGTCGACGATGTCGGCGAACCCGGCGGGACGCTGGGCGTTCTGGGCATAGGCGGGGGTCAGCAGCGCGGAGTGCCCGGCCGGGCCGAACTCCGGGTTCATGAACAGGACGCCGGTGCCGAGCGCACCGACGGTGGCCAGAAGGGCGAGACGTCGCGCCGACACGATGCTGCGCGCCTTCTGCTTCAGGTTTTGGGTATCGATCATGAAAGGCTCCATCGTCTGATCGTCCGGCGGCGCGAACCGCATCACCGTGGAGTGGAAGATGGGAGTTGGAGGATTACGGCGTCCTGACCGCCGGATTAAACATCGGTAAGGTGGGGATCCGTTCGAAATACGCGATCCGTCAATATGTTGGGCGGAAGTTCGGCGCCCCGGACGGGCCTTGCCGGAATGCGTCCCGCTTGGCGGCGGGCCCGGTCCGGATTACACCGACCGAACCTTCCCTCTCGTCGTTCCGCCGCGGCCGAGCGCCTTCGGCATGGAGATCGACCCATGACCGAGACGCTTCCGGACCGGCCCGCGCCGGCTGCGCCCCTGCCGGCCGCTCAGCTGCCCTCCGCCGTCTTGACGGCGCCCGAGGGCGAGCCCGGGCTGGTCAACTCGGTCGTCTATCAGAACGGCCGGCGCCTCGCCGACATCCCGGTCGACGACGCCGGCCGCTGGGCGGAGCGTCCGGGCCATGTCGTGTGGATCGGCCTGTACGAGCCCGGCCACGATCTGCTCGCCCGCGTGCAGGCCCAGTTCCGCCTCCACCCGCTCGCCATCGAGGACGCCGAGAAGGCGCACCAGCAGCCCAAGTTGGAGCAGTACGGCGACACGCTGTTCGTGGTCGCCCGCACGGCCCAGATGGTGGACGGCCGCGTCGCCTTCGGCGAGACGCATCTGTTCATCGGCCGCGGCTACGTGGTCAGCGTGCGGCACGGCGCCTCGCGCTCCTATGCCGACATCCGCCGCCGCTGCGAGGCCTCGCCCGACATGCTGGTCCAGGGCGAGGACTACATCCTCTATTCCGTGCTCGACTTCATCGTCGACAACTACGCGCCGGTGCTGGAGGCCATCACCGAGGAGGTCGAGGGCATCGAGGACCGGGTGCTGGAGGAGAGCCTCAGCACCGAGGCGATCAACCGCCTCTACACGCTGCGCCGCGACCTCCTGAGGCTGCGCAACGCCGCCGGCCCGCTGGTCGACGTCTGCCAGCGGCTGGAGCACTCCAAGCTCACCGCCATCGATCCCAACCTGCAGCCGCTGTTCCGCGACGTCACCGACCACATCAGACGGATTCAGTCGGAGATCGACACGCTGCGCGAGGTGCTGGCCTTCGCGTTCGAAGCCGGCCTGATGGTCGGGCAGATGCAGCAGACCGTGATCACCCGCCAGCTCGCCGCCTGGGCCGCCATCCTGGCCGTCCCGACCGCCGTCGCCGGCATCTACGGCATGAACTTCAAGCACATGCCCGAGCTCGAATGGGTGTGGGGCTACTACGTCGTGATCGCCGGCATCCTGAGCATCTGCGGCGGCCTGTTCTGGTGGTTCAGGCGGGTCGGGTGGCTGTGACCGGGACGCCGGCGCCCCGACTCCCTACCCCTTCGTCAGCTCCGCCAGCTTGCGCTTCTCCTCGTCGCTGAGCGGCGGCGTGGCGGCCGTGGCGGGGGCGAGATCGCGACGGCGGCGGAGCGCCGTCACGAGGCCGACGGCCCCGGCCAGCAGCACCAAAGCGGGCGCCACCCACAGCACCACGGTGTGCCAGGACAGGCGCGGACGCAGCAGCACGAACTCGCCGTAGCGCGCCACCAGATAGTCGATCACCTGAGTGTCGCTGTCGCCCTGCTTGAGCCGCTCGCGCACCAGCAGCCGCAGATCCTTGGCGAGCCCGGCGTCGGAATCGTCGATCGACTGGTTCTGGCAGACGAGGCAGCGCAGATGCTGCGACAAATCCCGCGCCCGCTGCTCCAGCTTCTGGTCGGGCAGCACCTCGTCGGGCTGGACCGCGAAAGCCGGCGCGGCGGCGCCGAGCGCCAGCGCGGCGACGAGAGCAATGAGCAGCTTACGCAACATGGTGATGCATCCCGGTTGACGGGGATATCGCATAATGCGATATTACGGCATGCGGTCGATCGTCTTCACGCCGGCCGCGACACGCCAGTGGACCAAGCTGTCCCCGGCGGTCCGGGCCCGGATCAGAGCGCGGCTGGAGGCTTTTGCCGCCACCGGCCACGGCGATGTCAAATCCTTGAAGGGTCGGGCCGGAGCACGCCTGAGGGTCGGTGACTGGCGGGTGGTCTTCGACCAGGACGGCGACACGCTCGTCGTCGCCGCGGTCGGGCATCGTCGAGACGTCTACGATTGAGAGAGCGTCATGAAAGTGCGGTTCGAAACCACCCCGAAGGGCGAGATCGCCATCCTGCCGCGGGCCGAGTACGACCGCCTGGTCGCGCTGGCCGCGGAGGCCGAGGAGGATGCCGGGACGGCACGGCTGGTGGCGCGGGCCCGCAAGGATGTCGCCGCCGGCACGCCGCTGCTGCCGCTCGCGGTCGCCGATGCGCTCGCCGACGGCGAGAACCCGGTCCGGGTGCTCCGCGGATTCCGGGGCATGACCCAGGTCGAGCTGGCCGCCGCGGTCGGCATCGCCCAGGGCTATCTGTCGGACATCGAAGGCGGCAAGCGGAACGGGCCGCTGGCGCTTCACCGAAAGATCGCCCGCGTGCTCGCCGTGCCGCTCGACCTCCTGGGCTCCGCCGCGCAGCCGGGGGACGAGACCGAGCCAGGGCGAACCAACACGCGCCGAGCGGTGCCGCCCGGCCCCCGAAAGCCCCGCAAGCGCGGCTGAGCCACGCCGCGTCTTCCAGAGGCGCTCGAGCCCCCGGCTCATCGTCACTCCGCCGGCTGCAGGCCGAGCTTGGCCTTGGAGGGGCGCGGCGCGCCGACGCGCAGGCGGCGGTCGGACAGCGACAGGGCGCCGCCGATCGACATCACCAGCGTGCCGATCCAGATCAGCAGCACCAGCGGCTTGTCGTAGGCGCGCACCGCCACCGAGCCGTCCGGGTTGAGGTCGCCGAGCGAGACGTAGAGCTGGCTGAAGCCGTGCCGCATCAGCGCCGCCTCGGTAGTCGCCATCTCGCGATGCGTGAAGGCGCGCTTGGCCGGCGACAGCGTCGCGATCTTGATGCCGCCCTCGCGGACCGAGAACCGCACCGCCAGCTCGCGGAAGTTCGGCCCCTCGCGCTGGTCGAGCCCGTCGAACACGAGCTCGTAGCGGCCGACCGTGGCGACGTCGCCGGCCTTCATGGCGGCGATCCGCTCGATGTTCCACTGCGACTCGCCGACGATGCCGAGCAGCATCACGCCGAGGCCCGCATGGGCGACCGCCGTGCCCCAGGCGGAGCGCGGCAGGCCGACGGCGCGGCGCAGCACCGTCCCGACCGGCATGCGGAACAGGCCGATGCGCTCGGCCAGGTCGGTCGCGGCGCCCATGATCACGAAGACGGCGAGGCCGATGCCGAGCGGCGCCACCACGGACCCGCCTTTCAGGGCGAAGGTCGCGACGAGCGCCAGCAGCGCGATCGCGGCGGCGACGAGCAGCCGCTGCGCCACCCCCAGCAGGTCGCCGCGCTTCCAGGCGAGCAGCGGGCCGAACGGCACGGCGATCATCACGGGCACCATCAGCGGGCCGAACGTCATGTTGAAGAATGGCGCGCCGACCGAGATCTTGGCGCCGGTCAGCGCCTCCAGCGCCAGCGGATAGAGCGTGCCGACGAACACGGTGGCGCAGGCCGTGGTGAGGAACAGGTTGTTGAACACCAGGGAGCCCTCGCGCGACACCGGCGCGAACAGGCCGCCCTGCCGCAGCATCGGGGCACGCCAGGCGAACAGCGTCAGCGAGCCGCCGATGAAGACGACCAGGATGCCGAGGATGAACACGCCGCGGGCCGGATCGGTGGCGAAGGAGTGCACCGAGGTGAGCACGCCGGAGCGCACCAGGAAGGTGCCGATCAGCGACAGCGAGAAGGTCAGGATGGCGAGCAGGATCGTCCAGACCTTCAGGGCCTCGCGCTTCTCCATCACCAGGGCGGAGTGCAGCAGCGCCGTGCCGGCGAGCCACGGCATCAGCGAGGCGTTCTCGACCGGATCCCAGAACCACCAGCCGCCCCAGCCGAGCTCGTAATAGGCCCAGTAGGAGCCCATCGCGATGCCGAGCGTCAGGAAGATCCAGGCGACCAGCGTCCACGGCCGCACCCAGCGCGCCCAGGCCGCATCGATGCGGCCGATCAGCAGCGCCGCGGCGGCGAACGAGAACGTCACCGAGAAGCCGACGTAACCCACGTAGAGCAGCGGCGGATGAATCGCGAGGCCGATGTCCTGCAGGATCGGGTTGAGGTCGCGCCCCTCGAAGGGGGGCTGCGGCAGCCGCGCGAACGGGTTCGAGGTGAGCAGGATGAACAGGTAGAACGCCGTCGCGACGATCGCCTGCACGGAGAGGACGGCGGCGTGCAGCGCGGCCGGCACGTTGCGGCCCAGCACCGCGAGCGCCGCCCCGAACATGGCGAGGATCAGCACCCAGAGGAGCATCGAGCCCTCGTGGTTCCCCCACACGCTGGTGATCTTGTAGACGAGCGGCATCGCCGAATGGGAGTTCTGGGTGACGTTCTCGACCGAGAAGTCGGAGACGACGTAGCTGGCCGTCAGCGCCGCGAAGGACAGGCCGACGAACAGGAGCTGGGCGAGCGCAGTCGGCTTCGCCACCGCGATCAGCGTCGGGTCGCCGGTCTTCACGCCGATCAGCGGGACGATCGCCTGCGCCAGCGCGAGCGCCAGCGCGAGCACCAGGGCGTAGTGGCCGAGCTCGGGGATCATCGGGTCGCGGCTCCGGTGGCCGTGGCGGCCGGTCGTTCGGCGGAGGACTGCGGGCCGGGAGCCGGCGCGCCGGCCTGCCCCTTGTCGTAGTCGCTCTGCCAGTGGCCCTGCTTCTTGAGCGCGTCGGCGACCTCGCGCGGCATGTATTTCTCGTCGTGCTTGGCCAGCACGCTGTCGGCCTTGACGCCGCCGGTGTCGAGCACGCCCTCGGCGATGACGCCCTGCCCCTCGCGGAACAGATCCGGCAGGATGCCCTTGTAGGCGACGCCGATGGTGTTGTTGCCGTCGGTCACCTGGAAGCGGACGTTCAGGTCGTCGCCGCGCACCACCGAGCCCGGCGCGACCAGCCCGCCGATGCGCAGCCGCGTCCCGGTCTGCACCTTCTTCTCGACGACGTCGGTCGGCGAGTTGAAGAACACGATCGAGTCGTTGAGGGCGTTGAGGACGAGGCCGACCGCCACGGCCAGCACGGCGACGCCGCCGGCGATCAGGGCGAAACGGCGCTGCTTGCGGGTCATTGCACGGCTCCTGAACCGGATGCGGCCGGGACCTCGGGCAGGCCGAGCTCCTTCACGACGGCGTCGAGGCGGGCGAGCTTGTCGGGGGCGCCGGCGAGCGCTTTTCGCGCGTCGGCGGCCGCCGCGCCGGCGCGCGCGCGGTCGCCCAGCGCCATATGGGTGCGGACCAGACGCATCCAACCATCAACGTCGCCGCCGTCCGCGGCCAGCCGCTTGGCGAGGCGGTCGACCAGGCTGCGCATGGTCTCGTCGTAATCGGCCGCGGCATCGGCGGGCGAGCCGGCCGAGGCGGTCCTGGGCCCGGCGCCGGAGCCCGGGCGC
>NZ_NPEX01000285.1 GCF_003258865.1 Rhodoplanes roseus | reverse complement strand
CGGCGAACGCCGGCGGCCTCGTCACGATCGGCGGGACGCGGCGGGACCGCGTCGCACCGGCATCGGCGTCACGTCACTTCTCGAGCGAGGGATGGTCCACGCCGCCCGGCCGGCTGTGATCGCCGACGGCCTCTTCCATATGCTCCATCAGCGTGAAGATGATCGGGCCGTTGGGGCCGACCAGCACGTTCTCCTCGAGGCGCGTGGTCTGCTCGAGCAGCGGATGCCCCGCGAAGGTCTCGATCGCGAAGTACATGTTCTCCTTGATCTCGGCCGGCTGGCTGAGCGAGTAGGCGCGCGAGATCCACATGCCTTCGTACAGCGTGATGCCGATCGAGTGGGCGAACTGCTGCAGCGTCACGGTCCCGTAGGTGTCGTCGTCGTATTCCGGGAATTTCGCCGCGACGTCGGCCGTCGAGTTGCCCGGCTTGAGCATCTCGATGCCGGCATACATGGAGTCGTAGGTCTGCTTGTAGAGATCGATCTCCTTCTGGGTCATCTTGGCCGCGCACTTGAAGCAGCGCACGTAGTCGATGAAGTAGCCCGATGGACCGACGGCGTTGATGTCGACGATGACGAGGTCGCCCTGCCGGATGATCTTGTCGGTCGCCCATCGTCGATAGGGCGAGGTGTTGCCGCCCGACGCGACGATGATGTCGTAGATGATCTCGCAGCCCAGCCGCAGCATCAGCTCGTGCACCTTGGCCTCGATCTGGCGCTCGGTCACGCCCGGCTTCAGCCATTCGTGCTTGATGTGCCACATCGCGGCGTCGCCGATGGTCGACGACTGCTTCAGCAGCTCGATCTCGTCGATCGTCTTGACGACGCGGGCCGCCGACATGGCCGGCCAGCCGTTGACGATGTTGATGTTGAACTTCTTGAAGGCCTCGAGCGACGGGATGTCGAGATTGTCGACGCCGATCTTCTCCTTGGTGACGCCGTACTCCTTGAGCACTTCGTAGATCGAAGCGACCATGCGCTCGGCCATGTAGGGCACGGCCGACTCGGCCCACTGCCAGGTCATGGCGGGGCGGATGTTGTCGCGCATCATCAGGCCCGGATCGGTCAGCGGGTCGATCTTGCGCTCGCGCGCGCCGGCGGCGATCGAGGCCGAGCCCTTCAGCCCTTCGGCGATGTTGCTGCCGCGGGTCTTGTGCATCCAGGGAAGGTCGATGCGGGCGCACTGCATGTCGGAGCCGGCGGTCTCGAACAGGATCGGATCGCCCCCGCGCGGCAGCACCGCGTAGCGGATGTTGATGTTGTACTTCCAATTGCCCTGATAGGAGCCGGTGATGTAGCGGATGTTGGCGCCCGCGTAGAGGACCAGCGCACCGAGATCGTGGATCTCCATCTGCTCGCGCGCCTTCTCGAGCCTCTGGCGGCGGAGACGCTCGTAGTCGACGCGATACTGCCAGTCGCAGCCCTGCGCGGCGTAGACACGGCGCGGCAGCTGGTGGTGCGGCTTGCCGAGAAAGGCGTGGTCTAGTTCATAGCTCATGGAGCGCTCCTCGTTGGACCGACTTCGAGGTTTCGAATGTGGGGGCCCGACGTTGCGGGAGATGCGAAGAAAGCCCGAACGCAAGTGATCCGAGCGGCTCGAATTATAACGACGGCCAAACTCGTGGGAAGCGAACGGCGATGTGGTTCCTACGGTACAGCTCTGCAAAAAAGGACGGCGACGGCGACGCTTCGGCGCGGTTCTCAGGCGTGGTGATCAGCACGGCCGCGCTCGTGCTGCAGTGCGATCGGCGCGGCCGATTCGACGCGTCGGAGTCCCGCCCCGGCACCGGCGAGGCCCGATGCTGCGGGCCCGCACGGGCCCGGCGCGCGCATGCGCGTCACGCGCCCCGCCGGCTGGCGCCCGCCGCCGAACACCATTAGAATTTGTCGACGCGACAGGGGGTCGCGGCCGGGCCGATCGTCATCTTGCGACGCAGCATGAGGACGCCCGGATCATCGAACGGCGGGGCGCCGAGATGCCACAGGCTCGAACCGAACGCAGTGCCCGGCCGAAGCGCAAGGCCGTCGCGGTCGAGGCGGAGGCGCCGCCGGTCGCCGACAAGGGCGCCTCGCTCTCGGACCTCGCCTACCAGCAGATCAAGGACCTGATCCTCACGCTGTTCTTCCTGCCGGGACAGTATCTCAACGAGGCGGCGATCTGCGATCTCCTCAAGCTCGGCCGCACTCCGGTGCACCAGGCGCTGCAGCTCCTGCAGGTCGAAGGCCTGGTCGAGGTGGTGCCGCGCAAGGGCGTGATCGTGCGGCCCGACTCGATCGGCGAGGTGGTGGAGATCCTCGACGCCCGCATCCTGGTCGAGGTCGAGCTGGTGCGCCGCGCCGTGGCGAACAGCAAGCGCGACGACGTCAAGGAGCTCGCCGCCATCCTGGACAAGACCAACCGCCGGCACGGCGGCGGCTCGCTCGACGCCTTCGTCGAGTCCGACCGCGCTTTTCATGTCAAGCTCGCGGCGATGTCGGGCAACGCCATCCTGGCCGACTTCGTGCGCCTGATGCACGAGCGCTCGACGCGGTTCTGGTACCTGCATCTGTGGCAGACCGTCGATCTCGGCGGCGCCGGGCGCGAGCACCGCACCATCCTGGAGGCCATGGAGGCGCACGATCCCGAGCGCGCCGCCCGCGCCATGCGCCGCCACATCGAGAGCCTGCGCGAGCGGCTGCAGCACATCCTGAATCACGCCCCGAACCGGGCCCGGCCGGCCGCCGTCGCCCAGCCGCGCGGCAAGCGCGCCGGCGCCTGACGGGCCCGCCCGACGGCGGGGCGGCCCCAATAGGCGCGAAGACAAGATCGAAGGTACAGCCTATCGATCGTCGTCCGCGCCGGCCGGGGCTTTTTTGCACAATCCGTCATTCCGGGGCGCGCCAAAGGCGCGAACCCGGAATCCAGCGCCGAACTCGGCATTTTTCGCTGGATTCCGGGTCCGGCGCTGCGCGCCGTCCCGGAATGACCAATGATGCAGAGCCCTCGCGCAGGCGGATGACCCAGTATCCACCGAACCCCGTTGTTTCAGTCGAAAGGCTGCGGCGTATTGGGTGCTCCAGCTCCGCGGAGCATGACGAAGGAGAGGCTTCTGGTCTTGAGTCAGCGCCGAGGGCGGCCCCTCCCGGAGCGGTCCGGGCGCTGCGGCGCGGGTCGCTTGATGCGGCGGTGCAAAGCTGGTTGATAGCGCCAGCCCTCCCGCCCGCGGCCCTGGCCGCCTCCTGCGGGTCCGGCCGCCAGGAGCCGCAGCCCGCATGCAGGACGTCCCGTTCGATCAGGCCCGTTTCCGCCAAGCCCTCGGCCGCTTCGCGACCGGCGTCGCCGTGCTGACGGGCCTCGCGCCGGACGGCGGCCGGATCGGCCTCACGGTGAGCTCGTTCAACTCCGTGTCGCTGCTGCCGCCCCTGATCCTGTTCTCGATCGCCCGGCGGGCGCACAGCTTTACGTCCTGGCAGCAGGCCCGGCACTACGCCGTCAACGTGCTGTCCGAGCGCCAGGAGGCGCTCTCCGACCGCTTCGCCAAGCCGCTGGCCGACAAGTGGGAGGGCGTCGAGACGGTCGAGGGCCGGCACGGCGTGCCGGTGCTGGCCGGAGCGCTGGCCGTGCTCGAATGCGCCGCCCACGCCCGCCACGACGGCGGCGACCACGAGATCTTCGTCGGCCGGGTCGAGAACCTGCAGATGGGCGAAGCCGCGACACCGCGCCCGCTGGTGTTCTTCTCGGGCCGCTACCGCCGGCTCGACAGCGGCGGCGAAGCCCATCCGGCGCCGTCCGACTCGCTGTTTCCCCGCAGCTGGTAGCGACGTTTTATTGTGCATGCCCACAATGGCGGCAACGCCGCGCCTTGACTTTGGCGGCTGTTGACGGCATCGACGAAGCACCTACATCCTGTATCAAGGAGCTTTCGCGTACTCGCGACGGGAGAGACCGGCATCGCCGGCGCCGAAGGAGCAACCGCCCCGGAAACTCTCAGGCAAAAGGACCGTCGCGGGCAGGTGAATCTGGAAAGTGACACGCCCGCACACCGTGGGGGACGTGTCCGCCGACGGGATAACACTCTCAGGCACGCAAGACAGATGGGGCGCCGTGGCGAGCTGAGCTTGTCGGGAGGCGCCGTGTGTCCTGTTGCGACACGTCAGCCCACACCCGTCCGGTCTGCCCGCGTCCGCCCCGCCTGATCAGCGTGACGGCGCATCGCCCTGGCATCCGCAACCGGTCCGTCCGCCCGAGCGCCCGCCCGTCCCCCGACGGCAGGCGACGGACGCGACGCCACCGCCCCATCGTCAGGACCGCAGCATGAACGCCCCCATCCGCATGCAGACCGACACGCCGGCCACCGAGTTCGTCCATCGCCATGTCGGGCCCGGCCCGCGCGACATCGACGTCATGGTGGAGGCCGTCGGGGCGAAGAGCCTCGACGCGCTGATCGCCGACGTCGTCCCGGCGGCGATCCGCGACCAGCGCCCGACGGCGCTCGGCCCGGCGCTGTCCGAGACCGCGGCGCTCGCCCGCATGCGCGAGATCGCGACGAAGAACCAGATCTTCGTCTCGCTGATCGGCCAGGGCTATCACGGCACCGTGCTGCCCCCCGTCATCCTGCGCAACGTGCTGGAGAACCCGGCCTGGTACACGGCCTACACGCCGTACCAGCCGGAGATCAGCCAGGGGCGCCTCGAGGCGCTGATGAACTTCCAGACCATGGTGACGGACCTCACCGGTCTCGACGTCGCCAATGCGTCGCTGCTCGACGAGGCGACCGCCGCGGCCGAGGCGATGACGTTGGCCAAGCGCTCCGCCGGCTCCAAGGCGAGCGCCTTCTTCGTCGACCATGGCGTGCATCCGCAGACGCTCGCCGTGCTGAAGACCCGGGCCGAGCCGCTCGGCCTGACGCTCGTCGTCGGCGATCCCGAGCGCGACCTCGATCCGGCCGCCGTGTTCGGCGTGCTGGTGCAGTATCCCGACACTTTTGGGCGGGTGCGCGACTGGCGGGGCCTCACCGAGCGTGTCCATGCGGCTAAGGGACTCGTGGTGTTCGCCGCCGATCCGCTGGCCCTCACGCTGCTGGTGCCGCCCGGCGAGCTGGGCGCCGACATCGCGATCGGCTCGACCCAACGCTTCGGCGTGCCGATGGGCTTCGGCGGCCCGCACGCCGCCTACATGGCGGTGCGAGATTCGCTGAAGCGCACCATGCCGGGCCGCCTCGTCGGCCTGTCGGTCGATTCGCGCGGGGCGCCGGCCTATCGGCTGGCGCTGCAGACCCGCGAGCAGCACATCCGCCGCGAGAAGGCGACGTCGAACATCTGCACGGCGCAGGTGCTGCTCGCCGTCATCGCGTCGATGTACGCCGTCTATCACGGCCCCGAGGGTCTCACCGAGATCGCCCGCCGCGTTCATCGCCGCGCCGCCGTGCTGGCCGCCGGCCTTCGCGCGCTCGGCTTCGCCGTGCCGACGACGCCGTTCTTCGACACGATCGCGGTGCCGGTCGGCGACCGGCAGGCCGAGATCCTCGAGAAGGCGCGGACCGCGCGGATCAACCTGCGCGCCATCGCGGCGGGCCAGCACGGCCCTCAGGCCGCGATCGGCATCAGCCTCGACGAGAGCACCGACGAGAGCGTGGTGGAGGCGGTGTGGCGCGCCTTCGGCGGTCACATGCACTACGACGAGATGGTCGGCGAGGCCGATGCGCGGCTGCCGGCCGGCCTGCTGCGCAGCTCGGCCTTCCTGACCCATCCGGTGTTCCACCGGCACCGGTGCGAGACCGACATGCTGCGCTACCTGCGCAAGCTGTCAGACCGCGACCTGGCGCTCGACCGCGCCATGATCCCGCTCGGCTCCTGCACCATGAAGCTCAACGCCACGGCCGAGATGATCCCGATCACCTGGCCGGAGTTCTCCGACATCCACCCGTTCGCCCCGGCCGAGCAGGCGCAGGGCTACCGGTTCCTGTTCGATGCGCTGTCCAGGATGCTGGCCGAGATCACCGGCTACGACGCCGTGTCGCTGCAGCCGAACTCCGGCGCGCAGGGCGAGTATGCCGGGCTGCTGGCGATCCGCGCCTATCACGCCTCGCGCGGCGAGCCGCACCGCACCGTCTGCCTGATCCCGTCCTCGGCGCACGGCACCAACCCGGCCTCCGCCGCGATGGCCGGCATGCAGGTCGTGGTCGTCGCCTGCGACCGCGACGGCAATGTCGACCTCGCCGATCTGGAGGCCAAGGCGACGCAGCACGGCCAGAAGCTCGCCTGCGCCATGATCACCTATCCGTCGACACACGGCGTGTTCGAGGAGCATATCCGCGAGATGTGCGAGATCGTCCACGCCCATGGCGGGCAGGTCTATCTCGACGGCGCCAATCTCAACGCCCAGGTCGGCCTCGCCCGGCCCGGCCGGTACGGCGCCGACGTCAGCCACATCAACCTGCACAAGACCTTCTGCATCCCGCACGGCGGCGGCGGGCCCGGCATGGGTCCGATCGGCGTCAAGGCGCATCTGGCGCCATTCCTGCCCGGCCATCCGGCGCTCGACGACGGGGGGCTCGCCCCCACGGCGCCGGTCGGCCCCGTCTCGGCGGCGCCGTTCGGCTCGGCGTCGATCCTGCCGATCTCCTACGCCTATGTGCTGATGATGGGCGACCAGGGGCTGAAGCGCGCCACCGAGGTGGCGATCCTGTCGGCCAACTACATCGCGCGGCGGCTCTCGCCGCACTACCCGGTGCTCTACAAGAACCACAACGGCCGCGTCGCGCACGAGTGCATCGTCGACCCGCGTCCGCTGAAGGAGACGGCCGGCGTCACCGTGGACGACATCGCCAAGCGGCTGATCGACTACGGCTTCCACGCGCCGACCGTGTCGTTCCCGGTGGCCGGCACGCTGATGATCGAGCCGACCGAGTCGGAATCGAAACACGAGCTCGACCGCTTCATCGACGCCATGGTGGCGATCCGCAAGGAGATCGCCGCCGTGGAGGCGGGCCGGCTCACGATCGAGCAGTCGCCGCTTCGCCACGCGCCGCACACCGTGCACGATCTCGCCGACGATACGTGGGACCGCGCCTACACGCGGACCGAGGCGGTGTTTCCCGACGGCGTGTCGCGCACCGACAAGTATTTCGCGCCGGTCGGTCGCGTCGACAATGTCTGGGGCGACCGCAACCTGGTGTGCTCCTGCCCGCCGATCGAGGCCTATGCGGGGTGAGGCTCCGTGGCCCCGTGGGGTGGGCATCGACGCGCCGTCGGCGGGTCGTTGCCCACGCGGTCCGACATCGCGAAAGTCCGACGGCGTGGGCACGGCGCGTTCGCCGCGCC
>NZ_NPEX01000284.1 GCF_003258865.1 Rhodoplanes roseus | reverse complement strand
CGCCGAGACGGTCGCGACCCACGACACGCTGCTGCGCTCCGGCGCGCCGGGCAGTCCCTACGTCGTTCCCGCCGCCGCCGGCGGCGAGGCGGCGGCCAGGGGCGGCCAGGCGGGTGGCGAGGCGGCGGCGAGGGGCGGCGAGGGGGGTGGCCAAGGGGGCGGCCAGGAGCCGGCGACGGGGCCGTCGACCGGGCGCGGCTTCTTCGCGGGCCGCTCGCGGGAGGCGTCGCTCGGCATCGTGCGCGATGCGCTCGACGCCGGCCGGGTCGAGCTCCTGCTGCAGCCCATCGTCATGCTGCCGCAGCGAAAAGTCCGGTATTACGAGGCGGTTGCGCGGCTCCGCACGGCCGACGGCGGGGTCGTGATGCCGGCCGACTTCCTGCCCGTCGCGGAGGCCGGCGGGCTGATCGCCCGGCTCGACAACGCGATGCTGTTCCGCGCCGTCCAGGTGGTGCGCCGCCTGCTCGGCAAGAACCGCGACATCGGCCTGTTCTGCAACGTCTCCGCCGCGACCCTGGTGGACCCGGAATTCTTCCCGCAATTCAACGAGTTCGCCGACGCCAACAAGGCCCTGGCGCCGTCCTTCGTGTTCGAGTTCCGGCAGGACGCCTACCGCTCCTTCGGGCCGATGGAGAACGAGAGCCTGGCGGCGCTGACCGAGCGCGGCTTCCGCTTCTCGCTCGACCATGTCGGCGACATGCGGCTGGAGCCGCGCGACCTCGCCGACCGCGGCTTCCGCTTCGTCAAGGTCCCGGCCTCGCTGCTCCTGTCCCGCCACGCGGCCCCCGCGACCGACATCCATCCGGCTGATTTGTCGGGACTTTTGGGCCGCTACGGGATCGAGTTGATCGCCGAGCGGATCGAGACCGAGTCGACCGTCGTGGACCTCCTGGACTACGACCTGAAGTACGGGCAGGGCTTCCTGTTCTCGCCGCCCCGGCCGGTCCGGCCGGAGGTCCTGCAGGGCGGCGCCGAGCGGCCCGCCGACCTCGCCGGCGCGTTCGACGGCAAGCCGTCGGCCCCCGCCCCGGGCGCCGCCGCGAGTGCCGCGCCGCCGGCCCAGAATCTCGCGGCCGTGCTGGGACTTAGGCCGGCCGTCCCGGTCGCCGCCCGGGCCCCCGAGCCGACCCCGCTGGCGGCGCCCGCTCCTGTGGCAGTTCCTGCGGCGGCTGCGGCGCCTCCTCCGTCCGCCGCCGCCGTCCCGGTCTCGCTGCCGACTCCGATGCCCGAGTCGCCGCCGCTCATCGCCGCCGCGCCGACGCCGGCTCCCTTGCCGACTCCCTCGCCACCCCCTTCGCCGCTCCTTGCCACTCCCTCGCCGGCGCCCTCGCCACCCCTGGCCGCCGCCTTGCCACCCGGCGCCGCTGCGGCGCCGGTGATCCCGGCCGAGCGGCGGCCGATCGGCGCCGTGCGCGGCCATCCCGGCACCGTGCTGGCGCAGATCGCCCGCGGCATGCTGGCGCGCAAATAGGCGGGTCCCGGCACTGCTCTCGGTTTAAGCGGCAGACCGCGGGCCGAAGATCCAGGTGACCGGGCCGGGCGGGGTGACGGAGCGGCGGCGATCGGCTAGGACCTCGGGCTCCTCCCCACCGTCCGGATCCCGATGAGCATCCCGTTCCCGCTGCTGACCGACCATTTCGCCCCGCTGGCGAGCCGCTACGACGTCGCCTTCTGCGACGTGTGGGGCGTCATCCACAACGGCGTCGCGCCGTTCCCCGAGACCGTCGACGCCCTGCAGCGGTTCCGGGCCGGCGGCGGCCGCGTCGTGCTGCTCACCAACGCGCCGCGCGACGGCGACGTGGTCGTCCAGTTCCTCGACGGCCTGAAGGTGCCGCGCGACGCCTACGACGCCGTCGTCACCTCCGGCGACGTGGCCCGCGCCGAGATCGAGGCGCGCCGTGCCGACGCCGCGCTGCATATCGGCCCCGAGCGCGACACCTCGATGTTCGACGACCTCGACCTGCGCTTCACCGACGTCGAGCACGCCGACTACGTGATCTGCTCCGGCCTCTACGACGACGAGACCGAGACGCCGGACGACTATCGCGACCTGCTCGCCGCGATGCGGCGGCGCGAGCTGTTCATGGTGTGCGCCAATCCGGACCGGGTGGTCGAGCGCGGCAACGTGCTGGTCTACTGTGCCGGCGCGATCGCCGACGCCTACGAGGCGGTCGGCGGCGGCGTGATGTTCACGGGCAAGCCGTACCGGCCGATCTACGAGCGCGCGCTCGCCTGCGCGCAGCGGCTGCGCGGCGCCGACGTGCCGCTCGATCGTGTGGTGGCGATCGGCGACTCGGTGCGCACCGATCTGAGGGGCGCGTCCGGCTTCGGCATCGACTGCCTGTTCGTCACCGCCGGCATCCACGCCGAGGAGCTCGGCGGCCGCGACAGCATCGACCACGGCGCGCTCGCCGCCATCTTCACCGACGCCGGCATCCTCCCCGCCGCGGTGACGCGCCGCCTGGCGTGGTGACGTGATCAGGTCGAACGTGCGGTAGGGCGGATCAGGCGCGAAGCGCCGGCATCCGCCTGGCTGCCGATGGCGGATCACGCTGCGCTGATCCGCCCTACGGGCTCCCTTTCTTATTGAAGGCGTGCGCCCCGTGCCATTCAAGGAGTGAATCTCATAAGAACAGTCCTGACCGGCGGCAAAGGGTACACTGGGCTCCACGTCTTGCGCGCGCTACTCGATGCGCGGCATCACGTAACCGCTGTGTTGCGTTCCCCAGAGAAACTCGGTCCCATCGCGCGGCATCCGCAACTGACCGTCGTCGAGATGGACTTGGAAGATGACGCGCGCATTGCCGCGGTGTTGCCGGGACACGATGTCTGCGTCCATACCGCGATCATTTGGGGCGATCCCGGCGACGAGTTTGAAATGCGCGACACCGCCGTTGCAGCGAAGCTGTTCGAAGCCGCCGGCAATGCCGGTCTCACGCGGTGCCTGTATTTATCGTCGGTAGCCGTGCATCGTCCGTTTGCCGGAGAGATGAGCGAGGATAATGGCTTTAGCGCCACCGATCTCTACGGTGCGACCAAAGCGGCGGGCGAACTGGTTCTCCGCGCCGCATGCGCGAAGCACAAGATGACGGGCGTCGTCGTGCGTCCGGGCCCCGTCGTCGGTCTGCCGGCGTTTGCTGGAGGTTCCTTTCGCAGCGACAACCGTGTCGCGGCGATGGTGGCCGCTGCTGCTGAAGGCCGTGCCATCGAGGTGGTGCGCGATGACGGACGCCAATTCTCGGACGTTTCGACGGTCACAAAAGCCGTCCGCCTTCTCACCACGGCGGCGGATCCGCATCCGGCCTATATCTGTGTCGATCGCAATATCATCACGTGGGAACGGATTGCGCGGCTGGTGTTGGAATGTCTGAATTCGCGCAGCGAGGTGCGTGTTCTCCCGCGAAACACGCCAGAACCGACGCCCCGCTTTCGAACCGAGCGGATTGAACGCCTCATCGGTGGGCCGCTGGATGCGACGGAAGCTCTATTGGCCCATATTCGCTATCTCGCGCGGATATCGGGGACTTGAGCAAGCGTAGCAAGCGTAGCCTGGATAGAGCGAAGCGATATCCGGGACTTTCTCGTCCGAACTTCGGTGCCGAATCCCGGGTGTCTCTGCGCTCCACCGGGGCTACGAGAAGATGCAGAGCCCGCAGGGCGGATCAGGCGCGAAGCGCCGTCGTCCGCCGGTTCGCCGATGGCGGATCACGCTGCGCTGATCCGCCCTACGGCAATGGGCTACTGGCTTTCAGTCGTCACGCTCCGCGAGGGCGGAGCACCCGGTACGCCGGGCGGCTGCGGGACGGCGATGGGCTTCGCCTTTCGGCTCCACCCGTCCTACGGCTCAGGTGATCCCCAGCGCCGAGCGCGCCCGGCCCGTAATCTCGGGCGTGTCCTCGGTCTGATAGCCGGCCTCGAGCAGCTTCGTCGTGTACATCTTGTTGTAGACGAACGCCCAGACGAGATTCACGACGAAGGCGAGCAGTCCGAACGACATCGCGCCGAGAACGATCGTCCCGAGCAGGACACCGAGGCCGATGCCGACGTCGCCCCGGGTCATCGCCGGGATCCCGCTGAAAAAGAAGCTCGTCCAGCTGAACCCGACATATCCGGTCTTGGTCAAGCCAGATTGGAAATGCCGCAACCGAACCGCAATCGCCATGAGACGGATTCCCTACGGATAATACCAACGGCCCGCGACCTCGACCCGTCATCCTGAGGCGCTAGGGCCCGCGGCGCGTTGCGCCGTCGGGCGCGAGCCTCGAAGGATGCGGCCACGACGCCGCGGCCGTCGCCCTTCGAGGCCCGGTCCTTGCGTCGTGCGAAACGCGGCCCCGGGGGGCCGGGCACCTCAGGGTGACGGAGAGAGTGAGCCCCCGATGCCGCTGGTATACGGAGCTGCTTCCATTCGAAGTCGGCTGTGTTGTGCAGCTATTGCAGCCTGAGGCCGTGATTCCCCGGTGGCTGCGCCGGGAGCCATCCGGCTCCGGTGAAACCGGCTCGGTCGACGGGCCCATGCAGGCGTGGGCCGCCCGGTTGGCCACGTGCGAGAACGCATTCTTTTGCCGGCGACGTTTTCAGGCGGTGCGGGGCGCGGTGGCCTCATGGTTCGAGACGCGCCCTGCTGGCTGCAGCCCACGCCCGCGCCGCGCGACCGGCGTCCCCCAAAAAACGCCAACGGCCGGGCGGGGGCCCGGCCGGTGCGGAGTGGGCGGATCCGGCCGTGCGGCCGGGGCCTCGTCACTTGAACAGGTCGTCGATGCTCGACTGGTTGCTGCACGCCACCGGCTTGGCCGGGGCGGGGCTCGCGAACATGTCGTCGACCGTGTGCTGGTCGATGGCCTGGCCGTCGAGCTGCGGACCGTTGAGCAGCAGGCGCTCGGCCCGCTCGGCCCGGGCCTTCTCCTGCTCGGTCGCGAACACCTGGGTGCCGGCGCCGGTCGGGCCGACCGCGCTGGCGAAGCGGCTGACGCGGCTCTCGATGTTCTGCAGCGTCTCGACCACCTTGGCGATGCGTTGCCCGGTGATGTCCTGGAACGAGCAGGCCTCGAAGATCACCATCATCTTGGCCTGCACCAGCTGCTCGTAGGCCTTCACGTCGCTGGTGTCGGCGGCCATCAGGGCCTCGGCGCATTCCATGATCGTGTTGGTCGCGCCCTCGGTCGACTTGACGATGGCGCCGAGCTCCTGCCCCGCGGCCGGGATGCGGCTGCCCTTGATCTCGTCGACCTGCAGAGCGCCGATCTCGCCGCGCATCCGCTCGATGTAGCCGGCGATCTCCTTCATCTCGCGATAGACCGCGGTGTCCATCGTCTCGAAGAAGACCTGCAGGGACTGCGCCGTGATCTCGGCGAGCGACAGCACGTCGGTCAGCGACACCTCACCACGACGCTTTTCGTGCAGGCACTCGATGAGGCTCTCGAGCTGCTGCGTCTTGACCCTCGCCATGGCGAGTTTCTCCAACATCTACCGTTTGCGGGCTGGGCCGGCGTCGTCGAAAAAGGGATCGGCGACGGACCGCGATCCTAGTCGGAGAAGACCGCCTGGATCTTGCTCTGCAGGGTCTGGGCGTTGAAGGGCTTGACGATGTAGTTGTTCACGCCCGCCTTCTTGGCCGCGATCACGTTCTCGGTCTTCGACTCGGCCGTCACCATGATGAACGGCGTCTTCGACAGGCCGGGATCCGCGCGGACCTCCTTGAGGAGCTCGTAGCCGGTCATCGGCTCCATGTTCCAGTCCGAGATGACGAGGCCGTAGCGCTTCTCGCGCATCTTGCCGAGCGCCGCCGAGCCGTCGGCCGCGTCGTCGATATCTTCGAACCCGATCTGCTTGAGCAGATTGCGAATGATCCGGATCATCGTGTTGTAGTCGTCCACGACGAGCACGGGCATCGAAAGGTCGACAGCCATGTCCTCACTCCGTTACGCATAAAACCGGGAGTACGCAGCGTCCTGTCGCTAGTTCTGTGGAATGTGGACAGGTCCCACCGCCCGAGATACACCCAGGTTTCTCCCCACTGGGTCCAACGCTAGCAGCGCCATTTGAATATCCGGTTAATCGAGGCTCTCGGGGATTGCGCCCACGCCGCCGGCTCGGAATTGGCGGAACGCAAAACGCCCAAGTTTCATCGTGGTTTAGGGACGGTCGCCGAGAATCGTTAACCGCAGTTTCGGAACATGACAGCGCCCGTCGAGAGCCGTCTGCCGACCCCCTCCGCCGTGCCGCGCCGCTGCTTTCGGCGTGCCGCTTCCCTCGTCCGCAACCCGTGATCGTGCTGCATCCATGACCGACATTTCCTTTCCGGCGACCTCCTTCCGTCTGGTCCGCGATCGCCTCGACGCGCCGGCGCCCGACGCGCTCGCCGGCGCCGTGGTGGCGCTCGGCAATTTCGACGGCGTCCACCGCGGCCACCGCGCCGTGATCCAGGCCGCCCAGGCCCGCGCCCATGCGCTCGGCAAGCCGGCCGCCGCGATGACGTTCGAGCCGCATCCGCGTGCCTTCTTCAGCCCGGAGACGCCGGAGTTCCGCCTCTCCAGCGTCGACGAGAAGGTGCGGCTGCTCGCCGCCACCGGCCTCGACGGGGCGATCGTGATGGGCTTCGACAAGGCGCTCGCCTCGCTGCCGCCGGGCGAGTTCGTCCAGAAGGTGCTGGTCGAGCGCTACAAGGTCGCCGGCGTCGCGGTCGGCTTCGACTTCCAGTTCGGCAAGGGCCGGGCCGGCACCACCGAGACGCTGACCAACGAGGGACGCCGGCTCGGCTTCACGGTCGACATCGCGCCGCCGCTGCTCGACGCCGGCGAGCGGGTGTCGTCCGGCGCGGTGCGCTCCGCCCTGGCGCGCGGCGAGGCCGAGCACGCCTGGCGGCTGCTCGGCTATCCCTGGTTCCAGTCGGGCGAGGTGGTCCACGGCGACCGGCGCGGCCGCGATCTCGGCTACCCGACCGCCAATCTCCGGCTCGACCCCAACTGCAAGCTCAAGCACGGCGTCTATGCGGTTCGGGTCGGGGTCGAGGGCAAGCGCTTCGACGGGGTCGCCAATTTCGGCCGCCGGCCGATGTTCGACTCGGGCGTCACGCTGCTCGAGGCCTTCCTGTTCGACTTCAAGGGTGACCTCTACGGCAAGACCATCGACATCGCCTTCTACGCCTTCCTGCGGCCGGAGCTGAAGTTCCGCGCCGTCGAGGACCTGATCGACCGGATGAACGAGGATTCGAAGGCCGCCCGCCAAATCCTCGCCGGCGCCGGCAACGCCTTCCCCCAGCTCGCCGACGTGGCCCTGCTGAAGAGGGGGTAGGGGGCGTTTCGGCTCACCCTCCCCTGGAGTG
>NZ_NPEX01000283.1 GCF_003258865.1 Rhodoplanes roseus | reverse complement strand
GACGATTCTGGCGGGTCCGGCGGCGCGGCTCGCCGCGGCGTGGATAGTGCTGTGCCTCGGGCTCGTCGTCCTTTTCGATGTCTCACCGGTCGCCGCCGCGTCCGTCGTGGCGCAGGCCCAGCCGCCGGCCCCGGCCAAGAAGCCGGCTGCTGCTCAGCCGGCCGCGACGGACCAGGCCGCCAAGGATGCGGCCGCGAAGGATCAGACGCCCGCCGCCGCTGCCGCCAATCTCGACAAGGCCAAAGCGACCCTCGACGAGATCGAGAAGGCGATCGCCGCCGACACCCATTTCGACGACACGCTGGCCGAGCTCCGCCGCCGCCTGACGCCGATGCGCTCGGAGCTGCGCGACACCGCGCAGGCCCTCGAGGAGGCGGTGAACCAGGCCACGGCCCAGCTCAAGCAGCTCGGCGACGAGCCGGCCGACGACGAGCCCAAGGAAGACGCGGGCCTCGCGGCCGAGCGCGCCAAGCTCACCAAGAACCAGGCCGAGGTCGAAGCTGCGCTGAAGCAGACGCGCCTCCTCATCCTGCGCGCCGACGAGGCGAGCATCCGGGTCACCGATCTCCGCCGCGGCCTGTTCACCCGCGAGCTGCTCGCCCGCAACGACGGCCTGTTCAATCGCTCCTTCTGGTCGGACCTGTCGGACGGCATCCCGTCCGAGACCAGCCGAGTGGTGCAGCTCGTGCGCGCCTGGTGGCTGTTTGCGAGCGGCTCGGCCAGCAGCGGAAATCTGCTCGGGGCGGCGCTGACGCTGGCGGGCTTCGGCCTCGCCGCCGTGCTGCTGTTGCGCTGGCTGCGTCACCGGCTGGTCGACGAGGGGCTCGCCGCGCGGTTCGACCGCGCCTACCAGGCCCTGATGGTGCTGATCGCCTATGCGATCACGATGCCGGGCGCCGTGCTGGTCTCGGTGCTGGTGCTGGAGAATTTCGGGCTGATGCCGGCCTGGATCCGGACGCTCGGCGTCGGGTTGGCGCTCTCCGTCCTGGTCGCTTGCCTGGGCCGGGCGGTCGCCCGTGCGCTGTTCGCGCCCATCGAGCCGGGCCGCCGGCTGTTCGCCTGGTCGGACGCCGAGGCGGCGCGCGCCACCGCGCATCTGACCTGGGGCGCCCGGGTGCTCGGTCTCGCCGCCTTCCTCAACCTGCTCCACAAGACGACCACGGCGCCGATCGCCTTGACGGTCGCCACCAGTGCCGCCCTCGCCCTGACGATCGCGGCGATCTCGCTGCACTTCATGTGGCGGACCGCCCGCGGTGCCGCCCGTGCCGAGGCGCCGCCCGGGCCCGGCCTCGCCGGCGTCCGCGTGCTGCTCGCGCTGTTCGTCCCCGCCATCCTGGTGCCGCTCGTCATCGGCTATGTCGCGCTCTCCGCCTTCGTGGCGAGCCGCGTCGTCATCGTCCTGACGCTGACCGGCGGGCTGATCGTTCTCGACGCCTTCGTCGATGCGCTGTTCAGCCAAGTGCTGTCGAGCAACAGCGAGCGCGGACGCGCCTTCGCGGCGCTGCTCGGACTGTCGCATCGCGGCCTCGACCTGATCTCGACACTGCTGTCCGGCGTGATCCGGGTGGCGCTGCTGATCCTCGCCATCCTGGCTGTGCTCGGGCCGTGGGGCGTGTTCGCCGACGACGTTCTGACCCGTCTCGCCGAGGCGGCGTTCGGCTGGCAGGTCGGCGGCGTCACCATCTCGATCCAGACCATCCTGGGCGCCATCGCCATCCTGCTGATCGGCGTGCTCGCGGTGCGGGGCGCCCAGCGCTGGCTGGAGACGAGCTTCCTGCCGCGCACCGCGCTCGATCCCGGCCTGCAGCACTCGATCTCGGCGCTGTTCGGTTATGCGGGCCTGATCGGCGTGCTGGCCGCCGTGCTCGGCTCGATCGGCATCGACCTGCAGAAGATCGCGTTGATCGCCGGCGCCCTGTCGGTCGGCATCGGCTTCGGCCTGCAGTCGATCGTGTCCAACTTCGTGTCCGGCCTGATCCTGCTCGCCGAGCGGCCGATCCGGGTCGGCGACTGGGTGGTGGTGAAGAGCGAGGAGGGCTTCGTGCGCAAGATCAGCGTGCGGGCCACCGAGATCGAGACCTTCGACCGCGCCAGCGTGATCATCCCCAACTCCGAGTTCATCACCTCGTCGGTGAAGAACTGGACGCACGGCAACACGCTCGGCCGCGTCACGCTCAAGGTGCGGGTCGCCTACGACAGCGACGTCGAGCAGGTGCGCGACATTCTGGCCGGCTGCGCCCGCAGCCATCCGCTGGTGCTCAAGGCGCCGCCGCCCGGCGTCTACCTGCTCGGCTTCGGCGACATCGGTCTCGACCTCGAGCTGCGCTGCATCCTGTCCAATGTCGAGAACGGCCTGTCGGTGAAGAGCGACCTTCACGTCGCGGTGCTGAAGAAATTCCGCGAGGCCGGCATCAAGATCCCCTATCCGACTCACGAGGAGCGCGTCCCGGGCCCGCCACCGCTCGAGGAGCCGACGCTCGAGGAACCGAAGCGATGACGTCCGATGTTTCGTTCGCCCGGCGCCGGGCCGTGCTGCTTTTCGCCGGCGTCGGCGCGCTGGTGCTGGCCGGCTGCGCGGGCGACCGCGATCCGCCGCCCGGCGAGCCGAGCTTCTATCAGAACCTCGCCAAGGGCGGTCAGCTCGATCCCGCCGCGGCCGCCTCGATGATCTCGGGTTATCGCCGCAACAACGGCCTCGGCGCCGTGACGCTCGACCCGGTGCTGATGCGGCTCGCCGAAGAGCAGGCCCAGGCGATGGCGGCGAAGAACAAGCTCGACCACAATGTCGGGCGCGACTTCAAGACCCGCATGTCGAGCTCGGGCTTCGACGCCGCGATGGCGGTCGAGAACGTCTCGGCCGGCTATCACACGCTCGCCGAGGCCTTCTCGGGCTGGCGCGACTCGCCGCCGCATCGCGCCAACATGCTGGCGAAGGACGCCACCCGCATGGGCATCGGTGCCGTCTACGCGCCCAACACCAAGTACCGCGTCTTCTGGGCCCTGATCATGGCCGCGCCCGACAAGCGTGCCGACACCGGCGGCCCGGCCTCCGGCACGCCGCACCAATGGGGCATGCCGCTGCCGCAGGCGACGCTGCGCTGACGAGCGCTAAACGGGTTCGGCCTCAGCGCCGCATCCTGTCGCGCAGCCGCTTGGCGGTGGCGAGGGCATGGCGGCGCAGCGCCTCCAGCTGGCGGGCGGCGGCGAAGCCGGCCGGCGAGAAGCCGATCAGCCGGTCGGCGAGGACGCGGCGGGCCGGCCACAGCCGGTCGATCATCGGATGGCCGGCCACCGCGCAGGAATCGACGAACGCGATGCCGGCATCGCGCAGCAGCGCGGCCGACAGGTCGAGCGCCAGCAGCACGCCGGGTGAGAACTTCGCCAGCGTCTCGTCATAGGCGGTTTTCCAGAACCAGGCGCCGCGGCCGCTGGTGATCACGATCCCGGCGGCGATCGGCTGCCCGTCGAGCAGCAGGCGCGCCACCATGGCGTCGGAGCCGGCGCCGGCCTGCGCGAGTCCGGCGACCGCGCCGGTCATCAGCGCCTGCTCGGCCGGGCGGCCGAGCGCGGCGGTGCCGGCCTCGCCCTTCCAGCCGCGCACCTCGAGCAGGAAGAAGTCGGACAGGGCCGGAACGGCCGCCGGGCCGCGGGCGAGATCGAACACGACACGGCCGCGTTCGCCCAGTCGGCGACGCTGGCGGGCGTGCTCCTTGGCGCGACCGTCGACGACCGGAGGCGGGCCGCTGGGCCCGCTCGGTCGCAGCAACTCGGCGCGGCCGTGCCGGTCGAACGCCGCCTGCCGGCTGCCGAAGCGCGCCACAGCCGCATCGACGGCGAGGGCGACCGGACCCTCGGCCGGCAGGTAGGGCAGCAGCAGCGCCGCCGGCCTTTCGGCGGCGAGATGCTCCAGCGCGGCCGCGACGATGCCGGCCGGATCGGCCGGATCGAGCAGCGGCGTCCCGAGCGGCGCGAACGGATGCGTCCAGCCGGTCACCACCGGCAGCGGGAGCCCGTAGCGCCGGCGCGAGCGTCGCAGCGGAAACAGCCCGACGAGACGGCCGTCGGCAGCGCGCACCAGCACGGCGCCGACGCCGCGCCCGTAAAGCGGGGCCGCGGCGAGCGCCACGGCCGGCGTGTAGAACACGTTCGGCGCGACCGCCCGGGCCGCGAGGGCGGACCATTCGTCGCGGATCGCCGCCAATTTGGCGAGCGACAGCCACGCGGTCTGATATGTCGAAGCGACGTCCGGCTCCATGGGTCAGGCGTGCCGGCGCGGGCGCCAGACGAAGGCGTGCAGGCCGAGGCGGCGCTTCACCACCACGAACAGCAGCACCGACTCGACCACGACGGCCGTGGCCGTCGCCCAGGCCGCGCCCATGATGCCGAGGCGCGGGATCAGGATCATGCAGAGCACGACATTGGTGGCGAGCGCCGACGCGTAGACGGCGGCGCACAGCGGCTGCTGCCCGGTCATGTTGAGGAGCCGCTCGGCCGGGCCGACCGAGCCGCGGGCCAGAAGGCCGATCATGATGATCCAGATCAGCGGCGTGCCGGCGTCGAAGCCCGGGCCGAACAGCATCAGGATCGGCTTGGCGAGCGCCACCAGCACGAGCCCGAGCGCCAGCGTCGGCCAGAACGTCCAGCGCACCGCATCGGCGATGAAGCCTTCCAGCTTGGTGCGCTCGCCGGCGACGTGATAGGCGCTGAACCGGTGCGCCACCGCGGCGCCGACCGCGAAGGAGACGAAGTGGACGAGCGACAGCGTCTTGCTCGCCGCGTAGTAGATCGCCACGTCCTGGGGCGCCACATAGGCCTGCAGCATCAGGATGTCGACGTAGAACAGCAGCAGGAAGAAGCTGTCGGCCAGGAAGATTGGCAGCGCGGTCTTCAGCCACACGCCGACCTCGTAGCGACGCGGCCCGGACGGCACGGCGCGGCGCAGCCGTCGTCCCATCAGCACGGTCTGCACCAGCGTCACCAGCCACATGGCGCCGCACGCGGCGGCCAGCGCCGCGACGGCGTCGAGCGGGCCACCGGCCGCGTGCAGGCCGCCCATCACGGCGAGGATCAGGATCGGCTGGACGATGAAGACCGGTATCAGCGCGAGGTCGATCCAGTCGAACGAGCGGGCGATGCCGTCCTGCGCCATGCTCAGCGTGAACACCGGCAGAGTCACGGCGGCGATCAGGAACGGTACGACGAACTCGGCCGGAACACGGCCGGAGAACACCAGGACGGCGGCCGCCACCAGGCCGCCCACCACGGTGCCGAAGGCGAGGCACAGCCAGCGGCTGCCGCGGACGAAGCCGCGCAGGCCGTCGCCGTCCTCCCGCATCCGGTATTCCGGGATGAAGCGCTGCGCCGAATAGGCGATGCCGAGCGGCGCGATCGGGCCGAGCACGCTCACCCAGGCCCAGACCGAGACATAGATGCCGAACTCGAAGCGGCCCATCCAGCGGGCGAGCAGGATCTGGGTGACGAAGGCGATGCCCGCGCTGGCGACCCGGATCAGGAAGGCCGAGCCGGCGCTGCGCTGCGCCACCGAGCGGTCGCTGTCGTCCCGCCGCCAGGCGAGGACGCGCGACGCGAGACGCGCGGCGAGCCGGGCGAAGGACGAGCCGCGGCCGTGGTCGGTCTCGCTCAAGGCCAACGCCTTCCCTCCGCTGCCAGGCTGCTGAAACCGCGACCTTAAGCGGCGGCTGTTAACGTTCGGTTCGCCGGCCGGCGGCGGCCTCGCCGCGATGGTGCGGCGGACACGCCGCCGTCACAAGCCGGCGACCGGTCGGGCGCGACCGGCATTGTCGATCGTGGTGCGGCGCAGCGGCTGCGGCTAATTGTCGAGCGCGCCCTCCTGGATCCAGCGGCGGATGGCGTCACGGTCGCAGGTCGAGAGCTTCTTCATGCCGTGCGGCATCCTGATCTCGGGCTTCACGCGCCAGTCGAGCAGCGCCATCAGGCTGGAGGCGTCGGCGTCACCGGCCACCACCATGGGGCCGAACTTGGTGCCCTTCATCACGCTCGCATAGGTCCGCAGGTCGAGTCCGCTGGCATCGAAGCCGGCGCCGCCGGGCTGGTGACAGTCGACGCAGCGGCCCTTGAAGATCGGGACCACGTCCTCCTTGAAGCTGACGGTCGGGGTCCGCTGCTTCTGCTTCGACTTGGTGCCCTGTGCGTCCGCATCGAAAGAGAGCGTTGCGGCCGCCAGCACGGCGACGACGGCGGTCAAGCCCCGCAGCCATCTCGTCATGTTCCTCTCCTCATGTCCAACGTTGTGACACGCCAGCGCTGTCGGTCGAGGATCCGGACGGGCGGGGGCTCGCGTCCCGGACACAGCGGAGGCGACCCCCGCGAAGCCGATGCTAGAACTGGAAAAAACAAAAACAATCAGGGAGAGCGCGAAGCCGTTCCTGCTCTCCGCCGGCCGGCCGTGGAACAAGCCCGCGGCTCCGGTGGCCCCGCTTATGGATCATACGAGCGCGGGCATGTGATTTGCGTTCGGCGGGCCACCATGATGCGCTCGGGGAATCGGGTCCGACGAGGAGCGCAGGATGCGGTACTGGATCGGCGTCGTCTGCTTCGCGGGAGCGGCCTGGCTCGTGGCCGCCGGACTGGCCCACAAGCGGCGTGTGCTGGCGGCCCGGGCCGCGGCGGCGTCGCGCGGCATCATGCCGGCCGAGCCGGGCTTGCGGTCGGTCGCCGTCTTCGGCGAGATCATGCGGCCCGTGATCCTGTTCTTCCTGGCCTACGCGGCGATCAAGACCGTGGTCCTGTTCGTCGTGCTGGGCGGCGAGGAGGTGCTGTCCTATGTCGATCTCGCTGGCGTGCTGGCGCTGCTCGGCGGCTACGGCGCCTGGATGAGCCTTCGCACGACGTATCGGATGAGCGACCTGGAGGCCGCCGAACGCGCCGCTGCGGCGGAGTCGCCGCCCGCCACGCCGCACTATGTGGGCCGTCCGGCCAACGACATGGGCCCGCCCGACGGTGTCGCGCCGCGGCGCGGCGCGCGCTGAGACGACGGCGGAGCGGGGGACGGCATGGACGGCGTCGGAGATTCGAGCACGCTGGTGCTGATCGAGCTCGTTCTGGTGCTGGGCCTGGTGTTCGGCTTCGCGGTTCGCGAGCTGCGCAGCGTGCGGCGCGACCGTGCCGCGCCGCCGGCCGAGCCCGATCCGGGCCGCGCGTCGGCCCGCGACTGAGCTGCAGGCTTCTTCATGGATTGGCCGCTCGTCGCCATCGAGGTGCTGTTCACCGGAACGGCGGTGGCGCTCGGCGTCTGGCAGCTCGTCTCGTTGCGGCGGGAGAAAGCGAACGGCCGGCCCTCTCCCGAGGACCGGC
>NZ_NPEX01000282.1:2862-7337 GCF_003258865.1 Rhodoplanes roseus | reverse complement strand
CACCTTCACACCCGGAGAATGCGCAAACTATTTCGCCAACGCGGGATACGATGCAGCATGATCGGATTCCGCTCTAGCTTGACTGTCAATTCGCTGTTACAGTCCTCCGTGATGTCCAGCTTGACACTCGACAGGCCGCGCTCCCCCGTGGTCCGACCGGGGACTCGCGTGCCTCATGCCATCGTCATCGGTAGCGGGTTCGGCGGCCTGGCGGCCGCCGTGCGGCTCGGCGCCCGCGGCTATCGCGTCACCGTGCTGGAGAAGCTCGACCAGCCGGGCGGCCGCGCCTACGTGTTCCGGCAGGACGGCTTCACCTTCGATGCCGGGCCGACCATCGTCACGCTCCCGCAGATGTTCGAGGAGCTGTGGTCGCTGGCCGGGCGTAAGTTCTCCGACGACATCACCCTGAAGCCGATCGACCCGTTCTACCGGCTGCGCTTCGACGACGGCGAGACCTTCACGGCGTGCCGCGATCCGGAGGCCATGCGGCGCGAGGTCGGCCGGCTGTCGCCCGGCGACGTCGACGGCTACGAGCGCTTCATGGCGCAGTGCAAGCCGATCTTCGAGGTCGGCTTCGAGCAGCTCTCCAGCCAGCCCTTCAACTCCGTGCTGTCGATGGCCAAGCTGCTCCCGGAGCTGTTCCGGCTGAAGAGCTACCGCACCGTCCACGGCCTGGCGGCGAGCTACATGAAGGACCCGCGGCTGCGCATCGCGCTGTCCTTCCATCCGCTGTTCATCGGCGGCAACCCGTTCACCACCACGTCGATCTACTGCCTGATCTCCCACCTCGAGCGCGAATACGGCGTGTGGTTCGCCATGGGCGGCACCGGCGCGCTGGTGAAGGGGCTGGTGTCGCTGATCGAGGGGCAGGGCGGGACGATCCGCTACAACGAGGAGGTCTCGGCCATCACGGTCGAGGGCGGCGCCGCGACCGGCGTGCGGCTCGCCTCCGGCGAGACCCTTTCCGCCGACATCGTGGTGTCCAACGCCGACGCGGCCTGGACCTACAAGACGCTGCTGCCGGCCGAGGTGCGGCGGCGCTGGACCGACAAGAAGCTCGCCCGCGCCCGCTACTCGATGAGCCTGTTCGTCTGGTATTTCGGGACCAAGCGCCAGTATCGCGGCGTGCCGCACCACACGATCCTGCTCGGGCCGCGCTACAAGGAACTGCTGCGCGACATCTTCGACCGCAAGGTGCTGGCGCCCGACTTCAGCCTCTACCTGCATCATCCGACCGCGACCGACCCGTCGCTGGCGCCGCCCGGCTGCGACACCTTCTATGTGTTGTCGCCGGTGCCGAACCTCGCCAGCGGCGTCGACTGGGCGCATGCCGCCGAGCCGTATCGGCGGGCCGTTTCCGACTTCCTGTCCCGCACGGTCCTGCCGGGGCTCGAAGAGAACGTCGTGACCTCGCGCATCGTCACGCCGCAGGATTTCCACACGCGACTCCGCTCCGTTCTCGGGGCGGCGTTCGGCTTCGAGCCCGTGTTCACCCAGAGCGCGTGGTTCCGTCCCCACAACCGCAGCGAGGAGGTCGACCGGCTGTTCCTGGTCGGTGCCGGCACCCATCCGGGCGCCGGCCTGCCCGGCGTCCTGTCGTCCGCCCGCGTGCTCGATTCCGTGGTGCCCCATGGTGCCGATCTGGCTGGAAACCCGTAACGCCTCCGAAGCGGATGTCGACGCCTGCCGGGCGATGATCCGGCAGGGCTCGCGCACCTTCTTCGCCGCATCCCTGCTGCTGCCCGGCTCGATCCGGGCGCCGGCCTACACGCTTTACGCCTTCTGCCGCTTCGCCGACGACGCGGTCGACAACGAGGACCGTGAGCGCGACGCGCTGGCGCGGCTGCGCGAGCGGCTCGACCTCGCCTACGAGGGCCGGCCGCTGCCGACCGCGACCGACCGCGCCTTCGCCGACATGGTGGCCCGCTACGCGATCCCGCGGGCGATTCCGGAGGCGCTGCTCGAAGGCCTCGCCTGGGACACCGACGGCCGCCGCTACGAGGACATCGCCGGCGTCTACGCCTACTCGGCCCGGGTGGCCGCCACGGTCGGCGCCATGATGACGCTGCTGATGGGCGTGCGCGATCCCGACACGCTGGCGCGCGCCTGCGATCTCGGCGTCGCCATGCAGCTCACCAACATCGCCCGCGACGTCGGCGAGGACGCCCGCATGGGCCGCATCTATCTGCCGCTCGCCTGGATGCGCGAGGCCGGCCTCGATCCCGACGCCTGGCTCGCCGCCCCCTGCTTCGACGCGCGCCTCGCCAGCGTGGTGGAGCGGCTGCTCGCCGCGGCGGAGGCGCTCTATGTCCGGGCCGAGGCCGGCGTCGCCGGGCTGCCCTTCGGCTGCCGGCCCGGCATCCTGGCCGCCCGCATCATGTATGCGGAGATCGGCCGGGTGATCGAGAAAAACGGCCTCGATTCCGTGTCGCGGCGCGCCTATGTGCGGGGCCGCCGCAAGCTCGCTCTGCTCGCCCGCTCCTTCGCGGCCGCGCCGCTGGTGGGACGGGGGCGCGCCGCGCCGCCGCTCGCCGAGACCGCCTTCCTGATCGACGCCGTCACGTCTCATCCGCTCGGCCGCGTACGGCCCGATCCGGCTCTCGCATCGTGGTGGGATCTCGGCCCGCGCATCGTCTGGGTGCTCGATCTGTTCGAGCGGCTCGGACAGCGCGACGGCGTCGCCGCCGCGGAACGTCGCAACGCCCGGCTGGCCGGGCTGGAAACCTGATCACGATCGCCGCCCCACGGCGGCGTTTCATGACAATTGTCAATTTCGATTGTCACTCCGTGCTGTCTAATGGTGATTGACAATCACGGCCATTGATCAAGTCGCCGATCGAGACAGCCGATCGAACGCGTACACCGGGAGGTTCGCCATGCGCATTCTGCTCCTGCATCCCAACTATCACTCGGGCGGAGCGGAGATCGCCGGCAACTGGCCGCCCGCCTGGGTCGCCTATCTGGCCGGGACGCTCAAGGCGAACGGCTTCACCGACGTCACCTTCGTCGACGCCATGACGGACGATCTCTCGGAGGAGCAGCTCCGCGAGAAGTTCCGCAGCATCAAGCCGGACTTCATCGGCGCCACCGCCATCACGCCGGCCATCTACAAGGCCGAGCGGGCGCTCCAGATCGCGAGGGAAGAATGCCCGACCGCCGTCACGGCGATCGGCGGCATCCATGCGACCTTCATGTACAAGCAGGTGCTGGCCGAGGCGCCGTGGATCGACGTGGTGATCCGCGGTGAGGGCGAGCAGATCCTGCTCGACCTGGTGCGCGCGATCGACTCCGGCGAGTTCAAGAAGGACCCCGACAGCGTCAAGGGCATCGCCTATTCGGACGGCGCCACCATCATTGCCACGGCCTCCGCCCCGCCGATCGAGAATCTCGACATGCTCAGCCCCGACTGGGGCATCCTGAACTGGAACCAGTACAACTACATCCCGCTCGGCTGTCGTGTCGCGATCCCGAACTTCGCCCGCGGCTGCCCGTTCACCTGCTCGTTCTGCTCGCAGTGGAAGTTCTGGCGCACCTACCGGGTCCGCGATCCGATCAAGGTGGTCGACGAGATCGAGGTTCTGGTGAAGGAGTTCGACGTCGGCTTCTTCATCCTGGCCGACGAGGAGCCGACCATCCACCGCAAGAAGTTCGTGGCGCTGTGCGAGGAGCTGGTGCGCCGCAAGCTGCCGGTGATGTGGGGCATCAACACGCGCGTCACCGACATCCTGCGCGACGAAGCGCTGCTGCCGCTCTACCGCAAGGCCGGCCTGATCCACATCTCGCTCGGCACCGAGGCGGCGGCGCAGCTCAAGCTCGACCTGTTCAACAAGGAGACCACGGTGGCGCAGAACAAGCGCGCCATCGAGCTGCTGCGCCAGCACGGCATCGTCTCCGAGGCGCAGTTCATCGTCGGCCTCGAGAACGAGACCCGCGAGACTCTGGAAGAGACCTATCAGATGGCCCGCGACTGGGGCTGCGACATGGCCAACTGGTCGATGTTCACGCCGTGGCCGTTCTCCGACCTGTTCCAGGACATGGGCGACAAGGTCGAGGTGTTCGACTTCGAGAAGTACAACTTCGTCACGCCGATCATGAAGCCGGACGCGATGACGCGGCCCGAGCTGCTCGACCGCGTGATGAACAACTACCGCCGCTTCTACATGCGGAAGATGTTCCTGGAGTATCCGTTCATCCGGGACCGCGAGAAGCGCCGCTACATGATGGGCTGCATGAAGGCCTATCTGAAGAGCTCGTTCGAGCGGAAGTTCTACGACCTCGGCCGCGTCGGCTACTGGGGTCCGCAGTCCAAGAAGGTCGACTTCAAGTTCGACGAGACGCGCACCATCACCGAGGCGCAGACCGCCGACCTTCAGGCCGCCCCCAAGGGCCGCAAGAAGAAGAAGGACGACAAGCCCGAGACCGTGCGGGCCTGCTGAGGTCGGCGGTCTCCGCGTCGCCATGGCCGGGCTCGTCCC
>NZ_NPEX01000282.1:0-2852 GCF_003258865.1 Rhodoplanes roseus | reverse complement strand
CGTGGATGGCCGGGACACGCCCGGCCATGACCACTTCTGAGGTTATCCGCCGTGGCGACGAGCGCTGCCGAGCATCCTTCGACCGACGCATCCGCCCACGCCGCGTCCGATCACGACGCGTCTGATCACGCCGCCGCGCCGGTCGCCCGCATCGGGCCGAACGCGATCATCCGGATGATCGAGGCGCTGGACGAGCAGGTCGGCCACGAAGAGACGGCATGGCTGTTCGGGCTGGCCGAGCTGTCGCACCATCTCGAGCACGCCCCCGACCACATGGTCGACGAGCGCGACGTCGTCGCGATCCACACCGTGGTGCGCTCCCAGCTCGGCGCCGCGCGTGCCCGGGAGGTCGGGCGGCAGGCCGGCCTCCTCACCGCCGATTATCTGCTCGCCAACCGCATCCCGAAGGCCATCCAGCCGATCCTGAAGGTGCTACCCGCCGCGATCTCGGCCCGCATCCTGCTCGGCGCGATCGGCAAGCATTCCTGGACTTTCGCGGGCAGCGGCACCTTCGTGGCGGTCGCGGGGCATCCGGTGCGGTTCAGCATCGCCGGCTGTCCGGTGTGCCGCGGCGCCAAGGCGCCGGCGCCGCTGTGCGACTATTATGGTGCCACCTTCGAGCGTTTGTTCCGCACCCTGGTGCATCGAAACGCGCGCGTGATCGAGACCGCCTGCGAAGCGGCCGGCGCACCGGCCTGCGCGTTCGAGATCCGCTGGCGCTGATCGCCTGGTGTCACGGCGCGGCCCATCGCGCCGCGGACCTGACCCAAAGCGACAGACGAAACGTGTCCCGAGTCGCCCTGGGCCCCGGCTCTGCGGTGCATCAGGCCGGCGGCCTGACGCACCTTGTCCGGGGCACAGGTGTTGGAGCAGCTCGTCGAGCAGCGTTGTGCGGCAGGTGCGGGGCCGGCGCAGCACATCGTGCACGCCGAGCATCGCGTCGGAGGATCGAAAGCCGCGGTGTCGCGTTGGCTGGACAAAGGCGCAGTCGCGCCGAGCCCGCCGGGAGCATCTCCCCAGGCCTTCCGTTCAGCCAGACGACGAGGACACCATGTCGTGGGACGCCTTCATCCCGACGCTCGCCTTGATGACGCTCGGGGCCTTCTTCGCTTTCGCCGTGATGCAGCTCTTCGCCTTCACGCGGCGACGCAGCAACCGTGAGGCCCTCAAGCGCTCCTTCTCCGACCACAGCGCCGGCAGCCCGGGCGCGCCGGACCGGTGATCGTGCGTCACCGCCGCCGCGGCATGCGGAAGGGCAGCATCGCCTGCACCCATGGCGCGGCGAAGCGGTCGAGCGACAAGCTCTCGTGCACGGCCGAGACCGGCTCGCCCAACAGGCGTCCGGTGAGCAGCGAGCGCGCGTAGAAGGGCGAGTCCTCGAACGTCTCGGCGACCGTCATGCCGTCCGGGGTGTCGCCGCGCGTCTCGCGCGGCAGCCGCCACAACGTGTCGGGCAGCGCGATGCGGTGTGGCGTCTCGACCGGCGTCACGCCTCCGGCGCGGTCGAACCGCAAGGCGAGGGCGCGCTCCTCGCCGTCGGCGGCCGCGTCGCCGCGGCGGACGGCGTGATACAGCACGGCCGCGCCGTCGGCGAGCGTGGCGCGCGACCAGTCCCAGCGCACGAAGGCGCTCTCCAGCGGCGTCTCGCCGCGGTTGCTGTCGAGATAGCCGTGTCCCCGCCACGACAGGCCCGGCCGCGCCAAGTCGACCTCCACGGAACAGACCGGCGCGATCGGCCGCCACAGATGCAGCCCTGCCGCGTCGAGCGCGAAGCTCGCGCCGGTGAGCGCCGCCGGCCGCACCCGCACGGTGCCGCGCAGGCGCGACGGCACCGGCACGGTGGTCTCGTCGATCGTGATGGTCAGCGTCGTACCGTCCCAGGCGACCGCGCTCGGGCCGATCCGGATCTCGTCCGCGTCGCGGGAGAGCGCATTGCGGCCGCGCTCCGTCATGGCCCAGCGCCGCGTCGCGCCGTAGAGCGCGACGTTGAGGGCGACATGATCCTGCGGATCGGCGGCGCCGCCGGGCGTGCGCCGGCGCGCCCAGGCGTAATAGGGCGAGAAGACACTGCCCACGAAGGCGATGATGGTGAGGCCGTGGCGGCCGTCCTCGCTCAGCGCGTCGACGTACCACCAGAGATAGCCGCCCGGGGCGACCGGCTCGTCGAAGCGCGGTCCGCCGTCGCGGCGGCCGCCGCCAGCCGGCCCGACAGGGCCGCCATCGGCACGCCCGGTCCCGGATGCGTGCTGCCCCCCGCCAGATACAGGCCCGGAATTCTGGTGCGGGATCCCGGCCGTTGGAACGATGCCATCCATCCGTGTGAAGCCCTTCCGTAGAGCGCTCCTCCGGTGCCCGGAAAGAGCCGGTGAAAGTCGGCGGGGGTGGTGACCGTGCAGGCGTCCGGCACGATGCGCAGCCGCAATCCGCAGGCGGCGAGCCGCGCCAGCGTGGCGTTTTCGCAGGCCGCGAGCGCCTCCGGCGAGAACCGCGCCGTGTCGCCGTTCGGCGGCGCGTTGATCAGCATCAGCAGCCGCTCCGGACCGAACGGATCGGCGCTGCCGGGCGCGCGATCCTGGGCGCAGACATAGACGGTGGGATCGGCAGGGACGGCGCGGCCGCGCTGCAGCGCGTCGAACTCGCCCGGATAGTCGCGCGAGAAGAACACCGTGTGATGATGCAGCGCAAAGCCCTCGGCCTCCGCCAGCATGGTCCAGGTGACGGCGGAGAGCGAGCGCGCTTCCGCCGCCACGCGCGGCACCGCGCGGCGCGCCGTGGCGCCGAGCCGGCCGTCGGCGACCGCCGCGACGTCCGCATTGACGATCACGACGTCGGCGGAGAGGCGCTCGCCGCTC
>NZ_NPEX01000281.1 GCF_003258865.1 Rhodoplanes roseus | reverse complement strand
ACCGGCCCCGGACCGGCCCGCGGCCCGGCCGTCCGCCCGGCCGTCCACCCCGCCGGAGCGTCCGGCGGCGCAGTCCGGACGCGACGCCAATGCCCGCCGGCTGCCTTCCGATTCGACGACCGAGCACACCCTGGAGGCCGGCGGCCGCACCCTGCGGTTCAAGGCGACGGCGGGCTCGATCCCGTTGTTCGAGGGCGACGGCGGCCCGCTGCGGGCCGAGGTCGCCTATGTGGCCTTCACGATGCCGGCGGCCGGCCCCGACGCGCCGCCGCGGCCCGTGACGTTCCTGTTCAACGGCGGCCCCGGCGCCGCCTCGGCCTATCTGAACATCGGTGCCGTCGGCCCGTGGCGGCTGCCGCTCGACGGCGCCACCGCCTCGACCGCGCCGGTCCTGGTTCCCAATGCGGAGACCTGGCTGGACTTCACCGACCTCGTCTTCATCGATCCGCCCGGCACCGGCTACAGCCGGATCGTCGGCGATGATTCGGCCCGCCGTCACTTCTGGTCCGTCGACGGCGACGCCGAGGCGCTCGCCGTGGTGGTGCGCAAGTGGATCGACCAGAACGGCCGCCAGCGCGCGCCGAAGTTCCTGGTCGGCGAGAGCTACGGCGGCTTCCGGGTGCCGAAGCTCGCCCGCGCGCTCGCCACCCGCGAGGGAGTCGGGGTGCGCGGCCTGGTGCTGGTCTCGCCGGTGCTGGATTTCGCCATGCTGGGCCAGCGCCGCCATCTGCCGCAGTCCTGGGTGACGCTGCTGCCCTCGATGGCGGCGGCGGCGCTGGAGCTGAAGGGCGCCTACACGGCGGAGGCCCTCGCCGAGGCCGAGCGCTACGCCGCGACCGACTATCTGGCCGACCTGATGCGGGGCGAGCGCGACCAGGCGGCGGTGGACCGCATGACGACCCGGGTCGCCGCGCTCACCGGTCTCGACGCCGCGCTGGTCAAGCGCCTCGCCGGCCGCATCGACATGCGGACCTTCCAGCGCGAACTCTACCGCGACCGCGGCCTCGTCGGCAGCGCCTACGACGCCACCGTCACGGCGTTCGATCCGACCCCGTCGGCGGCGCAGACGCATTTCCCCGACCCGGTGCTCGACGCCACCAAGGCGCCGCTCGTCTCCGCCATGACCGAGCTCTATCGCGGGCCGCTCAAATGGAGCCACGACCAGCCGTACCGGATCCTCAACGACGAGGTGAACGGGCAGTGGAACTGGGGCCGCAGCCGCTCGTCCCCGCAGGTGGTGGACGAGCTGCGCACGATCCTCTCGGGCGACCGCGACGCCCGCCTGCTGGTGGTCCACGGGGCGAGCGATCTGGTCACGCCGTATTTCGCCAACAAGCTGATCCTCGACCAGCTCCCGGTCTACGGATCGCCGGAGCGCGCCGCCCTGAAGGTCTATCGCGGTGGCCACATGTTCTATTCCGAGGACGTGTCCCGGGCGGCGTTCCGCACCGACGCGGAGGCGTTCTTTCGCGCCGCACTGAAAGGCGGCGCCAAGCGGTAGGCCAGCCGCCTCGTCGGCCGGGCGAGCTCACCCGGCAGCGTTCTTGCCCATCAGCGCCAAGTACTCCCAGGCGACGGTGGCGGCGGCCAGGGCCGTGATCTCGGAGACGTCGTAGGCCGGCGCCACCTCGACCACGTCCATGCCGGCGAAGGCGATGCCGCCGAGCCGGCGCAGGATCGCCAGGAGCTGCCAGCTCGCCAGCCCGCCGACCTCGGGCGTGCCGGTGCCGGGCGCGAAGGCGGGGTCGAGCACGTCGACGTCGACGCTGAGATAGGCGGTGGCGTCACCGACGACGCTGCGGATCTCCTCGGCCACGGCGGCCGGCCCCATTTCGTGCACGGCTTCCGACGACAGGATCCGGACGCCGCGGGCGCGCGTCCAGTCCTGCACGTCGTTGTCCATCGGCGAGCGGATGCCGATCTGCACGGCCTTGTGCGGATCGACCAGGCGTTCCTCGATGGCGTGGAAGAACACCGAGCCGTGCGCGTATTTCTGGCCGAAATTGTCGGGCCAGGTGTCGACATGCGCGTCGAAATGGACGAGCGCCAGCGGCCCCGTCCGCCGGGCGAGCGCGCGCAAGAGCGGCAGCGTGATGCCGTGCTCGCCGCCGAGCGCGATCAGGTGATCGACGGAAGCCGCCTGCTTCTCGATCAGGCTCAGGCTCTTCTGGATGTCGCCGAGCGCGATGGAGAAGTCGCCGATGTCGGCGACCGGCAGAAGCGCCGGCTCGATGCGATGCACCGGATGGGCGCCGTCGACCAGCATGCGGCTGGCCCGGCGGATCGCGGCCGGTCCGTCGCGGGCGCCCGAGCGGTTGGTGGTGCCGACATCGAGCGGGATGCCGCCGATGCACCAGGCGGCGTCGCTCGCCGGCGCGGTCAGCCCGAGAAAGCTGGCCGGCAGCGCGAAGGTGGCGGGCGAGGAGCCGCTCATCCGAGCTGCTCGGCCGGTGTGAAGCGGAACACGGCGCAGGCGACCGCGCAGGTCCAGTCGCCGTTGTCGGCACCGGTGGCGGCGGCCGTCATCGACAGCGTGTCGACGATCAGCTCCGAGGTCTCGTAGAGCTTGCGCCGCTCGTCCCAGGCGGCGTTCGGGTCGAACTCGATGCCGAGCGTCGAGGCCAGCATGGTGGCGGCCAGATCCTCGGCGTAGTCGCCGGCCTGCTGCTCGGTCATGCCGTAGCCGTGGTGCTCCGAGATGTAGCCGTAGAGGGCCGGGTCCTTCGGCCGCGCCAGCCCGATCGAGGCGACGATGCGCCGGCCGGGCTCGTTGGTCTCCGCCCGCGCCATGACGCAGAACGTGATCTCGCCCGGCGCCAGCGTCGGCACCCCGGCCTCGCGCGGAATCAGCCGGCAGCGCGGCGGCAGGATCGACGACACCGTGACCAGGTTCTGCTGCTCGATGTCGGCGTCGCGCAGCGCGTACTCGAACGCCGTCAGCGGCTGCTTGTGGGTGCCCACCCCGTGCGTGAGGAACACCATGGTCGGAACCGGAAACATCGCGCCTCCTTGGCCCGGCTGGCCGGGGCAAGCGTGAACCACGTCGTCGGTGTTAAGGGATCACAATGACGCGGCGCCGACAACGCAGCCAATAACGGGCCGCACCTTACCTCCGAACCGCCGGCGCGTGACCGCTGTCGGTTAGGGTCGGTCTTCATGGACCGGGCGGAGGGCGATCGTGAGCGACGACCGAATCGACAGCCGCTTCGCCGAGGTCGACGGGCTTCGGCTGCATTATCTCGCGGCGGGCGAGGGCGAGCCGGTGCTGCTGTTGCACGGCTACGCCCAGACCAGCCACATGTGGCGGCCGCTGATCCCCGAGCTGGCCAAGAGCCGGACCGTGATCGCCCCCGACCTGCGCGGCTTCGGCGCGTCGGACAAGCCCGAGGGCGGCTACGAGAAGGCGTCGATGGCGCGTGACATTCACGCGCTTGCCGCCGCGCTGGGCTTCGGCCGCGTCGCCGTGGTCGGGCACGACATCGGCCTGATGGTCGCCTACGCCTATGCGGCGCAGTACCGCGACGAGGTCGAGCGGATCGCGCTGATGGACGCGTTCCTGCCCGGCGTCGGCGACTGGACGAGCGTCTGGCTCTTGCGCGACCTCTGGCACTTCCACTTCTACGGCAAGACGCCGCTGGCCCTGGTGGAGGGCCGCGAGCGCATCTACTTCGAGCACTTCTGGAACGATTTTGCCGCCGATCCGGCGCATTCGGTCTCCGAGGCGGACCGGCAGTTCTACGCGAGCGCCTACGCGCAGCCGGGCGCCATGCGTGCCGGCTTCGAGGTGTTTCGCGCCTTCGCGCAGGATGCCGAGGACTTCGCCGCATTCGCGAAGAAGCCCCTGTCGATGCCGATGCTGGTGCTGACCGGCGAGAAGGCGTCCGGCGAGGGCCTGATCGCCCAGGCTCGCCTCGTCGCCGACGATGTCGAAGGCGTGATCGTGAAGGGCTCCGGCCACTGGCTGATGGACGAGGCCCGCGACCAGGTCGTGCCGCGCCTGCTGGCGTTTCTCGGCCGACCCTGACCTGAGGCCGGTTCACCGGTCGAGGTGTCCCTCGCTCGCCCCGTGGGTGGCGGCGCAGAGCCGGCCACTGCGCATCGCAGCCGTTTCACTCCGCCGCCGAGAACGCCTCGTGCAGCTCGATGATGCCGGTCGGCGGGAGGCCGGCGAAGGGGAGGGCCTGGACGTAGCGGTCGGGGATGCCGGGGACGTGCAGGCCGCCGACGACCCGAAACCCGGTGCGGCCGTAATAGCCGGGATCGCCGACCACCAGGCAGCCCGCCGCGCCCCTGGTGCGCAGGCGGGCGAGCCCGTGGCGGATCAGGGCCGAGCCGATGCCCTGGTGCTGGCGGTCCGGCCGAACCGACAGCGGGCCGAGCACGAACCAGCCGGTGCCGGCGCCGTCCGGGCCGAAGATGTGCACGGCCGAGAAGGCCGCCTGGCCGACCAGGCCGGAGGCGTCCTGCGCCACCAGGGCGACGGCGGCGGCGCCGCTGCGCCACAGCGCGTCCATGATGAAGGGCTCGGTGCCGGAGGCGTGGGGCAGGCCGTGATAGGCCGCCGTGACGAGGGTGCGGACCGCGTCGGTATCGGCGTCGGTCTGGTCGCGAAAGAGGATCGATTCGAGCATAGCCCGTTCGTCATAGCAGCTACCGGCGCGAGGGGAAGAGGTCATCATGCAAGAGCAGGTTGCGGTGCGCCGGTCCGTCCCGCAGGCCTCAATGCGTGCTGCCGCGAACGAACAGCTCGTAGAAGGCGACCAGGACCTCCACGACGATCAGGGCGATGATGGTCACCTCGAGCCGCACGCCGCGCTCGGTGTCGATGATCTCGGTGAGGGCGTGCGCCGTGTCGTCGATCACGGCGAGCTTTCGGGCCAGCGAGGTGGCGCGCTCCTTGAGCTCGTACTCGTCGGCGAGGCGCAGCCACAGGCGCTCGAACTCGGGCTGGTCCCACAGGATGTCGGGCTTGTCCTCGATCTCGACGCGGCCGGCGAGCCGGTGCTGCACCTGCAGGGCCTGGCCGATGGTCTTGAGCATCTGGCGGCGGTTCGACGGCGTCTTGCCGGTGCGGGCGAGGGCGGCCGCGAACGGCTCCATCACCTCGATCACCTTGCCGACCTCGCGCTCGTCGCGCGACAGCGCCGCGTTCTTGGCCAGCACGTCGGCGATCACCAGGAGGCGCGGCGGGGTGAGGGCGCGGACCGCCACCGGGCCGCCCGGCACCACCTGGTCGTCCTGCTCGGGCGCGATCTCGACGACGGTCGATTCGTCCTCGATCCGCTCGTAGCGCCCGAACAGGCGCGGCCCGAGCGCCCGCAACAGCTCGTCCTCCTCGACCGGCGACAGGCCGACCAGCACGGCGACGCCGTAGCGGAACAGCACCGCGTAGCCGGCCGCGCCGGACCGGAAGGCGAGCGGCGTCGTCGAGATCAGGTCGCTGCGCTCCAGGCCGGCCGTGTCGATGCGGTCGCCGAGCAGCAGGGTCCGGGCGGTGAGGCGGGCCTTGGTCGTCGGCAGCGGCACGGGCGCGGCGGCGGGAGCGGAGACGGGAAGCGGAGCACGGTCTGGCATGCCCGCAGTATAGCAGGCCCAACGTGACGGAGAGGCAAGGGATGGGGTGGTCTGTTCGGACCAGCCTCGTGTCCCGGGCGCGGCGCGACGCGCCGTGACCCGGGACACGAGGGCGATCAGGCGAGGCTGTGCCGCGCAGCCCTGGGCCCGGGCTCGGCGGCACCTCGGGCCTGTGGCCCGACGCGCCTTGTCCGGGGCACACTGAGTCCGGAGCGGACGGTCCAAACGGCAGGGACCGCTTCATCGTCGCGGCAGCTCGGCCGCGCCTGCGTCCGCCGTCCGCCACCGCCCGCGTCACGCCGCGGTGGCGGGGCGGGCCTTGGACTTCGCCCAGTAGTCCGGGTCGGCCTTGGACTTTTGCAGCGCGTCGGCGGTCTCGAAGCCGGGGGCCATCGAGCCGTCCTGGCCGGCCAGGATCTGGTGGTGCTCGATGTTCAGGGTGCGCAGCCAGCGTTGCTGGCCCATCGTGGTCGCGATGAAGTAGCCGATCTCGACCAGCTCGGGCTCGGAGAAATGCGCGTGCAGCCGCGCCCAGAAGGCGTCGTCGGTCGGCAGATCCCAGGTGATCGCCTCGGCATAGGACAGCGCCGCCTTCTGCTTCGCGTCGTAGCGCGACGAGGCCTCGAAATTGATCAGGTCCATGTAGTCGGCCTCGACCAGCCCGGCCTTGGCGGACTTGATCGAGCGCTGGTTGCCGCAGAACTCGCACAGCACCGAGCGCGAGACGTAGACGCGGCAGAGCTCCTTGATGCTGTGGTCGGCGACGCCCTGGTGGAACACGTCGCGCCAGGTGTTGGCGAACGACCAGAACACGGCCGGCACGTGCGCCCGCACGGCCTGGCTCTCGGGACGCGGCGTACCTTCGCGGGCGCAGCGGTCCAGCTCCTCGAGCATGTCCGGATCCGTGATGGTAGCAGGGTCCACGTAGCTGATGCGGGGGGCCATCGGCGTTGTTCTCCTTGGGGCCAGCAAACGTTTGCAAGCGCATCTCGCCATATCCCGCTGGGCGAGTCAATCCACCGCGGGGCGAAACCAGGACACCTTGCTGCAATCGTTTGCTGATGCGATACCCAATACCGGAGGGTCCAATGGCCGCGCGAAAACCGACCGTCACGATCAAGCAGGTCGCCGAGGCGGCCGGCGTGCACTTCTCCACGGTGTCGCGGGCGCTCAGCCCGGCGACCCGGGCGCGCGTCAATCCGGGGATCGTGGCGCGCGTGCTGGAGACGGCGGTGCGGCTCGGCTACCGGGCCAATACGGCGGCCTCGAGCCTGCGCACGCGCCGCTCCCACATGGTGGGGCTGGTGGTGCCGGACCTCGCCAGCCTGCTTTTCCCGGCGATCCTGCACGGCATCGAGCACACCCTGCAGGAGCAGGGCTATCTGACCATCGTGGCCGACACGGCCAACGATCCCGAGCGGCATCGCCGCATCCTGTCCGCCATGATCGAGCGCCAGGTGGACGGCCTGATCCTCGCCTCGGCGACGCTGCACGACGCCGTGCTCGACGACTGGCTCGACGGCCCGGCGCCGATCGTGCTGATCAACCGCACCGACGACAGCGGCCGGGCGCCCGCCGTGCTGAGCGACGACCTGCGCGGGATCGGCCTCGCGGTCGAGCATCTGGCCGGCCTCGGGCACGCCCGCATCGGCCATGTCGCCGGCCCGCAGGCCTTGTCCACCGGCGCCATGCGGCGGCGCGGCTTCGCCGCCGCCGGCCTGGCCCTCGGCCGCCGCGCTCTGCCGGTCGAGGAGGCGGCGTCGT
>NZ_NPEX01000280.1 GCF_003258865.1 Rhodoplanes roseus | reverse complement strand
ACGCCGGACCGGGTGTGGGCGGCGTGGTGGACCTGGGCCTTCGGGGCCCAGGGGCTCGGCCTCAATCCCTATTCGGGGACCTGGCTCTCCAACCTGCTCTACTCGGCGGAGCGCGTCGCCAAGGGCTTCGGCTGTGCCATCCTGATCGGCGTGCCGACCGGCATCGCCATCGGCTGGAGCCGCGCCGCCGCCGGCGCGCTCGATCCGACCGTCCAGGTGCTGCGGCCGATCCCGATCACGGCCTGGCTGCCCTTCTCGATCGCCGTGTTCGGCATCGGGCCGGGGGGCGCGATCTTCCTGATCGCGCTCGGCGCCTTCTATCCGATCGTCGTCAACACCAGCCAGGGCGCCCGCGACGTCGAGCGCATCCTGATCCGGGCCGCGCTGATGATGGGGGCCGGACCGTTCACCATCCTGCGCCGCGTCGTGCTGCCGGCCGCGCTGCCGTCGATCTTCACCGGCCTGCGCATCGGCCTCGGCATCGGCTGGACGGCCGTGATCGTCGCCGAGATGGTGGCGGTGAAGTCCGGCCTCGGCTACGTGCTGTGGGACGCCTATTACGTCGGCCGCATGGACGTCGTCATCGCCGACATGATCACGATCGGCCTGCTCGGCTATCTCAGCGACCGCTTGGTCCTCGCGATCGAGCGCTGGGCGCTGACCTGGCGCCGCCTGCAGTCGCATCAGGCGTGAGGGATCACATGGGCACCGTGCTGTTCCAGAACGTCTGCAAGACCTTTCCGGGCGTCCGCACCGTGCGGGCGCTCGACGACGTGAGTCTGTCGATCGGCGAGGGCGATTTCGTCGCGCTCCTGGGGCCGTCGGGCTGCGGAAAGTCGACGCTGCTCAATCTGCTCGCCGGCTTCGACCGGCTCAGCGCCGGCAACCTGCTGTTCGACGGCCGGCCGGTGACCCGGCCGGGACCCGACCGCGGCGTGGTCTTCCAGGAGGCCGCGCTGTTCCCCTGGCTCGACGTGTGGAACAACGTGATTTTTGGTCCGAAGGTGCAGGGCATTTCACGCGACGTCTACGAGCCCCGAGCCCGCGAGCTCATTCGTCTCGTCGGGCTGGAGTCGTTCGCCGAAGCGTTGCCCGTACAGCTCTCCGGCGGCATGCGCCAGCGCGTCGGCATCGCCCGCGTGCTCGCCATGAGCCCGCGCGCGCTCTTGATGGACGAGCCGTTCGGCGCGCTCGACGCGCAGACCCGCCTCTCCATGCAGCAGCTCCTGCTCGACGTGTGGGAGACGCTCGGCACCACGGTGCTGTTCGTCACCCACGACATCGACGAGGCGATCCTGCTGTCCGACCGCGTCTGCGTGATGTCGGCGCGCCCCGGCCGCATCGTGCGCACCATCGAGATCACCCTGCCGCGCCCGCGCTCCATCGCCAGCCTGACCAGCCCCGCCTTCATCGCCCACAAGGCGGACATTTTGGCGGAGATGAACGTGATGCATCATTGAGGCGACAGGGTGCTCACCATTGACCTCAGCGGTTGCGGCTACCCCCCTCCCCACCCCTCCCCCACAAGGGGGGAGGGGGCCTGCTGCGACACGCGGCACGCTTTAGACATCGACGACGTGCGCCGCACACCCTGGCGCCTCGCTCCTGCGTTCCCTCCCCCCTTGTGGGGGAGGGACAGGGAGGGGGGTAGGCCGCACATTCCGCGTCCGTTACTGACCCGAGCAACAGACTGAAAAACCCATGGCCAACCCCCGCATTCCCTACCGGCTCTCCTCGACCCGGACGCCATTGCCGCCGCTCGACGGCAAGCGGATCCTGGTGCACCTCGTGGTCAACGTGGAGAACTGGCAGTTCGACCAGCCGATGCCGCGCACCATCGTGACGCCGCCGCACGGCCGCGACACGGTGCCGGACGTGCCGAACTTCTCCTGGGCCGACTACGGCATGCGGGCCGGCCTGCCGCGCATCCTGGAAGCCTTCGCGACGCGCGGCCTGCCGGCCTCGACCAGCATCAATGCCGGCGTGATCGACGCCTACCGGCCGGCCGCCGAGGCGATGCGCGACGCCGGCTGGGAGTTCATCGGCCACGGCATGCATCAGAAGGCGACCAATCACGTCGCCGGCGGAGAAGAAGCTCTCGTCCGCGAAAGCCTCGGCGCGCTCGCGGCCTTCACGGGGACGCGCCCGCGCGGCTGGCTGTCGCCCGGCCTGCGCGAGACCGTCGACACGCCCGACATCCTGAAGGTCGCCGGCGTCGACTATGTGTGCGACTGGGTGGTCGACGACCGGCCGTCCTGGATGACCACCAAGGGCGGCCCGCTGATCGCCATGCCGTACAACCTCGAGGTCAACGACTCGATCATCTACGCGATCGAGCGCCACGCCACCGGCGAGATGGCGCGCCGCGTCGCCTTCACGCTGCGCCGCTTCGAGCGCGAGTGCCAGAAGAGCGCCATGGTGTTCGCCATCGGGCTGCATCCGCATCTGATCGCCGTGCCGCATCGCATCCACGAGCTGGAGGAGATGCTGGACACGCTGATAGCGTCGCCCGAGGTCGGCTTCGTGACCGGCAGCCGACTGGCCGACTGGTTCTCGAGCGCCGTGCCGGCGGAGGGGTGATCATGGATCTGGATCTGTCGGGGAAGAGCGTGCTGGTCACCGGCGCGTCGCGCGGCATCGGCCGCGCGGTCGCCGAGAGCTTTCTGCGCGAGGGCGCCCGCGTGGTGATCACGGGTCGCGACGCCGCCTCGCTGGACGCGACGGCGCGCGATCTCGCGACGCTGGGCGCGGTCGACACCTTCGCGGGCGATCTGGCGCAGGCGGCCGAGCGCGAGCGCCTGTTCGCGGCGCATCCGAGCGTCGACGTGCTGGTCAACAATGCCGGCGCCATTCCGGGCGGCGACCTGCTCGGCCTCGCGTTGCAGACCTGGATCGATTCCTGGCAGCTCAAGGTGTTCGGCTACGTCCACCTGATGCAGCTCCATCTCGAAGCCATGAAGGCGCGACGCGCGGGCGTCATCCTCAACATCATCGGCATGGCCGGCCAGGCGCCGCGGTTCGAGTATGTCTGCGGCTCCGCCGGCAACGCCGCGCTGATCGCGCTCACCCGCGCGGTCGGCGCGAAAAGCGTCGACTGGAACGTGCGCGTCTTCGGCATCAACCCGTCGCCGACCCGCACCGACCGCATCGAGACCTTGGCGCGGAAGAAGGCGCAGGACCGCTTCGGTGACGAGAGCCGCTGGCCGGAAGCGCTCGGGCCGCTGCCGTTCGGCCGTCTCGCCGAGCCGGCCGAGATCGGCGACCTCGCCGTGATGCTCGCCTCGCCGCGCGCCTCCTATCTCAGCGGCACCGTGCTGGACGTCGACGGCGGGCAGATGTTCCGCGGGTGATCGGCGCGACCGAGCGTCTCTCTCCGCCACCTCACGAGGAGGCTGCGAAGCAGCCGTCTCGTGAGGTGGACGGTCCGGCGCCGCACTCCTCATCACGCAGCGCACAAACTTTCGGCAATCGCGTGAGCTGCCTTCTCAAACGGCGAAATCAGCGTGACCGAGATTGTCATTCCCGCGCTTCGTGGGACGTTCGTACCATGTGATCACGGCCTACGAACGGAAAGGCGTTGCGCGTGGACGCACTCGGTTACCGCAGAAAGATCGGCATCGTCGTTCCCTCGACCAACACGGTGGTCGGTCCCGAATGCGAGGCGTTGCGGCCGCGCGGCGTCACCAATCACGTCGCCCGCCTGACGCTGGAGAACAAGCCGATCGAGGCGAGCGAGGCCGGCTTCCTGGCCCACATGCAGCGCATGCGCGACGGCATCTTTCCGGCGCTCGACCAGGTGATGACCTGCGCCCCCGACCACGTGATCATGGGCGTCGCCATCGAGGCGTTCACGGGCGGCGTCGCCGCGGCGGCCGGGCTGCAGGACGAGATGGAGAAGCGCGCCGGCGTCGGCGTGTCGATGGGCTCGACGGCGGCGACCGCCGCGCTCACCGCCTTCGGGGCGAAGCGCATCGCCGTGCTCACCCCGCACCAGCCCAAGGGCGACGAGATCGTCGCCGGCTATCTGAAGGAGGCCGGATTCGAGATCGTCCGCCTCGTCGGCATGCGCTGCGCCTCGCCCTTCGCCATCGCCGAGGTGCAGCCGCCGGCGCTGCGCAAGCTGCTGCGCGAGATCGACGGCGACGACATCGACGCGATCCTCCAGGTCGGCACAAATCTTGCGAATGCGGCCGTCGCGGCGGAAGCGGAGCCGTGGCTCGAGAAGCCGGTGCTGGCGATGAACACGATCACGTACTGGGACGCGCTGCGCCGCTGCGGCATCGACGACCGCATCTTCGGCTTCGGCCGCATCCTCGAAGAGTTTTAGGAGCCGGAGATGGAAGATCGCGTCGTCGTCGTCGGAGCGGGACCGAGCGGGCTCACGGCCGCGCTGTTCCTGGCCCGCGCCGGCGTGCCCGTCACGGTGCTGGAGGCGCGCACCGAGATCTACGAGGACCCGCGCGCCGCGACCTTCCATCCGCCGACCCTGGAGATGTATGCCGAGACCGGCGTCACGGCCGAGCTGCACGCCCGCGGCATCCTCTGCCCGCAGTGGCAGTTCCGCGGCCGCGACGAGGGGCTGGTCGCCGAGTTCGATCTCGGCGTCCTGTCCGATCTCACGCCGTATCCGTATCGGCTGCAGTGCGAGCAGCACAAGCTGGTGGCGATCCTCACCGACCGGCTCGCGCCGTTCCGCAACGTCGAGATCGTCTACGGCGCGCCGGTCGAGACCGTGACGCAGGACGCGAGCGGCGCCGACGTGATCACCGAGGACGGCACGGCGTATCGGGCCGCTTACGTGATCGGGGCCGACGGCGGCCGCAGCGTGGTGCGCAAGTCGCAGGACATCGAGTTCGAGGGCTTCACCTATCAGGAGCGTTTCCTGGTCGTCACCACGACCTGGGACTTCGAGCGGCGCGGCTTCGCCTATTCCTGCTACGTGTCGGATCCGCGCGAGTGGTGCGCGCTGTTCAAGGTGCCGGCCGCCGGCCCGCCCGGCCTTTGGCGCGTCGTGTTCCCGACGCCTCCGGAGGCGGCCGCCGAGGATCTGCTCGACCATGCGGGCGCCGAGGCGCGGGTGCGCGGCTTCCTGCTCACCGACGAGCCGATCCGCATCGTCCACACCAATCTCTACACGGTGCATCAGCGCGTCGCGGCGACCTACCGGCGCGGCCGCGTGCTGCTCGCCGGCGACGCCGCCCACGTCAACAATCCGCTCGGCGGCATGGGCATGAACTTCGGCATCCACGACGCCGTCAGTCTCGCCGACAAGCTCACGCGGGTGATCGGCGGCGAGAGCGACGGCCTGCTCGACCTGTACGACCGCCAGCGCCGTTACGTGGCCAACGCCTTCCTGCAGGCCATGACGATCCAGAACAAGCGCGTGCTGGAGGAGAAGGATCCGGCGGTGCGCGGCGAGCGCCTGCGCGAGCTGCGCGACACCGCGGCGGATCCGGCCAAGGCACGCACGTTTCTCATGCGAACGGCGATGATCGAGGGGCTGCGCGCCGCAGCCGCCATCGACTGAACGCCGTCGCGCCGCAAGGGACGAACCCCCTCGGGAGGACTTTCCACCAGAACGATCGCAACTGACGGGATCCGGGCCCCGCGGCGCGCGAGAGCACTATGTCGGAGCGGAGCGAGACATGACGACACGACGTGCGCTGCTGAAGTCGCTGGCGGGCGGTGCCCTGGTGGCCGGCGCCGCCACGGCCGGCCTGCCCCTGGCGGCGCGGGCGAGCGGCTGGCCCGAGCGGCCGGTCCGCATCCTGGTGCCGTTCGCGGCCGGCGGAAACACCGACGGGATCGCCCGTCTGCTGGCGCTCCATCTGAGCGACAAGCTCGGCCAGCAGTTCGTGGTGGAGAACCGCACCGGCGGCGGCGGCACCATCGCGGCGGAGGCGACGGCCCGCTCGCCGGCGGACGGCTACACCCTGATGGTCGCGGCGGTCGCCCAGATCGCCGTGTTCCCGGCGCTCAAGAAGACCAATTACGATCCGGTCGCCGACTTCGCCCCGATCAGCAATGTCGCCAACAACCCGTTCTGCCTGGTGGCCAATCCGTCCTTCCCGGCCAAGACGGTCGGCGAGCTGGTCGCCTATGCGCGCGAGCGGCCGGGCAAGATCACCTATGCGTCGGGCGGCATCGGCAGCATCGGCCACCTGACCATGGCGCTGTTCCTGAAGCGGGCCGGCCTCGAGATGGCGCACACGCCCTACCGGGGCGGCGCGCCGGCGGTCGCCGACGTCATCGCCGGCCATGTGCCGCTCTATTTCGGCAACCTCTCCGAGGCGCTGCCGCATGCCGGCGGCGCGCTGCGCGCGCTGGCGGTGTCGAGCGCCACGCGCTCGCCGAAGCTGCCCGACGTGCCGGCGGTGGCGGAGTTCTATCCCGGCTTCAAGACCGACACCTGGAACGGCCTGATCGCCCCGGCCGGCACCCCGAAGGAGATCGTCGACCGTCTGGCCAGCGAGGTGCGGGCCGCCCTGAAGGAGAAGAAGACGCTCGATCAGCTCGACAGTTTCGGCGTCGACCCGATCGGCTCCACGCCCGAGGAGTTCAAGGCGACGATCGCCGCCGACCTCGTGCTGTGGCGCGAGGCCGTGAAGGACGCCAACGTCGCGCTGTGACGCCAGCCGACCGCCTCGAACCAAATCCTGAATGACAGGTGCGGGTCCAACCCCTCTCCCCTCGCGGGAGAGGGGAAGAGGGCCGCGCCGTAAGGCGAGGCCGAGCTGATCACCGGACGCCGCGTCACCCGGCGCGGACGCGGCCGAGGAAATTCTCCACGTCGCCGCTGAGGTGGTCGGCGTCGGCCGCCACCGTCTCCACCGACTGCAGCACGACGTCGCTCGCCGTGCCGGTCTCGCGGCTCAGCGCGGCAACGTTGCCGATGGTGCGGGTCACGGCCTGGGTGCCGGTCGAGGCCTGCTGGATGTTGCGGGTGATCTCCTGGGCGGCGGCGCCCTGCTGCTCCACCGCGGCGGCGATCGCCGTCATCTTCTCGTCGATGCCGCCGATGGTCGAGGCGATCGAGCGGATCGCCGTCACGGCCGTCCCGGTGGCGCCCTGGATCTCGGCGACCTGGCGGGCGATGTCGTCGGTCGCCTGGGCGGTCTGGCCGGCCAGCCGCTTGACCTCCTGGGCGACCACGGCGAAGCCCTTGCCGGCGTCGCCGGCCCGCGCCGCCTCGATGGTGGCGTTGAGCGCCAGCAGGTTGGTCTGCCCGGCGATCTGGGTGATCAGCTCGACCACGGTGCCGATGCGCGTCGCCGACTCGGCGAGCGCGTCGACCGTGGCGTTGGTCTCCTGCGCCTGCACCACCGCGTCGCGCGCCCCGGCGGCGCTCGACTGCACCTGGCGCGAGATCTCGACCACCGAGTTGGACAGTTCCTCGGTCG
>NZ_NPEX01000279.1 GCF_003258865.1 Rhodoplanes roseus | reverse complement strand
CCGTCGTTTGCGAGGGATCACCGATCGGATCGTGAAGCGCGCGCTGGCAGGGCCCGGTCGACATGGACGTCTCGGCCTTCTCACGTGATCAGGAACGGGGTGGCGCTTCGGGCGCGGTCCGGCGAGCCTGGTGCCTGTTGCACGTCGATTTCGATCCGGCCGGGCCGGCGCTGGCGCGTTCGGCTCTTTCGACGTTCTGTCCAATGCCGCTCACCTTGAGAGTCCAAACGTGACGCGGGGGCCGATCGAAGACATTCATGGTCTCACCGAGATGCAACGCGCCATGCTGGTGCGGTGCGTGGCCCATCCCGATCGGCCGCTCTACATGGGGCAATGGTGGGCGCTGCTCGACGGTGATCTGGACCAGGAGACGTTCTGCGACGCGTGGCACCGGGTCGTGGCTCGCCACTCCGCCCTGCGGAGCGGTGTCCACTGGGAGATCAAGAAGGATCCGTTCCAGGTCGTTCTCGCCGCCCCGGCATTCGCGGTGGAACGTCTCGACTGGTCGGGTTGCACGGACTGGCGCTCCGACCTCGAAGCTCTGCTTGGACGCGACCGCGCCGATCCGTTCGATCTCAAGCGCCCGCCGCTGATCCGGGTCAGACTGATCACGCTGGCGCCGGCGCGCCGTCTCCTGGTCTGGACCCGGCATCATCTGGTCGTCGACGGCTGGTCGCTCGGCGAGATCCTCGACGAGGTGCTCGCGCTCTACGCCGGACGACCCGTGCCTCCGGCCGTCCCGTTCCGCCGTTACGTCGACTGGGCGCGTGGGCGCGACCCGGCCGCGGCGCGCACGTATTGGTCCGGCCATCTCGCCGGCTTCGAATCCAACGAGACCATTCGGAACCCCGCCGGCACGGCGCCCGACATCGCCGAGCGCAGCATCGACCTGAGCGCGGACGTCACGGCGCGCCTGCTCGGGCTTTCCCGCGACGAGCGGCTGACCTTGAGCACCCTGGTCGAAGGCGCCTGGGCGATGGTGCTGGCGCGCGCCGGCGGCGCCGACGACATCCTGTTCGGCTGCGTCGAGACGGTCCGTCCGCCGGAGTTGCTGGGGGATTTGTCGGCGCACCTCGTGGGTCCTCAGGTCGCCGTGCTGCCGTGCCGCGTGCGCCTCGACGGCACCACCCTGCGTCAATGGCTCTCCGGGCTGCAGGTGGCGCGCACGCAGGGCCGCGATGCGGGGCCGGTCGGCCTGGACGCCGTCCGCGACATGCTCGGCCTGCCGCGCGACGCGCTGCCCCTGCGCAGTCTGCTGGCGGTGCAGACCTATCCGCTCGACCTCGCGGCCGCGTTCCGCGGGGCCGGCGTCGAGCTGATCGAGAGCGGCGACGTCACCCTGCCGGACATGCCGCTCAACCTGATGGTGGAGGTCGGTGCGAGCATCCTGCTGCGCCTGATGTTCGATCACCGGCATGTCGCTCCGGTCGAGGCCGAGCAGTACCTCGACATGCTCGCCACCGCCCTGGAACGGATTCCGGACGGGCTCGACCGACCGGCGGACGCGCTCGACGTGCTGTCCGGCTCGCGCCTGCGACAGATCGAGGCGTGCCTGACCGGCGCGGCGCTCCCGCCGCCAGCCGGCACGGTGGTGGATCTGGTGCTCGCCCGCATCCACGCGCAGCCCGACGCGCCGGCGATCGTCACGCGGGACGGACTCTGGTCGTACGCGGAGCTGGGTGCTCGTGCAGCCGGCGTGGCGGCGCAGCTTCGGGCGAGGGGCGTCGGGCGGGGCGATCGCGTCGGGCTGTTGCTCGGTCACCGACCCGATGCGATCGCCGCCATTCTCGGAATTCATTTCGCCGGGGCCGCCTATGTTCCGATCGACCCGGACGCCCCACCCGAGCGCAGGGCGCTCGTGCTGGAGACGGCCGGGCCCGCCGCCGTCGTGACCAGCCGGTCCTCCGCCTCCGGCATCGTGGGCCGGCCGGTCGTGGCCATCGAGGACGTGATCGCCGCGCCGGATTCGCTCGAGACCGACGGGTTGCCGTCGCGTGACGACGAGGCCTATCTGATCTTCACCTCGGGCTCCTCCGGTCGGCCGAAGGGCGTGAGCGTCGGGCACGACAATCTGAGCTATCACGTCGCGGCGAACGCGGCCGAGAATCACGACCTGCCGATCCGTCGTTTCCTGCTGACATTCCCGCTGTTCTTCGACGGGTCGGTGACCGGCATCTTCTGCACGCTGGCCGACGGCGGAGCCCTCGTGCTCCCGACCGAGGCGGAGACGCGCGATCCCGACGCGCTCGCCGCCCTCGTCCGCGCGACCGATGCGAGCCACGTCTGCATGACGCCCTCGCTGTGGGCGCTTCTCCTCGACGCGGCCGGGCCTCTCGGCTTCACCGGCCTCCGCATGGCCAAGGTGGCGGCCGAGCCGTGTCCGCCGACGCTGGTCCGGGAGCACGCCGCGCGTGCCCCGGCCGCGGTCCTGTGCAACGAGTACGGGCCGACCGAGGCGACCGTTTGGGTGAGCGTGGAGCGCTGCCGATCCGAGACCGTCGACGCGAGCGTGGCGATCGGCCGTCCGCTTCCGGGGACCCGCCTGCACGTGGTCGACGCGCGGCGGCGGCCGTGTCCGTTCGGCACCGTCGGCGAGCTCGTCGTCGCTGGTCCGGCGGTGGCGCGCGCCTATGTCGGAGCCGAGCCGGGCGTGTCGCTGCGGTGGCTCGACGCGCCGTTCCGGACCGGGCGCGACGCTGCGTCCTGCTATCGCACCGGTGACCGCGTCGCGCTGGGGTTCGACGGGCGGCTGTTCTTCCACGGCCGGCAGGATCGCCAGATCAAGGTGAGCGGCTATCGGGTCGAGCTCGGCGAGATCGAGGCGGTCCTGTTGGCGCAGCCGGGCATCCGTGAAGCCGCCGTGGTCGCCGAATCGATCGACGGCCGGCCCGAGCGGCTGGTGGCGCATCTCGCCGGCAGTGCGGCCGAGGCCGACGACGAGACGCTGCGCCGGCGCATCGGCGAGCGGCTGCCGACCTACATGCTGCCGCAGGCCTTCGTCCGCCACGGGCGGCTGCCGCGGACCGGCAGCGGCAAGATCGACACGGCGGCGCTGCCCCCGGCGTGCCCGCCGCAGCGCAGGGTCGAGCCGCCGGCCGGCGCGCTCGAAGAGAAGCTGGCGGCGATCTGGGCGGATCTGGTCGGTGTGCCGGTGGTCGGCCGTCACGACGACTTCTTCGCCCTCGGCGGCAGCTCGCTCGTCGCCATGCAGGTCGTCGCCCGCATTCGTCGCGATCTCGGCCTGCCGGCGATGATCGCCGACCTGTTCGAGGCCCCCCAGCTCGCGCGGCTGGCCGAGCGCCTCGGCGAACGGGTCGCGGTCGACGCGACGGGCGGACCGGCTCTGTCGGCGCGCCGCCGCACCCGGGTGGAGCTGCCGTCATGACGGTCCGCGAACCGCCGGACCACGGCTGATGGCGAGCGGGTACATCGCCGATCTCTCCTCCGGCCAGCGTCAGATCCGGATGGCCGAGCTTTTGCGGCCGGGTGACACGCGCTTCGCGATGCCTCTGGTCGTCCGGATCGCCGGACCGCTCGACCCTTCGGCACTCCAGGCCGCGCTGGCGGCGGTCGTACGCCGGCACGACAGCCTACGCACCTCCTTCCCGATGGTGGAGGGACGGCCCGTCCAGGCGGTCGCCGACGATGCCACACTGCCGTTGCGCATGGTGCAGGCCGCGGTCGCCGGGGCGGAGTTCGAGGATCGCGTCCGCGCGCTCGCGCAGGACATGGTCGCGACCCCGTTCGATCTGGCGTCCGGCCCGCTCGTTCGTGTCTGCCTGATCCGCGGTACCGACGAGGCGGCGCTCGTGGCCGTGTTCCACCACGTCGTCGGCGACGGCGCGTCGCTCGATCTGTTCCTGCGCGACCTGACCGTCGCCTATGACGCCGTGCTGCGCGGTGGCGACGACTCGGTGGATCCGCTGCCGCTCCAGTACGCGGATTTCGCCGACTGGGAGCAGCAGCACCAGGCGTCGGCCGCCGCCGGACGCGGGCTGTCGGTCTGGCGGGAGCGTCTGCGCTCCGCGCCGGCCACCCTCGACCTGCCGTTCGACCGGCGCCGCCGAGCCGAGACGCCGTCCCGGAGTGCCCAGGCGCAGCTGCTGGTGGCCGGCGACGCCGCGGCGCGCCTGGCCGAGCTGGCGCGCGGCGCCGGCACCACCGCCTTCACGCTCTGGCTCGCACTGTTCTTCGTCCTGCTGCGGCGGTGGAGCGGCCTCGAGGATCTCGTCGTCACCGTCCCGGTGTCGAAGCGCGACAGGCCCGAGCTCGCCGATCTGATCGGCCTCCTGGTCGACACGCTGCCGATCCGGGTCACGATCGATGCGCAGACCCGCTTCCCGGCGCTCCTCGACAGCGTGCGGGACGTGCTCCGGGACGCCCTGGCGCATCGCGACCTGTCGTTCGAGCGGATCGTTCAGGCGAGCGGCGTCGAGCGCCAGGGCGACACCGCGCCGTTCATGCAGGTTCTGTTCGGGGTCGAGGACGTCGGCCGGACGCAGTTCACGGCGCTCGACGGGACCCGCTTCGAGCGGGTTGCGGAGCGGCTGGAGCAGGCCGCCAAGGCCGACCTGTCGGTGGTCTGCGGAGCCGGAGCGGACGGGCTGCGCTTGTGGTGCCGTTACGATGCCGGGCTGTTCGAGCCCGAGACGATCGACCGGCTGCTCGGCTGGTTCGGCCGGCTGGTGCGTGCCGTCGCGGCCGATCCCAATCAGCCGGTTCTGGAAATTCCCCTGGTCGAGCCGGACGAAGGGCCGGCGCTGATCGCCCGCTTCAACACCTCGCGCCGGCCCTACGAGCGCGACCGCAGCGTCGCCGATCTGTTCTACGACTGCGCCCGGCGCGATCCCGGTGCGATCGCGATCGAGGAGCATGGCCGCGCTCGGCCCTACGGCGAGGTCGCGCACGGCGCGCGTCGGCTCGCCTCGGTGCTCGCCGCCGAGGGCGTGCGGGCCGGCGACGTGGTGCTTCTGGTCCTGCCGGTGTCGGCCGCCTTGATCGAGGCACAGCTCGCGGTGCTGACGCTCGGGGCCGTCTACGCGCCGGTCGACCCCGCCGATCCGTCGGACCACCGCCACGCCCGGGCGGCGCTGGTGGCGGCCCGGCACGCCATCGTGAGCGATGCCGCCGCCCGCGGCGCCGTCGAGAAGGAGCTGGCCGCGGCGGGCTGTGCGACCCTCGCGTGGGACGAGCTTCTTCTGCGTGCCGATTCCGCGGCTCCGCATCCGGGAACGCCGGCCGATGCCGGCAGCCCGGCCTACGTGATGTTCACATCCGGCTCGACCGGGGAGCCAAAAGGCGTGAGCGTGCCGCATCGCGGTATCGTTCGCCTGGTGCTGGGGAGCGGCCTCGTCGGGGGAATGGCGGGCCTGCGGGCCGCCGTGCACTCCAACCCGGCCTTCGACGCCTCCACGCTGGAGATCTGGGCGCCGCTTCTCAACGGCGGGACCGCCGTGCCGGTCGACCGCACCGTGGTGATGGACCCGCGCGCCCTGCGTCTGTTCCTGGCCGAGGCGCGGATCACGCTGATCTGGCTCACCGCCGGCCTGTTTCAGCAGATCGCCGCGGTGGATCCCGGCGCCTTGGCCGGCCCTCGGACCGTGTTCACGGGCGGCGACGTGGTCAGTCCGGCGGGCGCGCGGGCCGTGCTGGCGGCCGGCCACGGCACCGGCCTCATGCTCGTCAACGGCTACGGCCCGACCGAGAACACGACGTTCAGCACCACGTTCGATATCGGCCGGCTGGGCGAGGACGAGCCGAGCGTGCCGATCGGCACGCCGATCGCCAACAGCACCGTGTATGTGCTCGATCCCGCCGGCCGACCGCTTCCGCCTGGTGTCGTCGGCGAGATCTGGGTCGGCGGCGACGGGGTCGCCCTCGGCTACGTCGGCGACCCTCGGCTCACCGCCGCCCGGTTCCGCCCCGATCCCTTCTCCGACGAATCCGGCGCGCGCATGTACCGGACCGGCGATCTCGGCCGGTGGCGGGCGGACGGCACTCTCGTGTTCGTCGGGCGCGCCGACAGCCAGGTGAAGGTGCGTGGCTTCAGGGTCGAGCTCGGCGCGATCGAGGCGGCGCTCGTCGCGCATCCGGGCGTCGCGGGCGCCGCCGTCGTCGCGCCGCGGCGGGAGAGCGGCGAACGTGATCTCGTCGCCTGCGTGGTGCCGAAGCCCGGCATGCACCTGACCGCCTCGGAGCTGCGCCGGCATCTCCAGTCGCGCCTCCCGCGACAGCTCCTGCCGCATGCCTTCGCGGTGCTCGACGCGCTGCCGCTCAATGCCAACGGCAAGGTCGACACGCGGGCCCTCGCTCGCATCGAGATCGCCGACGCGGAGCCCGCCGCCTGCGTCGAGCCGCGCACGCCGGAGGAGCGGATCGTCGCCCGGATCTGGGCCGATCTGCTCGGCCGGCCGCCGGCCAGCATCGAGGACAACTTCTTCCATGTCGGCGGCGATTCGCTGCTCACCATCCGGCTGGTCGCGCGCGCCTTCGAGGCCGGTCTGGACGTCGATCTCAAGGATGTCTTCGAGCACCCGACTGTTGAAGGGATCGCCGCCGTCGCGACCCGGCGGAAGCGGGCGGCGGCCGCCGAGACGAGCGGTGCGCGCCACGGGGTGGAGCTGCTGCCGGCCGCCGCCGACCTGCGTCGTCCCTGCCGCTACGTCAGCATCGCGGTCGACGTGGCCGTGTCGGCCGTCGATCTCGGTTGCGCCGTTCAGCATCTCGCCGAGCGGCACGACGCGTTGCGCCTCGCGCTCGTCGACGACACGGGCGGGCGCCGCCTCGTGGTCTCCGACGTCCTGCCGGCCGTGCCGGTGCGGTTCGTCGATGTGCCGGACGCGACGCGCGACGACCTCGACGCCTGGATCGCCGCCAACCGCGACCGGCTGTCGCGCGGCATCGACCTCGCCGACGGCGTGACGATCGCGGCGACCCTGGTGAAGCACCGGGCCGGCCCGTCGCGGACGCACGGCGGATCTCGGAAACCGTCGCCGGCGTCGACCGTCGTGCTGGCGATTCACGAGGCGATCGCCGACGACCGGGCGCTGCTGCTGCTGGCGACCGATCTCGAGAGTGCGCTCGTGACGAGCGACGGCATCCGCCTTCCGACCCCGCCGCCGCGCTTCTCCCGTTGGCTGTCCTGGCTTTCCGATCATGCGGCAGGCGAGCCGGTCCGTGCCGCTGCGATGGCGCGGGAGGCGGCGGTGCCGGCAGGTGCGCCGGTCTTCGTGGACGCCGCCGACCTCGCCACCGTTCGGGCCCGCCTCCTGCTCGACGCGCAGGCGACGCGCCTGTTGCTCGAGGACCTGCCGGGCCGGCTCGCGCTGTCGCCGCTCGACGGTCTCCTGGTCGCCCTCGGCGCCGGGCTGTCGACCTCGGCGGCCGTCGAGATCGTCGATGGCCGCCGGGCGTTGCCGGCGACCGCGCTGTGGGCCGACAGCGCGGTC
>NZ_NPEX01000027.1 GCF_003258865.1 Rhodoplanes roseus | reverse complement strand
ACTGTCAGCGGGCAGTAGGATCCGACGGTCGCTGCCCCCCGTGATGGCCGAGGGGCTTCAGCGTAGCGGCGTGGGCCGGAACGAGCCGCGCGTGCAGCGCACCTGACACCGCAAGCCATTCGCGAGACGAGATGCTGCAGATCGATAAAACGCCGCGATCATCGGAACGCATCCCGGCGAAGCTCGCGCCTTCGGTCGGGGCGCAGTTGCTTGCGCTTCTCGCGATGCTCCGGCGGCAGATTTCGCTCGTTCTGATCGTGGTTGCCTGTACGACCGGGCTCGGCCTCGCCTACCTGATGGCGACGCCGGCGCAGTACACCGCGACCGGCACGATGATCATCGACACGCGCAAGGTTCAGCTGTTCCAGCAACAGTCCGGACTCGGCGATATCGCGGTCGACGCCGGAACGGTCGAGACCCAGGTCCAGATTCTCAAGTCCGAGAACATCAGTCTCGCGGTGATAAAGGAACTGCGATTGACCGACGATCCGGAGTTCGTCGGGCGCGGTGGTGGGCTGTTCGGAACCGTGGCAGGAGCTGTTGCGGATCTGCTCGGAAACACCGCCACCGTAAGATCGGACTACGAGCTGACGCGCCGCGCACTCGAGAGGTTCGAGCAGGAACGTACGGTCAGGCGCGTGGGCCTGACCTATGCCATGGAGATTTCGTTCCGATCCCACAGTCCCGACAAGGCGGCCGCTCTCGTGAATGCGATCGCCGATGCCTACGTCGTCGATCAGCTCGAGGCCAAGTACCAGGCGACCCGCCGCGCCAGTCTCTGGTTGCAGGATCGGATCAAGGAGCTCCGTACGCAGGCCTCCGCGGCGGAACGCGCCGTGATCGAATACAAGGAAAAGAACAACATCGTCGATACGGGGGGCCGGTTGATCACCGAGCAGCAGCTCGCGGAGGTGAACAGCCAGCTCATCCTCGCCAGGGCGGCCACGGCCGAGGCGAAGGCCCGGCTCGATCGGATCAACGATATCCTCAGGCAGGAGATTCCGAACGAATCCGTCGCCGATGCGCTGAAGAACGAGACGATCATCAAGCTCCGCGGCCAATACGTGGATCTGGCGGCGCGCGAGGCGAACTGGTCCGAGAAGTACGGGCGCAACCACCTCGCGGCGGTGAGCCTGCGCAACCAGATGCAGGAGATTCGGCGCAACATCAGTCAGGAGCTGCAGCGGATCCAGCAGGCTTACCAGAGCGATTACGATATCGCACGAGCTCGCGAGGACAGCATCAAAGGCAGCCTCGCCAACGTCGTATCGGAAACGCAGACGACCAATCAGGCGCAGGTACAGCTGCGAGAGTTGGAGAGCAACGCCCAGACCTACCGTTCCATGTACGACAACTTTCTCCAGCGCTACATGGAGGCGGTTCAGCAGCAGTCCTTCCCGATCTCGGAGGCGCGGCTGATCAGTCCGGCGGCGCGACCTATGGAAAAGAGCAACCCGCGCACCGGTTTCGTCCTCGCGGTTGCGATGGTCGGAGGGCTCGTGCTCGGCCTGGGCATCGGCTACATGCGCGAGGTCGGTGACGGTGTCTTCAGGACGAGCGGGCAGGTCGAGGATGTTCTCGCGACCAATTGCATCACCGTGCTGCCGCGGGTCGGAGCCGGGCCGAGCAAGCCCGCCGCTCCCTCCGCGCCGAGCGAGGGCCGGCACGCGGGCATCGCGACGAACGCGAGCATCACGACCAAGGAGCGATTGCTCTCTCACGTGGTCGAGGAGCCGTTCTCGGCCTTCGCGGAGGGTATCCGATCATTGAAGGTTGCGATGGACCTCAACGGGATGGTCAGCGCGAACCGCGTCATCGGGATCACATCGACCGTGCCGGCGGAAGGGAAGTCGGTCGTGGCGTCAAATCTCGCGCAGCTGATCGGGCATGCCGGTGGGCGTGTCGTCTTGATCGACGGTGATTTGCGCAATCCGTCGCTGACGCGTGCGCTCGCCCCCGGTGCGGTGCCGGGCGTCGTCGAGGTGATCGGTGGCAAGATCTCGTTGGCCGATGCGCTGATGTCCGATCCTGTGACACAGCTGGCGTTCCTACCGGCCGGGGCGACGTCGAAGCTCCTCCACACCAACGAGGTTCTCGCATCCCCGGCGATGAGGGCCCTGATCGACGGGCTGCGCGAGAGCTACGACTACGTCATCATGGACTTTCCGCCGCTCGCGCCCGTGGTCGACGTCAGGGCGACGACGGCACTGGTCGACTCCTATGTCTATGTCGTGGAGTGGGGCCGGACGCGGATCGACGCTGTCGAGCACAACCTGTCGGGAGCCCCCGCCGTGTACGAGAGGTTGCTCGGGGTCGTTCTCAACAAGGCCAATGTCGCCGCGATGCGCGGGTACCCGTACTATCACGGGTCCTACCATTCGGGCCAATACGGCCGTTATGGATACGGCCGCTAGTGCTGGCTGGCACGATGCCCCGCGTTTCAGTGATCGTCTGCAAATCGTTCCTCCTGCTCTTGTCGGCGATGGCTCTGGTCTGGTCCGGCACCATGCTGGCGTCCGGGCGCCTGTCCACGGACCTCGATGCCGTGGCACAGAAGATTCTGCGGGGAGAGTCGTTTCGTTCCGACAATCTCGATGCGCTGGAGCCGCGGATCATCGGGGTCGAGGCCGACCCGTTCGCTCGCCCGGCGAGCTTGCGAAGTGCAGCCATCATTACACTGCACCGCGCTGAAGTCGCCATCGCAGAGGGACGCCGGATCGCCATCGACGAACGGCTCGATCAGCTCGGGCGGCTGCTCGGTCGCGCGCTCCAGACGTCTCCGACGGATTCGTATCTTTGGCTCGCACTGTTCTGGTACCGCAACAATGCACACGGCTACGATCCGGCGAATGTCGCTCTCCTGGCTCGATCTTACGACCTCGGGCCGGCAGAGGGATGGATCGGCGTGCGGAGGGTCCGTCTGGCGTTGCCGATCCTGTCGCACCTGCCGGCGCCGCTGCAGGAGCGGGTGGTGAAGGAGTTCGCGTTTCTGGTGAACGCGCAATTCCCCGAGATGCCCGGTGTGCTGGTGGGGGCCGGCTGGGCCGAGCGAGAGAAGCTCCTGGCACGATTGGCGACCGTGAAAGACGAAAGCCGAAGGACATTCGCGCGCTCTCTCGGCGCGATGGGGTACATTTTGGATGTACCGAATCTGGCTCCGGTGGAGGATCGCCCGTGGACGCGGTGAAGAGGCGACGTGGCCGCTGCTTGCTGTGGGGACTCGGACTTCTATGCGCCGCCATCGTCGACGACGCCTCGGCTCAGCTCACTCCGGCGGCTCGTCCCCGGGTCATTGCGGAGAGCAGCGGCGTGGTCAGCAGGGATGCGATGGGCCGGGCCTGCCTGGATGTCGAGACGATCGCGCGGGGACGCGTCGCGAATCCGGCGCTGTTCGACCATGTCATCAGCTTCGAGAACCGGTGCCTGAAACCGATCAAGGTGCAAGTCTGCGTCTACAAGACCGCTGATCAGTGCACGTCCCTCGAAATTCCGGGCATGAAGCGGAAGGATGCCGTGCTCGGCGTCGGCAGCGGCTCCCAGATCATCCGCTATACGATATCGGAGCGGCGTTGAAGCCGCTCGCGCCACGAAGTCGACGGGACCGGGTTCGCTGAGCCGGGTTGCCGGCGTAAACGGTCCACGGCTCCAGATCCCGGAAGGCGACGCCACGCGCGCCGAGGACCGCCCCAGGCCCGACCCTCACACCCGGACCGACGAACGCCTCGGCCGCGATCCAGGCCCTTTCGCCGATCGTGATGGGCCTGGTGACGAGCTGGAAATCCGGATCGGATATGTCGTGGGTTCCGGTGCAGAGATGCGCCCCCTGTGATACAATGGCATAGTCCTGCACCGTGATGACGCCTTGCGAATAGCAGATCACGCGCGGCCCGATGACGGCTTTACGGCCGATCACGAGATGCGGCGGATACCAGATGCGGGCGGAGCCGTATATCCTGGCGCCGTCGGCCACGTGGGCGCCGAACAGCCGCAGGATCAGTCGTCGCCATCCGTGCAGCGGCGCCGGCGTCCAGCGTGCGAGCAGCAGCCACGCCGCAGCCCAAATCGCACGAAACAGGCGGTTGCGGAGGCTGAAGCTGGGACCGCCCTCCATGGGCTTGCTCTCGGACGCGGCGAGGGGCACTCGGGTGGGAACGACTGGCATCTCAGCGCGGCTCCAGCACGACGTCGCCGGACAGGTAGTTGAAATTTCCGGGCATTGCGAAACGACTTATCGGGATCGGAAGCGCGGCTGTCATCGACGGTGATCCGTGTCTGCGCAACTCGACCGCGACGTCGCCTTGCGAGAGCGGAACAGAAACGAGTCCAGGCCCGGTCGGCACGACGACATCATGTGTCTTCGCGCCGATCCTGATGCTCAGCTCTGCCGGCGCGGTGAGAAACGTCGCGAGGTGCACGGCGTCGGTCAGCGTTTCCACGTGGCTCGGCCGGCCGCGCCTCTCCGGCGTGAAGTCGATGACGCCTTCCGCAGTCTTCGGGTGAGGCCGATAGAAGTAGAAGAGTTCGTCGCGGGCAATGGTCGGGGGGCGACCGGACTTGAACCATTCCATATAGTATCGGCTCGCGCGCAGATAGGCGCCGTGATCCGGAAGACGTTGCCACGCGGGGTGGTCGCGCCACACGGTGACGAGGGGCCGATCGAAGGGCCGAAGGTAGGTCGCCTCGTTCCAGTCGTTCCAGGTGACGAGCTGAACCCACGGCGTCCCGGATTCGATGGCCGCCATCCAGAGCTGGCTCATGCCGGCGAAGCCGGAGCTCTCGAACACCCGAGCATTGGTGGCGAGCCCTCGATAGAACGGCGAGATTCCGGCCATATGGATTTGATTGCGTCGCACGAGGAGACTCGTGACCGCCCGAAGCTCCGCGGCGAGCTCGTCGTAAGGGCGGCCGGCTCCGAACGTGAACAGCCCTGCCAGCGACGGCGCCTCGCGCAGGATCCGCCGCCGCGCCGCCAATTCGGAGCCGCAACCCAGCACGCGTCGGACGATGCCGCAACCTCCGGTCAGGATGTCGGGGACCAGGCGGACGGGGATGCCGCGACGGCCGAGCCCCGCCGTGAATGCCTCCGCCCACGAGGGGCTGAGACCGAATCCCGAGACGACGAGGTCACCTCCGGCGCGCAACGAGCTCGGATGGGCTGCGTAGAGGGATGCGATCTCGATCGCCTCAGCGGCATCCATCTGGTCGAACGACAGGAGCAGGTGAAATTCGGGGAAGGACGTCGCGGCTTCGAAGAGGCGTGCGATGATCCGCTGGTAGTGCGGCTCGGCCCGATATGCACCGAAGTTGACGGAGAACCCGTCGATGCCGGCCGAAGCGGCCATGGCGATCTCGGCCGAAAGGTCCGTGACGCTGGCGTCAGGACCCGCGAACGGACAGCAGGCCATGTAATGCGCCAGCACGAGGCGGCGTGGGGCCTCGCCGGCATGAGCAGACGATCCGGCCCCGACCCAGAGCAGGGTGACGGCGAGGAGCGTCTGCAGCCATCCGGGCACGGTCATGCGACAGGGCCGACGGTGCGGGAGAAGTAGAGCGATTCAGGATCGAGGCGCTTCGCACTGATCGCGGGAACGCCGGAATAGAGGGTGAAGCTTTCGGCCTCGTGGCTGGCCAGAACCGATCCGGCGGCGAGCACGCTCCGCTCGGGAAGCACGGCTCCCTTCAGCACGACGCAGCGCGTTCCAACGAAGCTGTAGCGACCGATTCTCACGGGGCCCGAACGTTGGCGATTGGTTTTGAAATCTATCGAATGCGTCAGAATCTGCGTTCCCCAACCGGCCAGGGTCGCGAACGAGCCGATTTCCACCCGGTCGGTACAGTCGATCAGATGTGAATTGGTGATCGCGGCATGATCGTCGACCACGAGTGCGGCGACGCGGTCCGGCTGGTCGGCGAACGGGCCCGATGACGCCGGAAGCACCCCAGCGATCTTGTTCAGATTGCCGATGATCGCGTGTTCCCCGAGTTCCAGGGTGTCGAGATTGCGGACGAGCGTGAGATGCCCGATCCGGCTGAACGGGCCGAGCCGCACACTCCTGGCCGACACGAGGGAGAAGCCGATAGACGCGCCGTGGGCGATGTCGAATCCGAGCACTCGCACCAGGACATGCCGTCGCAGACCCCACGGGAGTGCCCATGACACGACCTGCAGCAGGAGGGCGGCAGTCGATCGGCTGTTCATCGCGACAGCCGTGTCATCCGTGGGCCGACGGCACCGTGGCGCCCGGAGAGGAGACGCGACAGGAACCAGCAGAGGAGAATGGGGGTGAGGAACGACAGCGGAAACTGCACGAGGGAGATGAGGACGCCGTCGCGATACCACATCAGCGACAAGGGGATCGTCAGGAGGTAACACAGCGTTCCGAACGTCGACTCGATGTTCGCCACGAAGGCCCGATAAAGTCCGCCCCAGAAGAGACCGCCGAGCAGGCACCACACGATCACGCCGGCATAGCCGAGTGACTGCCAGCCTTCCCCGACCACCGAGAACGTGATTCCGATCGGGAAGCCGTAGTTGTTGAGGTTGTAAAAGCTGATCGGTGACCCGGCGGGCTTCTCCGGCCACAGTGCGCGCGGGATCGGCGCGGTGACGATCTCGAGGCTGTTCGAGAAGTAGTTGAACGTCTTCGTCTGGCTCGGAACGATATTGACGATGTACTCGACGAACTCCAGGTTCGCGAAGTCCAGGCCGTCGAAGAAATACGTACGCTGACCCGTGACTGCCTCACGCGTCGGCTGTCCGGAAATCCAATCGGCGATAAGGCTGCGGTTCTCGGACAGGGCGCTGAACAGGAAAACGCCTGCGAGTCCGGTGGCGACCATCCAGGTCTTCATCCAGGTTCTGCGCTGGTCGAACAGATAGAGCAGCGTGATCGCGATGCTCATCATCACGAAGCTGTGCCGCATCCAGCCGATCGTCAGCCGCAGGCTGACGAACATCAGAAACGGAACGAACGCGACGAGGCGGAACCGGTAAGCCCAGGCGATCGCGACGCCCAGAGAGCCGAGCATCAAGTTCGCATCGACGATGTAGGCGGACGTGTCGGTGTAGATGGTCCGGAGCGTCAGCGTATCACGTACCATGTTGCGAAGATCGTATCCGCTGAAGTTGATGCTCAGCGCGTAACGCACCGAGACGACGATCAGCGGCGAGACCAGGAACAGGGTCAGGATCAGCAGTGGTCCACGACGGTCTTGAGTGGCGATGACCTCGGGTTCGAGGAACCGCATCGGGATATTCCCGATCCACATGGCGCCGGCGAAAAAGCTCGCCAGGCCCAGGTTGGCGATGAACAACGTGATGTGTTTCACCTCGGCCGCCGGCCAGAACCGGTAGAGCTCGTAGACGCTGTTCAGCTCCTGATAATACTGGAAGAGCGGTCGGACCACGAAGACGAGCCCATGAAACAGAAGATAGTAGGCGAGCGGGTGGAATACGGACGCGCAGCGGCTGTTCAGGAAGAGGCCGCACAAGAACAGCCAGAAGAGGACCGAGAACAGCAGGTGAAGGTCATACACGGGAGGCGATCTCCGCGACACGAGCCCGGTAGGCACCGTATGTGTAGTACGGCACGGACATCACGGCCGCGGCTCGTTGCTGCTGCAGAACCAACGGATTCTCGATGACGGTCATGACACAGCGCATCAGGTCCTCCTCGCCGAGCGCATTCATGAGCAGCGGCGAATCGTCCGGCAGGACGACGGCTGCGTTCCTGGACTGAATGATCCCGAGCCCCATGGCGAGAGCCTCGTAGAGCACGAGGCCGGCGCCTTCGAAGTAGCTCGGGAAGATCAGGCAATCCGCTTCGGACATGAAGCGCGCCACGTCCGGTCGCGCGACGGTGGCATGGTGCTCCACGCGATCGGCAAACCGCGCGAAGGTTTCGCTCGGGATCTGCAACTCGCCCAGGATCGTCAGTGTCGCTGCGGACTTCGGGATCCTCGCGAAGACGTTCAAGAGCAGGTGTATCCCCTTTCGCGGCCCCGCCAATCCCGTGAACAGGAAACGGATCGGGCGATGATGGTGCGAAGGCGCCGGGCGCGCCGGTGGGAAGAACATGTCGTCGAAGCAGTAGGGCAGGACAGTGACTTTCGTCGAGTCGACCGGGACGTTGGCCGGATCCTGCAGCGTCGCCGCACAATAGGCCGAGCCGACCAGGATGAGGTCGGCGAGTGCGTGCTCCGCATCGGCGCGGTCGATGACGGCCTGGCCGATCCTCCACTCCGGCGACAGAAAGAACGACGGGTAGTCGGCATACACAGGCTCCATGACCCGATTGTAGGTCGCGGGATGGCCGATCGTTCGGTCCAGGATCGTCTTCACGCCGGCGTCCTTCGCGGCGCGAAACACCTCTAGCGAGGACAGGTCGTAGCCCCAGACGGCCCTCACCGGTTCTCGAGCGAGGAGACGGCCGACCGGCCTCGCGAAGCCGCTGTTGCTGCGGGCGTGGAACCAGGCGGCGAGCGAACGGAGCCGGGCCCGCGCCGCGATGCGCATCGCCCATTCGGATCCGTTGTGGGTCTTCACCAAACGAGGATCGAGGCCGGGGTGATGAAACCGACGCAGCTCCGCTTCGATGTGGCGTCGGAGCCCGTTCGGGAGCAGCGGAACGAAACTGTAAGGAAAACGATCTTTCATCCAGAAGATGGACGTCGCGTACCATCCGAGGTCCGCCGCGTCCTGCAGCGCCCGGGCGGTCTGCCAGGAGTGCTGGGTGCCCGGATGGAAGACACCGATAGGGCGCTTGGGCGTTGCGGCGACCTCGAGGGGCGAGGGGATCTCCATCCCCATGGCGTCACGCATGCCGGCGGCTCGCACAGATCATGTCGCGGACGCGATCCGGGCCGGGGCCCGGATCGCCCCTAGGCCGCTTCGCAGGCCCGCGTGGCAGACGCCCGCCAGACACATCACCTCGGAGGCCAGAATGGTGGCGGCAATACCGTCCAGCCCGAAGCAGCTGGCCGCCGGAGCTGCGGCGGCGACGGACACGATGGCGCTCGCGATCAGCACCCGCGCGAATCCGAGGTGGGCGTTCACGGAGAGCAGCAGATTCGCGGCGAAGTGCCACAGCCCATGAACGAACATGGCGGCGGCCATCAACCCGACGAAATCCGCACCGGGAACGACGCGCCCCCCAGTCCAGGCGCCGACGAAGGTTCCGCCGAGCAGCGCGAATGCGATCGACCCGGGCAACATGAACACGACAACGATGCCGCCGTTGATCGCGAGAATCTTACGGAGTGCCGTCGAATCGTGGCGCGCCGCAGCCGTCGCGAATTCCGGCATGGTGGCGCGATTCATGGCTCCCGTGATCTGGATGGCCACACGGCTCGCGGTGCGCACCGGCTCGAGAACCGCCACGGCGAGCGGCGACAGCAGGGCCCCCGTGACGAGAGTCATTCCTTGGATGTTCACGGCAAAAGCGGTCGGGAATGCCGTCGTCGCGATCGCGGCCGGCAACATGCGACGGAGCTCGGAGACCGACGCGCGGGCGAGGCCGATGCGAAGCTCCGGCACGCGACGCGCGAGCAGAAGAGCTAACATCAGCACGATGGCACTGCGGCATAGCAGGAGGACCACCGCGCAGCCGAAGAAGCCGAGGCCCCACGCGGCGGCCGCCAGCATCGCCATGCTTTCGCAGCACGAGCCGATCTCGTACACGACGGTCGACGAGGCGTAGAAGCCGCTGGACCGGAGCGCCGTGAGCACGAGCCGGGAGATCACCGCCGCAGCGGCGTAGCCGACCAGGACGAACATCACCGGCCCGTGGAGCGCGACCCAGCCGGGCACGAGCGGGAGGTGAGCGGCGAAGAGCAGCGGGACGGCGAGAAGAACGGCGGCGGTCGATACGATCGCGGTCAGCAGCAGGACCGACTGGAATGCGGAAACGGCGCGATCCCGGTCGTGCCGCGCATTGGCCGCGATCATCTCCGCCATCGCGACGCTACCGAAGCCGAGATCGCTGAGGGCGAACCAGGTCGGGATCGTCGCCAGCATCAGCCATGTCCCGAACCGCTCCGGACCCCAGACGGTCGTCAGGATCGGGATCGTCGCCAGCTGAGCGGCGCCGGTCAGCCCGACGCCGACGATGTTCGCCGCAGCATTGCCGAAGGTGCGCCGCCGGAGGCTCATGTCGGTCGCCTGCAGAGCTTCTCCGTCCTCGCCCCGATCATCGGGCAGCGAAGATCATGACGTGCGACGCGCCGCGATAGAGGTCGAAGCCGGCGCATCGGGTCGTGTTCATGTAGCTCAGCTCCGGGAATTTCGTCGCGAGCTGATCCGCGACGTCGAACGCGGTGAAGCTGTAGAACACGCCGTCGCCGCGACTCGTCTTGTACATGCGGCCGCGAGTCTGCAGCCATACGGCGGATGTCCAGAGCCCGAGCCGCTTGAGTCCCCATTTGATGTAGCGGCCGGACGGCGTTCCCTCTCCGATGTTGTTGCTGTCGGAGATCATGACGCCACGGCGAGCGACCCGGACCATCTCGGCAACGGCGGCACGGGGCTGCCTCAAGTGGTGCAGCACCCCGGTCTCGACCACAAAGTCGAAAGAATCGTCCGGAAAGTCGAGTCGCATCGCGTCCCCGTCGATGAGCGTGTCGCGGCACAGTCCACCACGGTAGCCGATCTCGCGGAGCTCGCGGACCGGCTCGATACCGACGATTCGAGCGGTCGGCCACCAGTCGCGCATGATCCGGACGGCGCGCCCGGTTCCGGCGCCGACATCGAGAACACTCTCGACCGGTCCCATCCGATCGGCGAGCCCGCAGAATGCGGCGAGTGCCTTCGCGTGCTCGTCGCCGGGCGCGACGTGCATCGTCTCGTAGAGCTCGGCCGTCTCCGCGTAGTAGAGGCGCTGAGCCTCGATCTCGTCACGCATCACGCCTCGATCGGACCGCCCGCGCCTCGCGTCCCGACGCTGTTCTCCGCCGACCGCCGCAGGTTGGAAAATAACATGGACCTCGAAACATGATATGATATTGACGGACCGTGTACAACACTGCGCCGGCGGACGGCGAGCGCGATCCGGTGATGCCTGCGACCGCAGGTGACTTTGCGATCTCGATCCGCTCGGTAGAGGCTCCAAGGCATCGATTTTCGGAGATGAAGGTCCGCCGCTCCTCCGTGCTCTCGTTGATTGCGCCCTTTGCCCCCCCGTTGACCGGGCAGACCGCCTATTCGGCGCATCTTCGTGGCGTGCTGGAGCCTCACGGCTTCGAGACGATGGCCGTCCCGGGGCGCGACGCTCGCGACGGGCTGCGCGGCTACGTCCGCAAGGCTGTGGCGTCGTTCGGTGTGCTGCGCCGGTTGCTCTTCGGGGCGCCGCGCGAGACCGTCGTCCTGGTGCTGGACGGAGGAGTGGGTCTCGTTCTCGATCTGCTCTACGTCCTGTGCGCCCGGGTGCGAGGAACGCGAGCCATCGCACTGTCGCATCATTCGTTCGCCTATGTGACCAGACGAAGCTTCTGGTTGTGGTCGCTTCTTCGCGTGGCGCCGCGAGATACGACCATTCACCTCTTCCTCTGCGAGCAGATGCGGGCGCAATTCGTCCTGCGGTACGGCCCGGTTCGCAGCCGGGTCCTGTCGAACGCCGCCGCCGTCGTCACGACGCCTGTTCCGGCGGCTCGGGACGGTGTCTTCCGGCTCGGTTACCTCAGCAACATCACGTTCGAGAAGGGCATCGAGGCCTATTTCGATCTCGTGGAGGCATTGGTCGCACGCGGCGTCGATGTCCGCGGCTGCATCGCGGGGCCTGCCGGTTCGGATGCGGTCGCGACCTTTCTGGCCCAGCGGATCGCCTGCAGCGGCGGCCGTGTGAGCTGGCTCGGGCCGCTCTACGGAGCCGAAAAGGATCGGTTCCTGTCCAGCATCTCGGTGCTGGTCTTCCCGACCGACTACGTCAACGAGGCACAACCGATCGTTCTCTTCGAGGCCCTTGCGCACGGCGTACCGGTCGTGACCATCGGCCGGGGCTGCATTCGCGGCGACATGGAAGGATCCGGGTCCCTGGTCGCCGGTTCCGCGTCGATGTTCCTGGAGGAGGCGGTGCCGTTCGTTCAATCGCTCGCGGAGCGGTATCGCCGAGGTGAAACCGGGACGGTCGCATCCCTCGCCACCGCGCGTTATCTCCAGGCCCGTGTCGCCTCGCAGGCGGCCGAAGCCGCTCTGATCGCCGAACTCTCGGCATCCGCCGCTCGCGAGCGCGGCCGCCGTTCGATGGCGTGAGCAGGGCGGCTGTCGTCTGCGCGCCCCGCTGCCCGGCCACCGGTCGCGTCCCGTCGATCAGGCGCGAGGGCCTCTCGTCGCGGCGAGCCGGAACGGTTGATGGATGATGCTGGTAATGATACTAACGTCATAACAACGCTACGTGCGATGTCGGGTATCGAGTGCCGCCCGGACTTCTCGGTGACGGCCTGGCCGAAGGATGGTACGTGCTCGAGGATCGTAACGTGAGGGCCAAGGGGCCGGTCATCCGCCGGCTGATGCGTTCACCGGGCCCGGCTTTCCATCGACGCTTGTGCTGATCCGATGCGCATCCTGGTCTGCGGCATCAATTACGCGCCCGATCTGATCGGTGTACCCAAGTACAACACCGAGCTGTGCGAGACCCTCGTCGATCTCGGTCACGAGGTTCGGATCGTCACCGCCCCCCCGTATTACCCGGCCTGGCATACACCGCCGGAGCACCGGACATGGTTCCACCGCCGCGAGACGAAGCGCGGCGTGCGGATCGTTCGCTCTCCGATCTACGTGCCGGCGCGCCCCTCCGGGGCCAAGCGCCTCGTTCATCACGGCTCCTTTGCTGCGTCGAGCGCCGTCCCGCTTTTGACGACGGCGATGTCCTGGCGTCCCGGCATCGTGCTCGCCGTGGCGCCGTCGCTGCTGTCGGCGCCGGTGGCCGCGTTGGCGGCTCGGCTCTCCGGCGCAACCTCTTGGCTTCACCTGCAGGATCTCGAGATCGACGCCGCCTTCGGCCTGGGCCTTCTGGAAGACGGCCGCTTGAGGAAGCTGATGCTCGCGGTGGAGCGTCGCATTCTGGGTGCATTCGATAGGGTCTCGACGATTTCGCCCCAGATGATCGCGAGGCTGGAGCAAAAGGGTGTCGCCCGGCACCGCCTCTACGAGCTCCGCAACTGGGTCGATGTCGAGGCGATCCGGCCGGGCAGCCGGGAAACGGCGCTCAGGTCCGAGCTCGGGCTGACGCCCACCGACATCGTCGCGCTCTATTCCGGAGCGATGTCGCACAAGCAGGGCCTCGACCTCATCGTCCAGGCGGCTGCTTCGCTGCGCGACACCGATGTGCGCGTATGCTTCGTGCTGTGTGGAAACGGGCCGCACCGGGACGAGCTCCAGCGCCTGGCGCAGGGCCTCGATAACGTCCGCTTCCTGGATCTTCAGCCGACCGGCCGATTGGCCGAGCTCCTCAACACGGCGGATATCCACCTGATGCCGCAGCGTCCGGAGGCGGCGGATCTCGTCCTGCCCTCGAAGCTCTCTGGAATGCTAGCCTCGGGTCGACCGATCGTGGTGATGGCGGACCGCGGGACCGGGATCGCGTGCGAGGCCGAAGGGGCTGGGCTCGTGATCAGGCCCGGTCGAGCCGACGACCTCGCCGACGCCGTCATGCGCCTCGCGGGTGATGCCGATCTCCGCGCCTCGCTGGGCGCGGGAGCGCGGCGCTGCGCCGAGCAGCGCTGGGATCGCGGCGCGATCCTGTCCGCACTCGACCATGCGTTCTCGACGCTGGATCGGTCCGCGCCGATCGGCCCGGACGGGTCGGAAGGCTTGGGCGCTGCATCCGGCTACACGCCCGATCGGTGACCCGGAACGGGCTTCCGTCCGATCAGAAGCCGTCCGGTACGTCCGCCGGACCGGGGGTCGTGGCGCTTCGTCCATGGCGCTCGCGCGGCGGCCACGCCAGCGCCGAGTAGGGAACCGGGTCGAGCGAAAGAACCGGGTTGTAGAACGGATCGGCCGCCAGAACCTCGCCCCACCGTGAGCGTAGCATCCTCAGCTCGCGCTCGTAGCGCGCGGCACGGTCCGGGCGGTCGTCGCGGCCGCGGCTCGCCGACTCGCGGTGCAGGAGCCGCGCGTGCGGTGTCAGGACCACGCGCCGGCCACGGGCCCGCAGCTTCAGGCAATAGTCGACGTCGTTGAAGTTGACCGGAAAGAACACCTCGTCGAGTCCGCCGACCGCAATCCAATCGGCACGCCGGGTCAAAAGGCAGGCCGCCGTGACGGCACTGCATTCGTGCGCCACCTGCAGAAGGTCCGCGTAGCCGGAGTCCTCCTCGGTCCGGTCCGTGAAGGCGTGGGCTGCTCGAAAGCCCGGTCCCAGCACGACGCCGCCGTGTTGCACGACGCCGCTCGGCCATACCAGCAGCGCACCGACGGCACCGACACCGGGATCGGCGAGGCGCGACAGCATCTCGGGAAGCCAGTCCTGATCCCGCGCCTCGATGTCATTGTTGAGGAGGCAGATTTGCGTGCTCGTGCTCGCCGCCACGGCCAAGTTGTTGAGGCGTGCGTAGTTGAACGGTCCTGGCGCGTGCAGGACGGAGACGCGTCGCGAGGAGAGGTTGGACAGGTATCGGACGGCTTCGGGATCGCTCGAGTCGTTGTCGACCACGAGGATACGGCCGTTCGCACCTGCGACTGCGTCCTCGATCGATTCAATGCAGCGGCGCAGCAGATCGTGGCGGTCACGCGTCGGAATCACCACCGTCACGTCCGAGGCCTCGACCTTGCGCACGACATGCACGCTGGGAAACAGTCGCCCTGCCGAGGCCGTCACCTCGGCCCTGATACCTCGTGCACGCAGATGCGCATCGGTCGCCGCGACGAGAGCGCGCGGCGAGACGGGCGGGAGCATCGGGAGCGTTCCGGCCGTCCCCGGAAGGTGCACGATCTCGTCGGCCGGGGTCGCGGGGTCGTCCAGCACACTGTTGAACAGCCTGAACAACGTGTCTGCGCCGGCAGCCGCTGCCCGTGCGGCGCGGCCGTGGTCGACGGCGAACAGATACGCACCGCCGCCTTGCTCCAGCATGCGCTCGTAATCGAAGGCCGAGAGCGCCAGCGGCCACGGCGAGCCGTCGCGGCTCGCCAGATCGAAGTCGCAGTATACGGCCGGCGTCGCGGGGGCGCCGCAGAACACGGCGGCGATGCGGGCCAGTGCTGTCGGGGCGAGCTCGGTTCCGGCGAGGACGAAGACGACGTGGCTGGCTTCTCGCGCATCCGCCGACAGAAAGTCGCGCAACGCCGCGGCCTCGAACGCGACCGCCTCGTCCTCGGCCGGGAGCGCTGCCGCGATCCAGTTCGGATGGGTCTGGTCGCCCAGGCCGGCCAGCGTGTCCTCGACTGATCCAGGGCCGACCATCACGACCGCGAGCTGGATCGCCACCGGCGCCGGTGGTTCGAGCGGGAAGCGCTCGAGCCACTCCGGATAGGCGCTCATCGGCAGCGACGCCGGGACCAGACGGTCGAACATCTCGCCGCGGAGGCGTTCGCTGTCGAGTGCCGTCAATCCATCCATAGTCCGGGCGAGCCCATCGGGAAACGCCACGAAGGCCAGGGGGCATTCCGGAAAATCGACACCGTCCGGACCCGTGACGACCAGGCGATGAACGGCGCCATCGGCGAACCGTTCCGGTACATGAAACTGGAACGCCCGCACCGGCCGTCGATCGTTCGGAGCCGCACTCGACTGAGCCCAGCCAGTGGCCGTGACCGTGGTGATCGGCTCTCCGTCGACCTCGACGAACACCTCGAACGCGTCCTCCGCGTTGGGGGCGATCCAGCCCGAGAAGCGCAAGCCGCCGAGCCAGCGTACGGTGCCGGCTCCCGTGACATTCGCGCTCGAACGGTGGGACGCGCGGACGGCGATCGGATCACCGATGCGGATGTCGAGATTGGCGATTCGGGCTTCGACCATGCCGGCATCGGCCAGGAGCGTCGTGGCCGGCGCGAAGACGAAGCCGAAGCAGCCGTCTCCCACTTCGCGCGCGACCGGATCATCGACCGGAATGTCGGCACGCATCGAGCTCACAGCGATGCCGTCGATCACAAGCTCGACCACGAAACGACGTGACGGATCCGAGCGGTCCAGAACATAGCCGGAGAACAGCCGTTCGTCCGTTCTGGCGAACCAGCCCTTGACGGGGGTCGGATCCGGCTCGCTTCGTTGTTTCGCGAGGGGCGTCGTCACCGGACCATCCACGCGCGGAGGAGCGCGACCATCTGCGGCTCACCGAGCCGCGGATCGATCAGGAGATCACCGTCCCGGCTCTCCGTTGTTCCGAAGGACCAGTCGAGCCGTGCGACGGGACGAGCGGCGGCGAGAGTGCCCTCGACCAGCGGGTGGCCGAACAGTGGCTCGCCCAGCCCGGTCAGCAGATGGGACAGTCCATAGGCGACGACCAGCGCATCGAGTTCGTCGGGATCCACCCGGCCGCTGACGAAGACGTTTCCGGAACGCAGGAGACAGGCATCGTCGAGCGTCCAGCCGAGCACGACCAATTCGGTGGCGGGCCGGTCACGCCGGAGCTCGGCCGCGATGGCTCGGATCATGCGGAGCTCGGCAGCGTTGCCGCGGACCGCCACCACGCCGAGGCGCTGCACCGTCGTCGCGTCGGGCCGGAACGCCGCCGTGGCAGGGCGGGGAGGGTCGGTCCACGGCTCCAGCTCCGCCTGGCGGCCGGGTGTGATCCGGCGTGCGAACTGCAAGGCTTCTTCGCACGGCGCGATGACCCGGTCGGCCCGTTCCGCGACCTCGCGCCACGTCTGGACCCACCGCGCGCTCCCGATCGTGTCCGTCCCGACCTGCGATCCCTCCCGCACCCACGGCGTGAACTCTGGACGAAAGGCGATGCCGGGCGGACAGGCCAGCCCGGCATCGGCGATCACGAGGTGGAGCGGGGCTGCGAGAGCGCGGAACAGCTCCAGAAGCTCGGGGGTGACGGCGCGCGGGTCCACGATCTCGATTCGGGCCGGCGAAACGTGGCGCAGCACCGCCTCGAGAGCGGCGCGGTCGTCCGCCGTATCGATCCCGAACCGCAGGGACTGCGGTGCTCCGCCGACCGGATCCGACATCGTCACGGTCGTCTCGCCGCGGGCCGTTCCGACCGTGAGGAGCAGGACGGGTGTGTCGCCGTGCGAAATCCGACGGCCCCGTGCATGCGCGACTGCGCCGATCGCGCCGCCACCACGGACGATCAGAACCGGATGGTTCGCCTCGAGCGCGGCCAGCTCGATCGCGGCGCGGGCCGCCCGAAGCGGATCGGCCTCGACATAGGCGAGGCACTCGGTGCGATAGGACGGGAAGCGCGTGTCGAGAATGTCGAGGTTGCGGAGGACGAGCGAGCGCTTCTCCTCGCGGAACGAGCGCGATCCGGCGTGACCCACATAGACCGAGGCCGCACAGACATTACGGAAGCCGAGCGCGCGGGCGCGCAGGCAGAAGTCCACATCCTCGAGATAGCCGCGATGGAAGCGATCGTGCAGCGGGCCGACGGCCGAGGCGCAGGCCGCCGTGATATAGAGGCAGAAACCGATCCCGCTCGGCACGTCGACGACGGCGCCGAGATTCACGTCCGCCGCGAGCTCGTCGAGGCGGATGATCTCGTCCGTGCGTGGGAGTGGGTTGACCTCGTTCGGGGTGGGAAAGCTCGCGAACTCGCCATTGTTCGAGAGCGGCATCACGGTGCCGATATCCGGCGCCGCATAGGCCGCGGCTGCGAGCCGGTCCAGGAAGCCGGGCGGCACGATCGTGTCGGCATTGAGCAGCACGACGTCCTCGTCATCGACACGGGCGAGCGCGCGGTTCACGGCACCAACGAATCCGAGATTGTGCTGGTTGATCAGAAGCTCGAGCGACGGCGTGCCGGCCAGGGATTGGAGATGGCGGTGGATCCGCCGATCGGGACTGGCGTCGTTCACCACGATCGCGCGGACCGGGCCTCCGAGCTCGGGCAGGAGATGGTGAAGGCAGAGGCGCGTCGCTTCGAAGTCCTGATAGACCGGGACGATCACGGCCGTGGGGCGCAGCTCGCCGGCAAACACGCGGACGCCCGGTGCCGGTGCGGCCGGGACGGCCGGGGCGGTGCGGGACCGTTTGACGGCCTTGGTCGCGGCGCCTCGCACCGCATGGATCGTCTCGCCGTCGAGCGCGAGCACCACGCTCTGGGGACCGGATGAGGGCTCTCGGGGAATGTCGAATGCCGCGACGCGGGTTTCGGCGTCGCTCAGCCGGTTGAAGGGGTCGGCCGGGACCACCGTCACGGTGCGATCGCCGGTGTCGCCGTGAACCGCGATCTCGAGCGTCGCATCACTCCGCCAAGCGGCCCAGCCGCGGATCACGTCGTCGAGGACCACCACAGTCGCGAACGACGTTTCGCCCATCGACCAGACGATAGCCAGGGCTTTGCGGAGGACGTCGACATCGTCGTCGTTCGCCAGCAGAGCGCGGGCTGCCTTGTGCTGCTCCGCCCCGGCGCTCCAGGCCAGCATGCGGCGGCACGCCGCGATGTTCTCGGGTGCGATGTCCAGCGCGCGCCTGCAGTCCTCCAGCGCCCACTCTACGAGCCCGAGACGGAAGGCCGCCTCTGCGCGAAGCAGGTAGCTGTGGGCCTGTGGCGCCGGCGCGATCCTGCAGCGGCGGTCCGAGAATGCGAAGGCGCGCGCATCGTCGCCGGCCGACAACGCCCGGGCAGCGAGCAGCTCGAGGGCCCTGGGGTGCGGTTCGTCGAATAGGGTCGGATTTCGCAGCATTCCTCCATCCTGGGTGGGTCCGGACAAGGCGTGGGCGTATGGGGTGCGGCCGGCATGCTGTTCTCGCTACGCCGCGTGGGCCTTGCATCGGCCGGCCGGATCAGGACTGCCTGGCCGGACTCCGGAACACGCGCACCCGTCCGCTCGGCCGGGCGATCGGCTCTGCGGTCGCCGCGAGCGTCGGCCGGGACGTGGCGAGGACCGGAACCTTGGCGACCGGCGGCGGCTCGCTCAGCTCGACCCTCAATCCGACCATCGGTTCCCGGCCCGTGGATCCCGAGAGGACCACGCGTTTTCCGCTGGTGCGCATCGGCGCAGAACCGAGAAACAGCGCCTCGACCGACAGCTCGAGATTGTCGCTGCCGCCATCGATCTCCAGTATGACTCCGCTCACCGGAAGGGCGCGGCCGCGCGTGCCGGCGAAGCGTCCGCACGGCGTCATCTTGCTCTGCCCGGGCTGCGATCCGCGAGGGCCCGTGAACTTCACCGCATAGCGGAGCTCGACGCCCTTCGGCTTGTTGGGCCATTCGATCGCGATACCCTCGATTCGGGACGGCGCCCGCGGACCCGCCACCCACTCGTTCGGGCCCACCGCGACATCGCCGATGCCGGCCACATGGCCGAGCAGCTGAAAGCCGTCGAAGACACGGGGGTCGTCCGTCGCTCTGGTCGTCGCGGCCTGCCGGTCCGGTTCGCCCTGCGATATCTTCTCGAGCTTGACGCGCGCCGCGACGGAGCCGCCCGGACGGGAAGGCACCACCTCCACGTCGACGCGGCCGGGCTTCTGCGCCCGGATCACGAGGCTCGATCCGGGCTGCCAGAGCACCGGCCCATCGGCGTCCGGCTCGAGCAGGACTTCGGGACCCGCAGTTTCGGCGTGCACCCGAACACTGGGCGGCCGACCTTGGTCGTCAGCGCTCTCGTAGCGAAGGAGAAACACTCCGCGCCCGATGTCGACCGGCTTTCTCTGGCCCTTCACGACCGCCATGGCAGCCCATTCCCCCTACGACACTAGAGTTGTGCAGCTCCGAAACGCGACTTGCGGCCGGTTCTTCTCGTGTCGCCCCGTTCGAGCGACGTAATGATACGATACGACGACACGCACGCGACGGAAGCCGGCCATGGTAGTTCTCACCGGGAAAGTGATATGTAACACATGGTGGCGCGTTCGTTCGAGTTGCACAACATATTAGATTCGAGGCACCGTTCTCCACCGATGAAAGTCCTGTTCGTCCACAACAATTTCCCCGCCCAGTTCAAGCATCTCGCACGCAGCTTGGTTCGGGATCCGGAGAATTCGGTCGCCGCGGTCGGCACCCGGACGGCGCGTGGGGTCGGTGGCGTCCGACTCTTGAAATACGGTGTTCAAGACACCGACACCTCGGTGACGCATCCCTTCGCGCGGCGCTTCGATATGGAATGCCGACGCGCCGAGGAGGTGCTGTACGCTCTCACGACCCTGCAGAGTTCGGGCTTCGTGCCCGACCTCGTCATAGCGCATCCCGGCTGGGGCGAGACGTTACCGCTCCGCGCGATGTTCCGCGAAGCCGGGATCGTGACCTATTGCGAGTTCTACTATGCCGCGACCAACCGCGATGTCGGATTCGATCCCGAGTTTCCAGTGCCCGGGCTCGACGGCCAGGTCGGCCTCCACCTGAAGAACGCCTCGACGCTTCTGGCGCTGGCGGACTGCGATATCGGTCTGTCGCCGACACACTGGCAGCGCTCGACGTATCCGGCACAGTTCCACGAGAAGATTCGGGTCGTCCACGACGGTGTCGACACCGACGCCATCAGGCCGGATCCCGCCGCCCGGTTCCGCCTGCCGTCCGGACGCTATCTCGGAGCCGGAGACGAGGTGGTCACGTTCGTGTCGCGCAACCTGGAGCCGCTGCGCGGCTTTCACGTCTTCATGCGCGCCTTGCCGTCGATCCTGGCCGCGCGCCCCAACGCCGAGATCGTGATCATCGGCGGCGACGACGCGGGTTACGGGGTGAGGGCGCCGGGCGGCGGCTCCTGGCGAAAGGCGATGCTCGACGAAGTGGGACCGTACATCGATCGCAAGCGGGTCCATTTCGTCGGCCGCGTGCCCTACAAGGCCTTCGTCAGTGCCCTTCAGCTCTCCTCGGCACACGTCTACTGGACGTATCCGTTCGTTCTGTCGTGGTCCCTGCTGGAGGCGATGAGTGCCGGTGGCCTGGTGATCGCCTCCGACACCGAACCCGTGCGTGAGGTGATCGACGGGGACACCGGTCTTCTCGTTCCTTTCTTCGACGTCGAAAGGCTGGCGGAAACCGTGGTCGACGCACTCTCACATCCGCGCCGGTTCAAGCAGATGCGCGCTCGGGCCCGCCAACGGGTCGTCGAGCACTACGACGCGGAACGGGTCTGTCTCCCTCGGATCATGTCGATTCTCAAAGACGAATCCCCGAGCTCGTCCGCCGTCACGGATGCTCCCGGATCCTTCCGCACACGCCGAGTTCGCGCGATCTCGTCGGGGACGGCGGACTGAGCGCCGCGTGATTCGCGGATACGACCGTCTCGTCGGTTGGCGCGGCTCACGTCGATTCTGAGTCGATAGGGCGTCGCGGCTGTGGTGTCGCCCGGCTCGCTCGACGAACGTCTACACCGCAGCGATCGACCGGAGCATGCAGCTCGAAGGCTGCGAATTCCGCCTACCATAGCGTTCATCGCCCGAGAGATGTCGCTATGCAGTGCTGAGACGCGATTCGAGATCTCGCATATGCGATAAGTAAGCGACATTCGAACTGTTCTCGGCAATGACCAGTAGACGCGAGATCGGAGGCCGTGATCACGTACGGATATTTACGCTACGACGCCGTTTAGCTTCCGATCGCTGCCGTAATAGCACGAAGTTACCGCGCGACTCCACTCGCCGTCCCTCCCGTAGAACCTGCCGCCTCCGATGTGTGCAGATTTATGACGATAATGAGAAATGAATTTGCAGGATTAGACTGGCAATTCATTAATTATCATATTGACGCGCGGGATAACGTCATCATAACATAGGAACCGAAGCGAGACATCTGCGGCGCAGGCGAGGCGTCGCTCCGTGTGTAACGCGCGGACACGACTGCGACTTATGAAGAGGGGCGAGACGACATGGCTGCTTCGTACCTGACACAGGCCGAACTCGAAGCGCAGTTGAGCGCGAACGGCAGCAATCTCGATCCGGCCGTCCAGCAGGCCATCATGGACACGCTCTACGGCACGTCGGGCGACAAGACCTGGGTCGAGGAAACGAGTTCGGTGCAGTCGATCGACCCTCTCACCGAGGCTCTCGATTTCACCGGATCGTACGCCGTCGTCGACACCGACACGGCGCCGAACCTTTCGGTGGTCATCGGTGACAACGCCGACGGCACCAACATCACGGTGGTGGGCACCGACGCCGAGCAGGGCGTGCTTCTCGCCGGCGGGATCGGTAACGACACGCTCAGCCTCTACGATTCCGCGGCCTCGACCATCATGGCGGGCTCGGGCGACGACTACGCGATCGCTGGCGACGGCGACTCGGTGTCCGGCGGTGACGGCAGCGACACGCTCGTTTCGGTGAGCGGCTCGGTCGGCGGCGTGTTCAGCGGAGACGCGGGCAGCGATCTTCTCGTCGGCGGCGCCGGCGCCGACAGCCTCTATGGCGGTGCCGATGGCGATACGCTCGTCGCAGGCACCGGAAGCCAGCTGCTGTCCGGTGACGGCGGCGACGACTACCTCGCCGATTGGGGCAGCTCGGGAACCTCGACGCTGGAGGGTGGCGAGGGTAACGACACCATCTACGGCGCCGGCTCCGACACGCTTTCCGGTGGGGCTGGCAACGATCGCCTGGTGTCCGCCAGCACGGCGGCAGCGGCAGGCGTGCTCTACGGCGACGAAGGGTCCGACATTCTCGTCGGTGGCGCCGGTTCGGATAGCCTCTACGGCGGCGCCGACGGCGACACTCTGGTGGCGGGCAGCGGCTCGCAGCTGCTGTCCGGCGACGGCGGCGACGACTATCTGGCCGATTGGGGTACGTCCGGTACGTCCACGCTCGAGGGCGGGGCCGGCAACGACACGATCTACGGCGCGGGCAGCGACTCGCTGCTGGGCGGCGAAGGCAACGACAATCTGGTCTCCTTCAGCTCGTCGGGCGATGCCGCTCATATCGACGGCGGCACGGGCGACGACGTGCTGGTCGGCGGTGCCGGAAACGACACGCTCATCGGCGGTGCCGATAACGACACGCTGGTCGCCGGCTCCGGCTCCCAGGCACTGTCCGGCGGCGACGGCAACGACTACCTGGCCGATTGGGGCACCTCGGGCACCTCGACGCTCGACGGGGGTGACGGTAACGACACCCTGTATGGTTCGGGTTCGGATCATCTGTTCGGCGGCGAAGGCGACGACAGCCTCGTGTCGTACTCCGGAACCGGCGATGGCGTGCTGGAGTTCGGCGGCGCCGGCGACGATACGCTGATCGGTGGCTCGGGTGCGGATTCGCTGTACGGCGGCAGCGACAACGATCTCATCATCGGCGGTTCGGGGGCGGGCCAGTTTCTCAGCGGTGGCGACGGCAACGACCGTATCGTCGATTATACGTCCGGCGCCTCGACCCTCGACGGCGGCGACGGCAACGACTGGCTCACGGGCAGCGGCAACGACACACTGCTGGGCGGCGACGGCAACGATACGCTCGAATCGACGGGTGGTGCGGAGTTGCTGTCGGGCGGGGTCGGCGACGATGTCTTCCTCGTCCAGAGCCACACCAGCCAGGATACGATCGACGGCGGCACCGGCTCCGACATGGTCGTGTTCGACGCTCGAGCCTCCACCGACGTCAACGATCTGTCTTACGACAGCAGCACCGAAACCTACACGCTCACCTTCAACGACGGCCAGGTGCTGGAAATCAAGAACGTCGAGACGCTGGTCTTCACCGACGAAGTCCGCACGCTCTCCTAAGCGGGCGTCCATCCGATACGAGAACGCCCCGGCATTCGCCGGGGCGTTTTCATTTCGGAGCCGTCGTGATCTCCCTGATTCGGCGCCTATCCGCTGTGACAGGGCGTGGCCTGTTCCGGCAGGCGGCGCGACAGCGATCGCGGCCGTCGAGCGGTGTCGCCGCAGCGTGCTTCATGCCGGACGTGTAGACCGAAACGCGCCGAGGTTCCGGATGGTTGTGCCGGGTCGTGCAGGGAGGTTCGGCACACGCATGTGTTACGCCGGACCCCGAAGATGCCCGGCCCCATTTCGATACGATTCACATGCCAATTTGATATGGTAGTACCGGCCGAGACGGTACCGGACGTTCCGGGATCGGCCTGTTCAACTCACGGACGTACCATGAAGCAGAAGCTCATCTCGCCGACACTCAACGGGCTCAGGCCGCTGTTGCCGGCCTATTCGATCCTGGCGATCTTCAGCTTCTTCATGCCGGTCCTCTACTTCGCCGGCCCGCTGTACATGTGGCAGGTCTACGGTCGGGTGATGATCAGCCGCAGCGAGTCCACGCTCTGGGTGCTCACCGCCATGGCCACCACGGTCATTCTCATGATGACGGTGCTGGAATGGGCGAGGAAGAAGGCGCTCGATCGCCTCGGCGTGTCCATCGATGCCCGCCTCAGCCGATCGTTCTTCGAGCTTCTGCACCGGCCGAAATCTTCGACCCGCGCAGCGACCTCGCCGACAACCCTGAACGACTTGAGCACGGTCCGCGACTTCCTCTCGAGCTCGTCGATCGCCGCGCTGTTCGATCTCGTCTACATGCCCGTCTACGTGGTGCTCCTCTGCCTGGTCCATTGGGTCTTCGCGGTGATCGCGATCCTGATCATGACGAAGATGGTCGTGCTCGCATTCCTCAACTACTTTCTGGTGAAGAGCGACAGCAGGCGTTACCAGCAGATGTCGATCCGGTCGCAGGAGTTCGGCGGCGCGATATCACGCAACGTGGAGACCATCAGAGCGCTCGGCATGTTGCCGGCGCTTCGCGAGCGCTGGTACGCGTTGCATGCCAAGATGCTCGGGTGGCGTGGAGCGGCAGGGCGGCGGACCGATGTCATCGCCAGTGTCGTGCGGTTCTTCCGCGTCATGCAGATGATCATCATCTATGCCGTCGGCGCTATGCTCTATATGGAGAACCAGATCGCGACGGCGTCGATCATGGTGGCGCTCCTGATCATCAATCGGGGCATCGGACCACTCGACAACGTGATCTCGAACTGGCGCGTCTATTCCAATTTTCTCGCGTCCCTGGATCGGCTGGACGATCTTCTGCGCGACGCCGGCGAGCGTCCGAAGAAGATGAGACTTCCGCGGCCGGAAGGGACGTTGACGCTGTCGCGGGTGTATGCAGGGCCGCCCAGCGGCGAGAAGATCGTGCTCAACGACGTCTCGTTTTCGCTCGCACAGGGGCGGACGCTCGGCGTCGTCGGGGTCAGCGGGGCCGGAAAATCCTGCCTCGGCCGTGTCCTCGTCGGCATCTGGCCGATCGCTCGGGGCAGCGTGACGATCGGCGACCACGAGCTGTCGCACTGGAGCGAGGACGATATCGGCCGTCATCTCGGCTACATCGGGCAGGACGTCGAGCTGATCCCGGGAACCGTGGCCGACAACATCGCGCGATTCGATCCGGACTCGCCCGAGCGCACCGAGAAGCTGATCGCGGCCTCGGAACTCGCCGGCGTTCAGGACCTCGTGAAGTCGCTGCCGGAGGGCTACAACACGCGCGTGGGCGTGGGCGGCCACGTGCTTTCCGGCGGCCAGCGGAATCGGATCGCCATCGCCCGCGCCGTGTACGCCGAACCGAGCCTCGTCGTGCTCGACGAGCCGAACTCCAACCTCGACGCCTTCGGCGAGCAGGCGCTGATGTCGATGATCCAGAAGCTGCAGGCCAGCGGCACGACCGTCGTCATCATCACCCACAAGGTCAACATCCTGAACTATTGCGACGACATTCTCGTCCTCAACGCGGGGGCCGTGCAGGCATTCGGCTCGCGCGACCAGATCGTCAACCGCATTCCGCGCCTGAAGGCGCCAACTCCGCTCACCGTGATCGAGGGTGCGCTGGAAAGCCGGAGGTCGTGAGATGGAGAAGGAGCGCGTCGAGGATCTGCCGGCGCCGGTCGCGTCGGCGAACTGGAAGCCCATGTTGTGGCTGGGGTTCTGTATCATCGTCTTCACGTTCGTCGGGCTGGGCGGATGGTCCGCCTTCGCGCGTATCGATTCGGCCGTGGTTGCCGGTGGTGCCGTGTCGGTCGAGTCCTATCGCAAGACGGTGCAGCATCTGGAGGGTGGGATCGTCCAGGAGATCCTGGTCCGCGACGGCGACATGGTGAAGGAGGGCGCTGTCCTCCTGCGGCTCGACCCGACGCGGAGCGGGGCTGCGGAGAGAACGGTGCGCCAGCAGGTCGCGGTGATGCTGTCGCTCGAAGCGCGGCTGTTGGCGCAGCGAGACCTGGCCGATTCTGTGCACTTCCCGGAGGAGGTCACGGCGATCGGGAACGATCCGCTGGTCGCCAGCGCCATGCTGGACAATCGCAAGCAGTTCGAGGCGCGGCGTGGGAGCCTTCTCCAGGCCATCGAGGTGATCGACAAGCTGATCGCCCAGGCCCGGCGGGAGGTCGAGCAGTCGCTGTCGGACCAGAAGACGGCCGGCGATCAGCTCGCGTCGATCGGACAGGAGCTGCCGAACCTCAGATCGCTTCTCGAGCGCGGCCTCGTCGCACTTCCGCGTGTCACCACGCTCGAGCGACAGCAGATGGCGACCCGCGGTGCTCTCGATACCGCGAAGATCAATTACGAGAAGGCGCAGGAGAAGATCGCCGAGCTCCAGGCCCGCCGCGAGCAGCTCCGCCAGGATTACCGTCAGGAGGGGGCGAATGGACTCCCCGATGTCCGCAAATCTCTCGGTGATCTCTCGCAGCAACTGCTCGTGGCGCAGGACGCGTTGAAGCGTGGTGAGGTGAAAGCGCCTGTCTCGGGAACGGTCCAACAGCTTCGAATCTTCACGGCCGGTGGCGTCCTCAAGCCAGGCGATCCGATTCTCGACATCGTTCCTGCGTCCGACACCCTCGTCGTACGGGCGAAGGTCGGATCGACCGAAATCGACCGCATCGTTCCCGGAATGCCGGTCGAAATCCGCATTCCCCAGTTCACCCAGTTCCAGATCCATCCGATCCTGGGCAAGGTGCGCAGCGTCTCTCGCGACACGCTCCTGGACGAGGTGACGCGTGTCCCGTACTACGCCGTCGAGCTCGGAGTGGACCGCGCCTCCGTCCCCCCGGAGATCGAGGACAAGATCTCGGCCGGAATGATGGTCGACGCGCTGATCCGGACCGAAGAGCGGACCGTCCTCCAGTTTCTCCTCGCGCCGTTGGTCAACCGGCTGGCGACGTCACTTCGGGAGCGTTGAGGCGGGTCCGTCGTGCCGCTCGCCGCCCGGCTCGGCGACGAGGTCCTCGGGATGGAACAGCAGTCCGTCATCGAGCGCGAGCGGAAACGTGTCCACGTGAATGAGCTGCTGAATCTGGAGATCGAGCGACGGCGCGGCCGAGCGTTCCGATGGTCGAGCGTCGGGAAGGACGCCGCGAGCGAGGAAGCGCTGCGAGAACACGGTGGCCACTGCGATATCGATCGTCCTGAAATCGTGGCGGGCCATGGCGGCGAGCGCGCCGTTGGGAAGTGCTGCGAATCGCTGGTGGTCGACCGTGAAATACGATGGTTCGCCGGTCGCCCTCGGGGCAGCGCCGTCCTGTGTCGCCGGAAGCTGCAACGGCACGAGAAGGTTCGCGATCATCAGCTGGTCGAGCGCGGTCGCGAAGCTGGCCTGACCAGCGGCGAGGGTGGCGAGCAACTTGTGGATCGCGATCAGTTGCGGATTGAGGCGCGCGCCATGCGCGATCTCGATCGGGCCGGCTGGGCCGACATGCGGCGAATCCGCCGGCAGCATCAGCTCGTCGAGCGGATCCCCGCCGGCATCGCGCAGCTGGAACGGGTGCACGCGGACGGCGAGCGGGATGTATCCGGCTTGCCACTTGAAGTGGGAATCGATCTGCGGTCGGCCGAGATACCGTGGATCAACCAGGAATCCCAGATGGGGGCGCGCCGCCTGGAACCTGACGGCGAGTGCCAGGCTGTGAGAACAGAGATGCAGCTCGCTGGACCCGACCGGCAGCCAGCCGATGTTCCTGATCCATCCCTGGTCGAGGGGAAGCGACAATCGCAGGGCGGTCAGCTCCCGCATCGGGCGTAACGCGGCCATCAACGCACCTCGTCTTGCGATGAGAGGACGACGTCACTGGCCGACGGAGGTTCAGAGTCCGTATCGTGCCGGGGCACCAGGGAGGCGGAAACGCGCGCTGCAATCTCCGCCGCTCCCTGGTTGCGCCGTTTCACGAAGGCGCGCGCGGTCACGAGCAAAAGGCCGGCCCTGAACAGCGAGATGCGATGTAGCGCGAGGAGCTCGGCAGCCGGAGCGCCGTGACGTGCGACGATTTCGCTGTACGCGCCGGTGTCGAAGGCGCTCTGCCTCGCGACGAGCAGATCAGGGATGCCGATTCGGGTGCCATCGATGTCGAAAGTCAGCTCCCAGGGTTCGAGCAGATCGGCGTCCACCAAGGACCGGCCGATCGCGTCGGTGAACGGGAGTTGCCGTTCGATGACGTCGAGCATGCGCAGACGGAGCGTCGTGGCGTAGCTCGGCCGCCCGTCGGTCGTGGTCACCGATGCGCCGACATCCGTCGGAGCGTCCGCGACGGCGTGGTCGAGCAGGCGAGTGACGCCGTCGCTTCCGGTGCTCGACGCGAGCAAGAACGGATAGGCTTGCAGTGCCAGGGGATAGGCGGCGCGGAACGCGGGCGTCTGTGCCTCCACGTCGTCCAGCAGCGCGCGCACGGCGACGAGCTCGGTGCGGCTCTCGCGCCGACGCCAGACGACGGGAAAGCACGAGGCCAGCCGAAAGGCCTCTCCCGCGACGATTGGAACGACGGCGGTATCCCGGGCCAGACGATATGCCGCCGGCGCGAAGATTCGGCGGGTCAGCGCGTCGCCTTCGATGATGGTGGGATGCTCAGCGGGTATCATGGGTCACCGATTGGAGCGCGGCGCGGCCGGGATGCCTAACGTTGCGCGGGGCGGCTGACGAGATCGTGTCTCCGGCGGCCGCGAGCGGCAGCGCAAAGAGACGATCATCCGGCGTCCTCGAACAGGTTGAAGCCGACCGAGCGCAGATCGGCCTGGATCACCTCCGGATCGGCGTCCTCCCTGAACGCGGCAGCCCAAAGATCGAAACGGCTTCGCGCGACGATGACGGAGGTGAAGCCGGACTCGAGGAGCTGCGTGCCGAGTCGTGAACAGGTGAAACCGTTGTTGTGAGCCATGTGGACACTGCCCCTCTCGATCGAGCGGCCGTGTCCGAAGATGATATCCGACACCGTGATCGGACCCGCCGGCGACGTGTAGACGACATGATCGAGACCGTGCTCGACGACCAGGGCCGCGACGGTCTCCAGGTCGGGCGACGTCACGAGAGCGAAGCCGTCCGGCTTGAGCACCCGGTGGAACTCGGCCAGTGCTTGTGGCACCTGATGTGCATAGAGATGCTCGAGCGTGTGGGACGACCATACCGCGTCGAAGCTCTCGGTCGGGCAGACAGCCGTCATGTCGGTAATGGACGCGATCACGTCCGGCTCGGTTTCGGGAGCGATGTCGAGCCGAACCTCGTTCCACAGCGTGCGTACGAACAAAGGATGTAGCTTTCTCGCCGAGCGCCGTCCGCTCCCCGCATTGAGGACACGCTTGGTCGTCTGCTGCAGGGACGGCGTCATAACGATGGTCACGAACGGCTATTCCGTCTCTATGAAGGCGTCGCCCGACCGAAATCGGGTGCAGCCCACGGTTTCGGGCATTCGGCGCGGCTCCGTCCACCGCCCTGGTGGTCCGTTGGTGAATTCCGGGCCTCCGGCCCGAAGTCTCTCGCGGACCTCAATCGTGCATCGGCGCAGCCAACCACACAACATTCGCGTTATCAACACGGCCGGGAGACACCACCCGTTCCACGAGGCGGCGGTGACGCAACGGTGTCTCCGTATGTGACGTCGATGACACATGCCGCTGGATGCGGTATCGATCGTGTGTGATATATTATCGTCACTCACGCGTGCTGTAACATGTTGAGTCTTTCCGAATGGTAGCAACTATGAGTCGTGCGAAGAAGGTGCCCGTCTCGTCGGCCGGCGGGGAGGTCGACGATGTGCGGGCGACGGAGGAGTCTTCGGGCTCGTCTCCGGATGCCTTCGAACTGAGCAACGAGACGCTCCCGTTTGCCAAACTGGAAGGCGATGGTGGAGTGTTCCGGGGCTTCGCCATCGATTACGTTATCCAGGCCCACGGTTTGGTGTTCCTGTCCGGCTGGGTGGCGGGCGGCAAGGCGGAGACGGTGCTGCGGCAGCACGACCGTGGCGCAAAAGCAGGCATCGGCGCCGTGACCTTCTTCCGGCGTCCCGATCTCGAAGCAGCCTATCCGTCGCCCGGGGCCAATGTTCGCGGCATGCTCGTGGTGATCGAGGTCGCGTCGGGTGCGATCTTCACGTTGTGCGGGACACGCTTCCTGCTCGCCTCGCCGGAGCCGGGCGCGCCCGGCCTGGAGCGCCTCCTGGCGGAGCACAAGGCGCGCATCGGCTTCCTCCTGCGGGTGACGGCGGATCGCCCCGGGCTGTGCGCCGAAATCGCCAGTCAGGTCATTCCGATCTCCAGTCCTCGGGCGCGTGGCTTCATCGAGCAGGCGAAGGGTGTCGCGGCCCACGGTGGCATCGTGGTCGGCTGGGTGGTTGTCTGTCCCGGCGTTCGTCTCGCGCTCGCGGATTCGGCCGGCAACTTCGCCTGGATGGACAAGGCCGTCCGGTGGCATCGTCCGGACATCGTCGACGCCTTCGGTCACGAGTTCGGAAACGACACGTTCAATGCGGGCTTCATGCACGCATGGCACAAGCCGATTCATATGGGTCAGGAGATTCGGCTGATCGCTGTCGATGGCGACGAGGCCTGCACGGCCGCCGTCGCCCGCTGGGACTCCGCTCCGCAGGAGCCCGTCAGCTTCGCCCGTTGGGCCTTCGCGCTTCCGACACCGCCGGACCGCTTCTTCGAACGGCTCGAGCAGCACGACGGCGCCATTATCGAGTCGCTGGTGCGGGCGAAGCTGTCCGGGCGGCCGCGCGACTCGATGGAGATCACGAATTTCGGGCAGCCACCCTCCGATCCGACGTGCTCGGTCGTGGTTCCTTTGTTCGGTCGCTTCGACTTCATGCTCAATCAGCTCCTCGCCTTTTCCGAGGACGAGGAGATCAGGGACGGCGCCGAGCTGATCTACGTCGTGGACGATCCGCGCATTCTCTCCGACGTGCGGCGGACGGCGCCGCGCCTGTTCGAAGCGAACCGCGTGCCGTTCCGGCTGGTGTCGGCCGATGACAATCGTGGCTATTCGGGCGCCAACAATGTGGGGATCGCGGTCGCACGCGCGCCGAATCTGCTGCTTCTGAATTCGGACGTGATTCCGATCGAGCCCGGATGGTTGGGAAAGATGCTCGGCGTGCTCGAAACGCGCGCCGACGTCGGGGCGGTCGGAGCGCGGCTGTTCTATCCCAACGGATCGATACAGCACGACGGCATCGCCTTCGCATGGGAGCCGGATCTCAACGCTCACGTGAACAAGCACCCGGGAATGGGGCTCGAAGCGGGCTCCCCGAGCGCCACGGCGACGCCTCGCGTCGCCGTCACGGGCGCATGCCTTCTCATGCGCCGGGCCGACTATCTCCGAATCGGTGGGCTCGACGAGGGATTCCTGGTCGGCGATTTCGAGGATTCCGATCTCTGCCTCAAGGTGCGCGAGGCCGGCTACGCGATCGTGTGCGTCGAGGACGTCCACCTCGTGCATCTCGAGCGGCAGTCGTTCGCCGCGATCGGTCAGGACAACTTTCGCAATCTCGTCGTCCGCTACAACGCCTGGCGTCACGAGAAGCGCTGGAAGGCGGCCATCTCGGCGATCCTCGCGTCCGGAAAGGCACAATGAAGGTTTTGGTGATCGCCCACGGGCACCCCGACTTCAGCGTCGGTGGCGCAGAGATCGCGGCATTCAATCTGTACCGTTCTCTCAAGGACAATCCGGCGGTTGAACGGGTCGACTTCCTGGCGCGCACCGACCTCCCATCGGTCTCGCACGGCATGATCGCCATGCGGCGTGCCAACGAGTATTTGTGGCGCCAGGACATGCACGACTGGTTCCTGCTGCGCAGCGCGTATCCGAACGGGATCTACGAGTCGTTCCGCAGCTTTCTCAGGATGAAGCGTCCGGACGTGATCTACGTCCATCACTACGCGCATATCGGGCTGGAGATGCTGCGCGAGCTCCGGCGCGAACTGCCGGACGCGTTCATCTGCCTCACCCTGCACGAGTACATGGCGATCTGCCTCAATCGCGGCCAGATGGTAAAGGCGCGCAGCAACCGGCTTTGCCACAAGGAAAGCCCGGAGGAGTGCAGCAACTGCATGCCTGAGCGGAACGCCGAATCGTTCTGGCTGCGCAAGCACTACATCCAAAAGCATTTCGAGGCGGCGGACATGTTCGTCTCGCCGTCCGAGTTCCTGCGGCAACGCTACATCGCGTGGGGGATCCCGCCGGAATACATCGTGGTGATCGAGAACGGGCAACCGCAGTTCGCGCCGCGTGCGATGTCGTCGGAGAGCCAGAGTCTGCGCCATCGTTTCGGGTTCTTCGGGCAGATCACCGAGTTCAAGGGCGTCGACATCCTGCTGCAGGCCATGCATCTGATGCGGCCCGACATCCGACGGACCCTCCAGGTGGAGATTCACGGTGCCAATCTCGAGCAGCAGGAGCCGAAGTATCAGGAACTAATCGAGAAGCTGAGAGCACCGCTGATCATCGAGGGATGTCTCCGCTGGGTCGGTGCCTACGAGCCCCACGAGCTGCCCAAGCGGATGAGCCGCGTCGGCTGGGTGGTGGTCCCGTCGATATGGTGGGAAAACTCGCCGATGGTCATCCAGGAGGCCTTCTGCTGTCGCCGCCCGGTGATCGCCGCGGGGATCGGTGGTATGGCCGAGAAGGTCCAGCACGGCGTGACCGGTCTTCACTTCGAGGCGCGGAGCCCCGTCGATCTCGCCGACACCCTGGCCGAGGCGGTCGGCACCACAGGGCTGTGGGAGCGGCTCGCATCCAACATCACGCAACCGATATCCTACGACGAGTATGCCGTCGCATATCTCGGGCTGGCGCGGGCCGGTTGAGGCCCTGCGCCGTTTCGACTACGATCGTAGCATATCGCAAAGTTCAAGACGGGAGTAACGATGCAAGCGCGGAAGCCGAACATTCTCGTGATGATTCCGGCAGGTAAACGGTACGAGCACGACAAGATCATGATTTATGATCAGGTCCGCTCGGACTATATCAATAGCTATTTCAACACGGGCGACATGATGGTGTACGACTCCACCCTCAAGCTGCTCGATTTCGCCGATCTGGACGTCCTCAAGATCGCCAATCCGACCGAAGCCGACATCGCCCGGTACAACCAGATTTTCGACTACGTCGTGCTCCGCGCATCGAACTTCATCCACGAGTACATGCGGTGGGAAAAGGCCGAGTGGGTGCTGAAGCAGCTCAAGATCCCGGTGTACGCCATCGGGGTGGGCGCGCAGGCCGAGGCCAAGCGAAAGATCGAGCTTTCGGACGAAAGCCGGCGAATCTGGTCGCTGATCGCCGAGCGCAGCGCTGCGATCGGCGTCCGTGGAACGTTTTCGGCGGAGGTCCTGGCCGACAACGGCGTCAAGAACGTCGAGGTCGTCGGATGTCCGTCGCTGTTCCGGAATCGCGATCGCAACCTCAAGCTCGCACTCAAGCCGCCGGCGGACACCAAGCGGATCGCCTTCAGCCTGCGTCGGGAGACGAGCCACTATTACGCCGAGGACACGAAGTCCTTCACGGCCCTGCAGCGGGACTTGCTGCTGCGGGTCGCCGGCCAGTACGAGACCACGATCACGATTCACGGTGAGCCGGAGGAGAAGGCTTTCTTCGCCAAGGACGAAGCGGCGATCGGCCGGGCGACCGAGGCGCTTCGCAAGAATGCCTGGTTCACTCCGGAATACGAGCCGCGGCTGACGGAGTTGTACCGCGAGCATCTCTTTCTGAACGACCGCGTCGAGGACTACGACGCGATGATCCGTAAGCAGGACTTCGCCATCGGATACAGGGTGCACGGCGTGCTGCCCGCTCTCGCCAACCGGGTGCCCGGCGTGGTGGTGAGCTACGACACGCGGTCGAGCGAGCTCGCAGAGACGTTCTCTATCCCGACCTACTCGGCCCAGACGATTCTCGAGAAGCCGATCGAGGCTGTGCTCGATCCCGCGCAGTTCGATTCGTTCAAGAAGAACTTCGGCGCGAACTACGACAGGTTCAAAGGGTTGCTGAACCGCTGCAAGATCCCGAACAGGATGTGATGGACGTGATGAACCAGCTTTCCAACATGCGATGTGACGAGCGGCGGCCGACGACGGCGATCGGCGGCGGCTCGGTCGGAGGCGCTTGCGCATGATCGGCGTTCTGGCTGCGAACGACGGGACCGCCACCAACCCCGACGTTCAGACCGCGGCGGGGCTCATGCGCGTGACCGGCCGCAACGTCGGCAATCTCGCGTTCTGGTACACGGCCCGTCGGCTGTTCGACGAGGAGGTCACCTTCATCCCCTGGAAGACGGCCGGCACGTCGCTTCCCAAGGGGCTCAAGGCTTTCGTCATTCCGGCCGCGAACTTCATCGGAACGCATTCCAACCTGGCACCGATCACCGAGATCGTCCGCGAGCTGGATCTTCCGGTCGCGATCTTCGGCCTCGGAGCCCAGTCGGAACGCGACGACGTGATCCCTCCGGTCTCCGAGAACGTGAAGGAGTTCCTGGTCGAGGTGTCGTCCCGCACGCCTTTCGTCGGTGTGCGGGGCGACTATTCGGCCAAGGTCTGCCGGGCTCTCGGCGCCGACAATGTCGAAATTCTCGGGTGTCCGTCCGTGCTGATGAATTCGGACCGGAATCTGGGCAAGACGGTCGCCACGAAGATGAAGGAGCTCGTGCCGACGAGTGTCGCGGTCCATGCCGCATGCCGGAAGGGGAATCTCGCCAGCGTCGAGCGCGAGCTCGTCCGGCTGTCTCTGTTGAACCGCGGCTCGTCCTACATCGTTCAGCGTCCGCCCGAGCTGATCGCCGCGATGTATCGCGAGACCCTCGGTCCGCAGGACGCCGCCTATTTCGGCGAGGTCGCCGGCTTCCTCAACATGTCCGTCCAGGATCTGACGGACTACCTGCTTCAGTACGGTCACGTTCCGACCAGCGTTCCGTCGTGGCAGGTCTACCTGAAGCGCTTCTCGTGCTCGATCAACACCCGGATCCACGGAACGATGATCGCGTTTCAGTCGGGCATTCCCTCGCTTTGTGTCGTTCACGATACCCGGACGCGCGAACTGGCGTCGACGCTCCGGCTTCCTCATCTGGAGACGACGAAGTTCATCGAGCATCGCTACGATTTGAAGCAGATGTTCAACGCGACGAACTTCGACCCGGTCGCCTTCGAGAGCCGGCGCTCCGAGGTGGCCGGACGGTATGTTTCGCTGTTTCGGGAACTCGGGCTCAAGCCCTCCAGGCATTTGAACAGCTTCCTCTGATCCGCGAGTGGCCTGGAGGCCTGGGGCCGGACGGGGAGGCGGCAGGTCGTTCGTCTCGGAGGCCGGGATGCGGGCTGCCGTGGAGGTGTCGAGTAACGCCATGCAGCATCGTTCGCGAACCATAGAGCTCGTTCACAAGGCCTACGTGACTCCGCTGACCTTCTTGAATGCGGCGTCCGCCGGAAAGCCAGGGGAGTTCGACGGCGGCGTGCTCTACGAGACCGGCGCCGTGTGCCAGGCCGGCGTTCAGATCAAAGGGTCGTACAAGAACGTCACGAAAGCCGTGGTCGATGCGGACGTGCAGCATGTTCCGGGGCATCACGTCTTCGGTGGGATGGTGCAGAACACGCATTTCGGGCACTTTCTCGCCGAGAGTCTCTCCCGGTTGTGGGCCCTCCAATATCTCGGCGGTTCGTTCAGGAGCATCGTCTTCTACCCTCGGGTCAGGGGAAAGGATGCGCCGAGTTGGGTCAGGGACCTGATCGGACTGATCGATCCGAGCCGGGAGCTGGTGCTGATTCCGGAAGTGTCGCAGTTCGAGGTGCTCGCGGTTCCGGCACAGATCGTCCACACGAACGGATTCATCTACGGTGATCCCGCCATCCGGGCGATGTGCGAGCCGCTCCGCCGGGTGACGGCCGATCGAGCCAAGAAGCTCTACGTGTCGCGTTCGGAACTCAAGCCGCACGAAGGGGGCGTTTTGCTCGAGAAACTCATCGAGCAAAATCTCCAGGAAGAGGGCTACGAAGTCCTGCATCCGCAGAAGGCCTCGATCAGGACACAGATCGAAGCCTACAACGCCGCCGACAAGCTGGTGTTCGCGGAAGGGTCGGCGATCCACCTCTACGCGCTGGTCGCCCGTCCTGAGCAGAGAGCCTTTGCAATCTGGCGACGGAAGATGCCGACCACGTTCGACTGGCAATTGAAGTCGTTCGGCGCCACCGGCATTTCTGGCAAGTCGTCCATCCGGGAGCTTTGGGTCCCGGATATCCCGTTTGGTGCGATGACCCGCACCAAAGCGAACATCGATTTCGACGACCTTCGGGCCCAGCTCGTCGCCGGTGGTTTCATCAAGGGCGACCGGTGGGGCCGGCCGCGCGCCGACGAGGTCGACGCCGAGCTGGCGCGCCTCCAGGCGGAAAACAAGGCGAAGTACGTCGTCGGGGCTCCGCCCTGATCAGTCGAGCTTCAGCGGCATGTACCAGATGTCGCGATTCATGGTACCGCGCCCGTTGTCGAGGTGCGCGATCGTGAACAGGAGAACCGGCGCCTCGCCGTCGACCGTCTCGAAGTTTCGCGTCTTGCTCTGCGGATCCAGGAGCGACGGGTATCCCCAGACCTGATCCAGACGCTCCTCACGCGGCTTCGTAGGCGCCGCTGTGATGCGGGCGGGCCTGCTCCAGTTCAGCAGGTCGGTCGACGTGGCATAATAGAACCCGGGCACCGGCTTTTCGTCTCCGGGCAGCAGATGACGGCCGGCGAACACGGCGATCCATCTGTCGTGCCGCGGCGAGTAGGTGATCGACCGCACCTCGCTGGTCAGTCCCTTGATGCGGGGGCACGGCGTCGGAGTGCTCGGAGAGCGCATGTCGATCGAGAAGCGCTCTCCGTCCCAGGCACGCCAGAGGCCGGGGTCCATCGGATCGGACGTTCTGAACAGGCAGTTTCCGGTTTCTTGCACACCCCAGGCCTGCGTCGCCGCGATCATGTAGTAGCCGTCGTCGCGATGGACGATGTTCGAGGTGGTGAAGACGCCGTAGCGGCCTTTCGCGGTCGGCGGATACGCGTCGCCGAGCGTCGCGACGGTCCGGCGGTCGGGAGGCGCGAGACTGAAATGGGCGCCCATGTCGTCCGACGAGGCGGACAGAATTTGATTGACCCAGCAGCGGCCTGGTTCGCCTCGCGGGTCGCATCCGGCGCGCTTGAAATCGGCACTGAGGTCCTGACTCACCAGGGCGGCGATCTTGGTGCCGTCGAACGTGTAGGTCGCCTGAATCCAGAGCCGCCCCGTCCCGAACGGATAGTCCGTGCTGCGCATCATCACGCGGCAGGATACGCGGAGGTTGTGAAAGTCCGGCCCGACGAGCGACCAGTTGGTCCGGTGCGTGGCGATCAGAACCATTTCCCCGTCGGCGCGTCGAAAGGCGCGGGCAGGGGAGTCCGGGATGAACTCGTCCTCGCAGCGTTGCGTCTGCCAACTGTAGAGCACCTCGGGGGCGCCAGCCGGCGCCAGGTGCGGCTCCGCGCCGGCGCGGGCGGTGACCGGCACGAAGGCTGTCAAGACCGACAGCAACGCAGCGGCGATCCGGCAAGAAGCCGGCCCCGGACCGGCAGGGTTGCGAATGCCCCAGGCGCCGCAAGCGGGGCGGCTGGAGGAAAGCGAAGCCGTCGCGCGAGACATGCGCGATCGAAGCGGGTCGACGGGGAGGCGCGGAGTGTCGATCATCGGATGCCATGGTGTCGTATTGACGATCGTGTCGTCGGTCGGGATCTCGGAACGGCCGCGTCTCATCACCTGCCGCCTCATTCGGACGTTTTTGCGATGCATCTAACGTCACATTGACATACCATAAGCAAGGTGCATAACACTTGATGAAGGCGGCGGCCGCATGGTCATGCAATCGATCGGGAGTGAGCCTCGTTTGTCCTCCTCGTCTGTTCCTTGTTTGTTTATTCCGCGTCGGTTTTCGGATTCGCGGGGTTGGTTCTGCGAGACGTACAACGCGGGTCGGCTGGCCGGGGAGGGGGTCGATGTGTCGTTCGTGCAGGACAACCAATCCTACTCGGCGCGGCGCGGGACGGTGCGTGGGCTGCATTTCCAGGTTCCGCCGCACGGGCAGGGGAAGCTGGTGCG
>NZ_NPEX01000278.1 GCF_003258865.1 Rhodoplanes roseus | reverse complement strand
CCTCCCCTATATCGGACCGGACGCCGCCCGCGGGCGGCCTGACGAGCGGTTCCAATGCAGCCCATCCATGTCATCGGCGGCGGCCTCGCCGGCAGCGAGGCGGCCTGGCAGATCGCCGCCCGCGGCGTCCCCGTCGTCATCCACGAGATGCGGCCGGTGCGCGCCACCGCGGCCCACAAGACCGAGGGGCTCGCCGAGCTCGTCTGCTCCAACTCGTTCCGCTCGGACGATGCCGCCACCAATGCGGTCGGCCTCCTGCACGCCGAGATGCGGCGGCTCGGCTCGCTGGTCATGCGGGCCGCGGACGCCAACCAGGTGCCGGCCGGCGGCGCGCTGGCGGTCGATCGCGACGCGTTCTCGGCGGCCGTCACGGCGGCCCTCGAAGGCCACCCGCTGATCGAGATTTACCGCGAGGAGATCGACGGCCTGCCGCCCGACGACTGGGACAACGTCATCGTCGCGACCGGTCCGCTGACCTCGGCCGCGATGGCCGAGGCGGTGCGCAATATCACGGGCGAAAAGGCGCTGGCCTTCTTCGACGCCATCGCGCCGATCGTCCACCGCGACTCGATCGACATGTCGGTCGCCTGGGCGCAGTCGCGCTACGACAAGTCCGGCCCGGGCGGCTCGGGCGCCGACTATCTCAACTGCCCGCTCGACCGTGATCAGTACGAGGCCTTCGTCGACGCGCTGATCGCCGCCGAGAAGGTGGCGTTCCACGACTGGGAGGCGGCGACGCCCTATTTCGACGGCTGCCTGCCCGTCGAGGTGATGGCCGAGCGCGGCCGCGACTCGCTGCGCTGGGGGCCGATGAAGCCGGTCGGCCTCACCGACCCACACCGGCCCGAGCAGCGGCCCTATGCCGTCGTCCAGCTCCGGCAGGACAACCGCCTCGGCACGCTATTCAACATGGTCGGCTTCCAGACCAAGATGAAGCACGCCGAGCAAGTGCGTGTGTTCCGGACGATTCCCGGCCTGGAGAAGGCCGAGTTCGCGCGCCTCGGCGGCATCCACCGGAACACCTTCCTGGATGCCCCGCGGCTGCTCGACCCGACGCTGCGCCTGAAGGCGATGCCGCGGCTGCGCTTCGCCGGGCAGATCACGGGTTGCGAGGGGTATGTCGAATCCGCCGCGGTCGGCCTGCTGGCCGGGCTGTTCGCCGCCGCCGAGCGGCATGGCGAGCCGGCCTCGCCGCCGCCGCCGACGACGGCGCACGGGGCGCTGCTCGGCCACATCACGGGCGGCCACCTGGGCGCCGACTACGCGACCATCGACGCCGGGCCGCGCTCCTTCCAGCCCATGAACGTGAATTTCGGCCTGTTTCCGCCGCTGACCCGGTCCGTGGTGAAGCTCCCGGGCGGCGGCCGCCTGCGCGGCACCGCCAAGACGATGGCCCGCAAGCAGGCGCTGTCGGCCCGCGCCCTCGCCAACCTCGACGTGTGGCGCGGCGCTGCGTCCGCGGCGGCGGAGTAGCGCCCTCCGGTGTCGGCCGGTCAGCGCGTCGTTCGGGCGGCGCGCCACAGGAACCACGGGCGCCGCCAGGGCGGCAAGTCGACCGCCGCATACGGGTCCGCGGCCTGGGCGCGGTCGAGCCGATCGAGCAGCGGGCCGGCCAGCGCCGCCGGCAGGACGGCGGGTCGGGCGGCATCCGGGATCATGGGCCGGGCCCGCTCGGCCTCGGCGAGCTCCAGCCGCGCCCGAGCCCGGAGATCGGCCAGCACGGCGGACAGCCCGGAACTGGCGCGTCGCGCCAAAATGTCGGCCGGATCGACGCCGTTGGCCCGCAGCAGATCGGCCGGCAGATAGACCTGCCCGCGCGCCGCGTGGGCCGGAAACGCCTGGAGAATCCGCGCCAGCCCCCAACCGAGTCCGGCCGCGCCGGCAAGCGCCGCGGCCACCGGGTCCGGGCCGGCCAGGACGTGGGCCGAGAGCGCGATCGTCGCCGCGGAGGTTTTCCGGACGTAGCCGTAGAGCGCATCGAGGCTCGCCATGGGGTCGTCGTAGAGGTCGAAGCTGCGCGCCTCCAGGAGCGCCAGCAGCGGCTCGACCGGCAGGCCGCGCGCCGCGACGGTGTCGAGCAACGCGTCGGCGACCGGGTTGGCGCGGACCTCGCCGTGCCCCTGCCCGACGATCGCGTCGTGCCACCACTGCAGCCGGATCTCGCCGGCCATCGGGGTCTTCGCGGCGTCCCGCACCCGCGCCACCTCGGCGTTGAAGGCGTAGAGCGCGAACAGATGCGGCCGCAACGGCGCCGGCGCGAACAGCGCCGCGAGAAAGCGGTCGCGGTCCTGCGCGCGCACCAGCGCCTCGCAATGGGCGTAGGAGTCCTGGCTCATCGCACTCACGCTGTTCCGGCCGCTCGCATCGCGCGGTCCACGAGGCCGTTGAGACCTCCCGGCCTAACGCATCGGCAGAAGAATCGCCCCGACCCTGCGGCGCTCCACGAGAAGCATGTTCCAGGTCCGCACGGCGGCGCCCGTGGTCATGCTCTCGGTCACGATACCGTTCTCGCGCAAACGGGTCCGCAGAGACTCGGGGATCGTCCAGGGCTGCGCCCCCGTCCCGATGAGCAGGTGCTCGACCGCCGGCGTGCTGCCCAGCACCAGCGTGAGCTCGGCGTCGCCGATCTGGTCGGGGGCGGTCAGCGCGGCCGCCCATACCCCGTCCGGCAGGCAGACGATCGCCCCGCGGTGCGACAGGTTGCCGAGCCGGAAGCCGCCGTCCCCGTAGGAATCGATCAGCGCCGGCCGCGGCAGGTGCGGGCTCGCACGATCGAGCGCCACCGTCCGGTCAGGCCTTCGCCTTGGCGGGAGGGGTCGCCCGCGACGAGGCCGCCTCGGCCTCCGCCTCGCGCCGCGTCTGGCCGACGCCGAGATAGAGCAGGATCGGCGAGGCGATGAAGATCGACGTGTAGGTGCCGACCAGCACCACGCCGAACATCATCACGGCGGTGAAGCTGTGGATCGCCTGGCCGCCGTAGATCAGCAGCGCGAACAGCGCCAGCGACACGGTGACGTGGGTGATGACGGAGCGCGACAGCGTCGAGTTGATCGAGTGGTTGAGCAGCTCCTCCATCGGCATCTTCTTGTAGCGCCGCAGCATCTCGCGGATGCGGTCGTAGATGACGACGGTGTCGTTGAGCGAGTAGCCGAGAATCGTCAGCAGCGCCGCGATCGAGGTCAGATCGAAGTCGACCTGGGTGATCGACATGAAGCCGATGGTGAGCACGATGTCGTGCATGTTGGCGATCATGGCGCCGAGCGCGAACTGCCATTCGAACCGGAACCAGAGATAGATCAGGATGCCGAGGATGGCGAAGAAGATGCCGATCGTCCCCATCGCGAGCAGCTCGCCGGAGACGCGCGGGCCGACCACCTCGACGCGGCGATAGTCGACGCTGTCGCCCAGCGACTCACGCACCTTGCGGACCGCCGCCTGCTGGGCCTCGTCTCCGCCCGGCTGCTGGGCGATGCGGATCAGCACGTCGGCGGGCGAGCCGAACTGCTGAAGCTGGAACTCGCCGAGCTCGAGGCCGGCGAGCGTCTGGCGCATCTGCGCGAGCTCGGCCGTGCCCGACTTGGCCTGCACCTCCATGAGGGTGCCGCCCCGGAAGTCGATGCCGAAGTTCAGGCCGTGGAAGAAGTACAGCAGGATCGCCACGATCGACAGCACCCCCGAGATCGGGAAGCTGATCCGCCGGAAGCGGATGAAGTCGAAATTCGTGTCGTCCGGGACGATGCGGAGGAGGCGCACGGTTGATGGCTCTCGTCGGTTTCGTTGCGGCTCGGGCCGTCACATCGGCACGGTCTGGGGGCGACGCGCCCGGACCCACACGGCGACGATCAGGCGCGTGAGCGTGAACGCGGTGAACAGGGTCGTCAGGATCCCGATCCCGAGCGTGACGGCGAAGCCGCGCACCGCACCGGTTCCGATGAAGAACAGCACCGCCGCGGCGATGAAGGTGGTGACGTTGGAATCGAGGATCGTCGCGAGTGCGCGCGAGAAGCCCGCGTCGATCGCCATGATGGCCGATCGTCCGGCCCGCACCTCCTCGCGGATGCGCTCGTAGATCAGCACGTTCGAGTCGACCGCGATGCCGACGGTGAGCACGATGCCGGCGATGCCGGGCAGCGTCAACGTCGCGTTGAGCAGCGACAGGACGCCGAAGATCATCGCCACGTTGACCATCACGGCGATGTTGGCGAACAGGCCGAACAGGCCGTAGGTGGCGAACATGAAGACGATCACCAGGCCGCCGCCCAGATAGGCCGCGAGCTTGCCGCGCTCGATCGAGTCCTGGCCGAGGCCGGGACCGACGGTCCGCTCCTCGATGATGGTGAGCGGCGCCGGCAGCGCGCCGGCCCGCAGCAGGATCGCGAGGTCGTTGGCGCTCTGGACCGTGAAGTTGCCGGAGATCTGGCCGGAGCCGCCGAGGATCGGCTCGCGGATGACCGGCGCCGAGATCACCTCGTTGTCGAGCACGATGGCGAACGGCCGGCCGACATTCTCCTGTGTCACCTGGGCGAAGCGGCGGCCCCCCGTGGTGTTGAAGCGGAACGAGACGATCGGCTCGCTGGTGCGGCTGTCGAAGCCGGGCTGGGCGTCGGTGAGATCCTCGCCCGACACCATGATGCGCTTCTCGACCAGGATCGGCGTGCGCTGGCCGCCGCGGCCCTCGTAGAGGAGCTCGTCGTCGGGCGGCACCCGGCCCGACTGCGCCGCCTCGGCGGCGCTGTTGTTCATGTCGACCAGCCGGAAGGTCAGCTTGGCCGTGGTCCCGAGCAGCGCCTTCAGGCGGGAGGGATCCTGCAGGCCCGGCACCTGGACCAGGATGCGGTCGACGCCCTGGCGCTGGATCGACGGCTCGACCGTGCCGAGCTCGTTGACGCGACGCTCGATGATCTGGATCGACTGCTCGACCGACTGGCGGATGCGCTCGGTCATGGCCGCCTGGGTGACGGTCAGCCGGATCACGCCGTTGCCCTGGTCGGAGACGTCGACCGAGCGCTGGCCGGTGTTGCCGAGCAGGCCGCCGAGCGGCTGCGACAGCTCGCGCAGCTTGGTGAGCGCCTGAGTCGCGTCGGCACCTTCGCGGATGCGCACCTCGACCGTGTCGCCCCGGGCGGTGAGGCCGACATAGCCGATGCGGGCGTCACGCAGGACGCGCCGGACGTCGTCGCGCAGGTTCTCGACCTTCTCGCGGCGCACCGCGTTCGAATCGACCTCGAGGAGGATGTGCGAGCCGCCCTGCAGGTCGAGACCGAGAACGAGATGGCGCTGCGCCCATTTGGGCCAGCTCTCGACCACCTTGTCGGGGAAGAAGTTCGGCACGGCGCAGAGCATCACCAGCAGTGCCACGGCGAGCACGCCTGCCGCCTTCCACCGCGAGAAATAAAGCATGGGGTCGTCCGTTCCCGATCGGCGCGCCGACGGCGCGGCCTGTCACGTCACTCTCAGGGCAGATCAGCCCTTGGCGGCCTCGTCCTTCACGGGCTCGCCCTTGGCCCGCACCTCGGCGACCATGCTGCGGATCTGGCGTGCCCGCACCCCGTCCGCAAGCTCGATCTCGATCTCGTTGTCGTCGATCACCTTGGTCACCTTGGCGACGATGCCGCCCGAGGTGATGACGCTGTCGCCGCGGCGGACGTTCTTAATCATCTCCTGGTGCTGCTTGGCGCGGCGCTGCTGCGGCCGCAGGATCAGGAAATACATGATGACGAAGATGAGAACGAAGGGCAGGAGCGACATCATCATCTCGGTGCCGCTCGAGGCTGCGGAAGCCTGGGCGTAGGCGGGCGTCACGAACATCGACTTTGCTCCTTGAAGGCGGGATAGCCCGGCGGGCCCGGTCTTCGGCGCGGGCCGGGGCGAAAAAACCGCCGGGACTATACCGGTGGACGGGCTGATTGCAACGCCGCCCGCCGGGACGGCGTGTCGCGGCAGGCGGTTGGGCGAGCTCTGCAACCGGCGCAGAGCCTGCGCTGTGGCGCCTTGCGGCGCGGGCCGGCCCCCGGTATGGGGAACCCCCCGGAGCCGGAAGCCATGCATCAGCCCACCAAAAGCCCCCTCGCCGCCTCACCCGCCCACCAGGACGCGCTCATGGAGCGGATCGCGGCCGCCCTCGAGCGGCTGGCGCCGCCCGCCCCGGCCGTTCCCGATTTCGGCGTCGCCGACGCCTATATCTGGCAGCCCGAGGGGCATCGGCTGGTTCCGGTGCCGCACGTCAACCGGGTGGACATGTCGCTCCTGTGCGGCATCGACAGCGTTCGCGACCAGCTCCTCGCCAATACCGAGCGCTTCGCTCGCGGCCTGCCGGCCAACAACGCCCTCCTCTGGGGCGCCCGCGGCATGGGCAAGTCGTCCCTGGTCAAGGCCGTGCATGCCGGCGTGAACGTCCGGCTCGGCGACAAGGCCGGCACCCTCAAGCTGATCGAGATCCATCGCGAGGACATCGAGAGCCTGCCCGAGCTGATGGGCCTGTTGCGGGCCTCCGACTGCCGCTTCGTGGTGTTCTGCGACGATCTCTCCTTCGACGCCGCCGACACCTCCTACAAGTCGCTCAAGGCGGTGCTGGAGGGCGGCATCGAGGGCCGGCCCGAGAACGTGATCCTGTACGCGACCTCCAACCGCCGGCACCTGCTGCCGCGCGACATGATGGAGAACGAGCGCGCCACGGCGATCAATCCGGGCGAGGCGATCGAGGAGAAGGTGTCGCTGTCGGACCGCTTCGGCCTGTGGCTCGGCTTCCACCGCTGCAGCCAGGACGAGTACCTGGCGATGGTGCAGGGCTACGTGGAGCACCACGGCATCCCGATCGACGCCGACGCGCTGCGCCGCGAGGCGCTGGAATGGTCGACCACCCGCGGCTCGCGCTCCGGCCGCGTCGCCTGGCAATTCATCCAGGATCTGGCCGGCCGCCTCGGGGTGAGGCTGAGCGAGACCTAGTTTCCGTAAGGCCTGAAACGTCGATGGCCGGGACGAGCCCGGCCATACGAAGCAGACGGTGGCGATCGGGTCGGCGCCTCACGCGCCGGGCAGATGCTGCATCGGATCGACCGGCGCCGAGCCCTTGCGGATCTCGAAGTGGAGCTGCGGCGACGACACGGTGCCGCTCTGGCCCGACTTGGCGATCACCTGGCCGCGGCGGACCTGGTCGTTGCGCTTCACCATCAGCTCGCTGTTGTGGGCGTAGGCGGTGACGAAGCCGTTGGCGTGACGCACCAGCACGAGGTTCCCGTAGCCCTTCAGCTCGCTGCCCGCATAGGCGACGACGCCGTCCTCGGCGGCCCGCACGGCGGTCCCCTCCGGCACGGCGAGATTGATGCCGTCGTTCTGCTGGCCGTTGGCCTTGCCGAACGTGGTGATGACGCGCCCTTTCACGGGCCAGCGGAAGGCGAGCCCGGCGGCGTTGCGGTCGGCCCGCTCCTCGTCGGCCGGCGGGTCGGCGACGGTGGTGCGGTGGACCGAGGCGGTCGCCGGCGGCTCGAGCGAGGCGAGCTTGGTGGTGGTCTGGGCCGGGGCCGGCGCGGGAGCCGGCGGGGCG
>NZ_NPEX01000277.1 GCF_003258865.1 Rhodoplanes roseus | reverse complement strand
CCTCCCTCCATTCGCACTTGCGAATGGCGGGGAGGGGTCGGGGGTGGGGGGCGGCCGCGAACGCCGGCATCAGCCAACCTCGTCTCCGAGCTGATCAGCTCTCCTAAAAGATCACTTCGCTGCGGCGCGGCCCGGAACGAAGCGCATGTCGATGATGGCCTCGTAGGGCACGTCCTGCTTGAGGATGCCGGCATCCATCACGACCGACTTTCCGGTCGACCACGAGGCCGCCGAGATGGTCCCGTCGTGGCTCCAGATCTCGTCCTTGAACGAGCGGTCGAGGGTGGCCTTGAGGTCGCCGGCCGGCATGGTCGGGAACTCCTTGCGGGCGACCTCGACGGCCTCGTCGGGGTGCTCGTAGGTGAAGCGCAGCCCCTTTGCGACGGCGCGGACGAAGCCCTCGACCTGCTTAGGCTCCTTCTCGATCGAGCTGGCCCGCACGTTGAGGGTGGAATAGGCGTAGGGACCGAGCTCCTTCGGGATGTTGTAGATCGGCTCGCCCCAGATGCCCTGGGCGACGCCCTGGGTGAGGAACGGCTCGGTGGTGACGCCGAACGCCGCCTTACCGGTCTTCACGGTGGCGAGCACGGCCGCGTTGGCGGTCTCGACCAGCGTCACGTCGGTGCCGATCTTGAGCTTCCACTTGTCGGCCAGATAGCGGGTGATCGAGTTGGGGGTACCGCCGAAGAAGCCGGTGGCGATCGCCTTGCCCTTGAGGGCCGCGGCGTAGTCGCCGTCCTTCACGACGATGTCCTTCGCGGCGACCAGATAGACGTTGCCGCGGTCGACGACGTTGACGACGGCGCGCAGCTCGCCGCCTTTCGCCTTGGCGAAGGCGTTGTGCTCGGGGCCGCCGATGAACGCGAAGGCCTGGCCGGACAGCACCGCGTTGGTGTGGCCGGAGCCGCTGTCGATGGTCATCACCCTGACCTCGAGATCCTCGGCCGCGAAGAAGCCCTTGTGGATCGCGACGTAGAGCGGCAGGTAGCCGAGCGAGTGGACCGGCTCGGCGACGACGAGCGGCGTGCCGGCGGAGGCCGGGTGGCCGAGCAGCAGGCCGGCCAGCGCCGTCGCCGCGAGGCGCGCGAACATTTTGGGCAGGGTCATTGGGACTCCGTCTGGGTCGTGACGCGGGGGAACGAGTCGAAGGAGGGCGACGGCGCGATCGCGCCGCCGCGGCGCGGCGGGGCTGGCGAAGCTATTGGCCGACGCCGCGGCGCAGCCGTGATTCGAGCCAGGAGACGGCGACGTACATGGTGATCGAGAGGACCGAGAGGACCATCACGGCGACCCAGACCAGGGCGATCTCGTAGGTCTGGCCGGCATACAGGATGGCGCGGCCGAGGCCCTGCTCTGAGGCGATGAACTCGCCGACCACGGCGCCCGTGAGGGCGAGGCCGATATTGACCCGCAGGATCGAGATGATCCACGGCACGCAGGACGGCACCACCAGCTTGGTGAACACCTGCCAGCGCGTCGCGCCGAGCGAGTAGAACAGCCGCTCGCCGTCCTGATCGACGGCCTTGACGCCGGCATAGGCGGTCAGCGTCGACACCACGAAGGTGAGAGCGGAGGCGAGCGCCACCTTGGAGGCGAGGCCGATCCCGAACACCAGGATGATCAGCGGCGCCAGCGCCAGCTTGGGCAGCGACTCGAAGCAGATGATGTAGGGCTGGACGATGCGGGCGTAGTTGCGCGACCACCAGAAGGACAGGCCGAAAGCGGCGCCCAGCGTGGTGCCGAGGGCGAAGCCCAAGATGGTCGAGCGGAACGTGAACAGCGTGTCCGAGACGGCGCGGCCGCTCTCGAAGAAGGTGAGGAGCGTCTCGCCGATGGCCGAGGGCCGCGACCAGAAGAAGGCGTCGATCCAGCCGGTGTCGGCCGCGATCTCCCAGGTGCCGATCGCGACGACGAGGATTCCGACCTGGACGGCGACGATCGCGGCGACGGGCCAGTCGCGCTCGACCGGCAGGCGGCGGACCACCCGCGGCCGCGGAGCCGAAGCACCGCGGCGGAACAGCGCGAGGGGTGCCTTGAAGAATCCCTTGCGGGCGAGAGCGGCCGGGGGCGTCAGCGTCATCGTGGTCTCCCGTCGGGGGCCGAGATCGAACCAGATCGGAGTTACGCCGCTTCGGACTCCTCGTCGGCGGGGTGGCCGAGCAGAGCGAGGCAGCGCTGCTTGAGCGCGACGAAGCCGGGCGTGGTGACGACCGAGCGCGGCCGGGGTCGCGGCAGATCCACCGGGATGTGCGCGATGACGCGGCCCGGGCGGGTCGCCATCACGTGAATGTCGTCGGAGAGGTAGACGGCCTCCTCGACATCGTGGGTGACGAAAACGACGGTCTTGCCGAAGTCGGTCCAGATCTTCAGCAGCCACTCCTGCATCTGCGCCTTGGTCTGCGCATCGAGGGCGCCGAACGGCTCGTCGAGCAGGATGACGTCGCTGTCGAACAGCAACGTGCGCAGGAGTGCGGCACGCTGGCGCATGCCGCCCGACAGCGCGCCGGGGTGCCGGTTCTCGAAGCCGCCGAGGCCGTAGCGCTGAAGGTAGGGCCGCGCATGGTCGCGCGCTTCCGCGACGGGCACGCCGCGCACCTCCATGCCGAGGATGACGTTGTCCAGCACGGTGCGCCAGGGCAGCAGAAGATCCTTCTGCAGCATGTAGCCGACCTGGCCGATGGAGCCGGTGGCGTCGATCCCGTCGATCAGGACCCGCCCCCGGGTCGGCGACTGGAGACCGGCGACGACGTTGAAGATGGTGCTCTTGCCGCAGCCCGAGGGACCGATGAGGCTGACGAAGCGTCCGCGCGGGATGTTCAGCGTGACCGGGGCGAGGGCGTGGAAGGGGCCGTCGGCCGTCTGGAACGTGACAGAAACATCTTCCAAGTAGAGCTTCGAGTCCGCGCTCAATTAAAGCTCCGCGTTCGGGGGACCGCGGATACTTTCAAGCACGGACCGTGCCAGCGACGAAAACGCTGCGAATTCATCGCGGCCGCCTCCCGTCACTCGGACGGAGTGGCGCGACCGGATGCGCGGCGCCCACGCGGCGGGCAATCCCGTAATAGAGAACCGTCTTCGAGCCCCGGGCCGACAGTATTGACGGCCGCCGATCCCCGCCCCGCCCACACAGGACGCGAGCGGCGAAACGCCGGCATCACCGAACCGGAGGTACGGCGCCGATGGCGTGGAGGCGGGCGGCGGAGCCGCTCAGGCCTTGTCCTTGTCGGCCTCGCTCAGCCGCTCGAGCCGCTTCTGCATGTCCTCGAGCTGACGGCGCAGCGTGTCGATCTCGCCGGCGCCGGTCTGCGTCTCGGTCTTCTCGGCGGGCTTGTCGCCCTCGGTGCCGTCCTCGCGACGGCCGAACGGCGTGAACATCGTGAAGGCGCGCTGGAACATCTCCATGTTCCGCCGCACCTGATCCTCCATGGTGCCGAAACCGCCGACGCCCCAGGCCTGGGTCATCTCGCGGAACTTCGACTGCTCGCGCGAGAACAGGTCGAGCGAGCTTTCCAGATAGCGCGGCACCAGCATCTGCATGCTGTCGCCGTAGAACCGAATCAGCTGGCGCAGGAACGTGATCGGCAGCAGATTCTGACCCTGCTTGCCCTCCTGCTCGAAGATGATCTGAGTCAACACCGAACGCGTGATGTCCTCGCCGGTCTTGGCGTCGTAGACGACGAAATCCTCACCGGACTTCAGCATCCCGGCGAGGTCCTCGAGGGTGACGTACGTGCTCGTACCGGTGTTGTAGAGACGCCGATTGGCGTATTTTTTGATGATAACCGGGGCTTCAGACTTGGCCATGGCGCGTTCGCTCTGCAACTGGGATGTCCTGTGAGGATCTCGGTGCGGACGTGGTCTGCGCGTGCCCCAAAATGAGCTTGGGGTTCAAAAAATAGGCGAAATCTTCGGCGTCGGCTACCGTTTTGTGTGAGCACCCGCAAAATCGACGCAAGCCCGTCTCGCCTGCGCGCGCCACGCGCGCCCGCAGGCCGGACCGGCAGGGGCGAGCCGGCGGCCGGGACCGATCGTCGTCGAGATTGTCGAGGTGAGAGCCGCTGTGCCAAGCTCGTCGTCGGCCGGTTTTCGGAGCAGTCCCAAAACCGTCGAAGACAACCGATAATCGAGGTCACGAGAGAACGGGGCCCGCGACACCACGCGGCACGTCCGGCGGATTTCGCCCGACGGCCGCCCAAACGGAAACCAGGGAGCTTTCGAACATGGCAGACGACATCGTCATCGTCGGCGCGGCGCGCACGGCGGTCGGCAACTTCAACGGTGCGTTCAGCACCCTCCCGGCGCACGAGCTGGGCAAGATCGCCATCAAGGCCGCGCTGGAGCGGGCCGGCGTCGAGGCGAAGGACGTCGACGAGGTGATCATCGGCCAGATCCTGGTCGCAGGTCAGGGCCAGAACCCGGCTCGCCAGGCGTCGATCGGCGCCGGCATTCCGGTCGAATCGCCGGCCTGGGGCATCAACCAGCTGTGCGGCTCCGGCCTGCGCACCGTGGCGCTCGGCGCCCAGCAGCTCCTCGACGGCGGCAACCGCGTGGTCGTCGCGGGCGGCCAGGAGTCGATGACGCTCTCCCCGCACCTCGCCTACCTGCGCAGCGGCACCAAGATGGGCAGCCTCGACCTCGCCGACTCGATGCTCAAGGACGGCCTGTTCGACGCCTTCCACGGCTACCACATGGGCGTCACGGCCGAGAACGTCGCCAAGAAGTGGCAGATCACCAAGCTGGAACAGGACGAGTTCGCGGTCGCCTCGCAGAACAAGGCCGAGGCCGCCCAGAAGGCCGGCAAGTTCAAGGACGAGATCGTCCCGGTGACGATCAAGTCCAAGAAGGGCGACACGGTGGTCGACACCGACGAGTTCCCGCGCCACGGCGCCACCATCGAGCAGATGACCAAGGTGCGGCCGGCCTTCGACAAGGAAGGCTCGGTGACGGCGGCCAACGCCTCCGGCATCAACGATGGCGCCGCCATGGTGGTGCTGATGCGCCGCAGCGACGCCGAGAAGGCCGGCCTGCCGATCCTGGCCCGCATCGCCTCCTGGGCGCATGCCGGCGTCGACCCGGCCATCATGGGCACGGGCCCGATCCCGGCGTCCCGCAAGGCGCTCGAGAAGGCCGGCTGGACGCACGAGGATCTCGACCTCATCGAGGCCAACGAGGCCTTCGCCGCCCAGGCCCTCGCCGTCAACAAGGACCTCGGCTGGGACACCAGCAAGGTCAACGTCAACGGCGGCGCGATCGCGCTCGGCCATCCGATCGGCGCCTCGGGCACCCGCATCCTGGTGACGCTGCTGCACGAGATGGCGAAGCGCGACGCCAAGAAGGGCCTCGCCACGCTGTGCATCGGCGGCGGCATGGGCATCGCCATGTGTCTGGAGCGGTGAGCTTCGGCGGATCATGACGAATCGCGGGGGCGCTCGCCGCCCCCGCCTCTCGACGGCGGGCGGGCCGCGCCCAGATCGATCGCATTGTCGTCGATCTCGATTTGCGTTCGGCCTCGCCCTGACGTTTGATCGCCGTCGTCGTCGCCACGGCGGCCGGCTTCCCGCCGGCTCCGCGGGCCGGCGTCCGCGAGATGCGGGGCGCGCGTGGTCGCCCCGACGGCGCGACCGGTCCGACCGGCCGTGGCGGCTGATGCGATAGGTCCATGTCGCTCGACGTCGTCGATCTGCGCAGTTTCTACTCCCAACAGCTCGGGACGGTGGCGCGGCGGTTCATCGGCCGCGGCATCCGCGCCCGCTGGGCCGACACCCGCGGCCAGCGGGTGCTCGGCATCGGTTATCCGACCCCCTATCTCGGGCTGTTTCGCGAGCACGCCGAGCGCTGCCTCGCCTTCATGCCGGCCCAGCAGGGCGTGGTGCGCTGGCCGACCGAACGGCCGACACTCGCGGCGCTGGTCGAGGAATACGACCTGCCGCTCACCGAGGGCGCCGTCGACCGGGTGCTGCTCGTCCATGCGCTGGAGATGGCCGAGGACGGGCTGTCGCTGCTGCGCGAGGTGTGGCGCGTGCTGGCGCCGAGCGGCCGCGTGCTCGTGGTGATTCCCAACCGGCGCGGCCTATGGGCCCGCATGGACACGACGCCGTTCGGCTACGGGCGGCCTTACTCGCGCTCGCAGATCGTCCATCTGCTGCGTGAATCCTCGTTCACGCCGACCTCCTGGGGCGAGGCGCTGTACATGCCGCCGATCTCGCGCCGCTGGTTCATGCGCTCGGCGGTCGCCTGGGAGCGCACCGGCGCGACGCTGTCGGCGCCGTTCGCCGGCGTCCACATCGTCGAGGCGACCAAGCAGGTCTACCGCGCCGTCCCGGCCCGCCGCGAGAAGCGCCGCCTGGTGCCGAGCCTCGAGCCGGCCTTGGAGCCGATGCCGGGCGCGGTGGCCCGGAATCGCGCCCCGTAGGGCGCCGGCGCGCAGCGAATTACGCCCTACGGGTCGAGCTCCGGATAACGACGAAAAATGCCCATCTGGTTGAACGGGATGCGGCGCTCCGAGGCCAGATAGGCCGCGATTGCGGGGCGGTCGGCGACGCGGTCGTGCAGGGCGACGAGGCGGGGCAGCCTGCGCTCCAGGCGCTTCATCGTCGTCGGGAAGGCCCAGCGCAGACCGTCGACGACCTGGAACAGCGAGAGATCCGCATACGTGAGGCTGCGGCCGGCGAGCCACGGGCCGGTGCCGCGATCCAGGATGGTCTCGAACCAGCCGAGGTATTTTCCGGCCCGCGCCGTCCGGAAGTCTTCGGCGCGGCGCGCCGCCTCGTCCTTCTGGTCCTCGTAATAGAGGCTGGAGGCGATCGGGTGATGGGTGTCGTGCACTTCGGTGACCAGATCCGCGATGGTGAGCTGGATCTGGTGGACCCACAGCCGGCCCGATTCGGTCTTCGGCGCCAAGCCGTGACGATCGCCGACGAAGACCAGGATCGCCGCCGTCTGGCCGATCAGAAGCCGACCGGCTTTCAGGACCGGCGGGGCGAAGGGCGGGTGCGGCACGCTGTCGCCCTCGAGCAGCGCCATCAGGGCCGGCACGCCGCCCTCCGGCTCCTCGCCGCGGGCCACGTCCACATAGGGAACGCCGGCCTCCTCCAAGGCGAGGCGGACGAACTCGCCCCGCCCCTGAATGGTGGGCCAGTAATACAGCTCGTAGGCCATCGATCCTCCTGCCCCCCGTGACGCTGCACCGACCGGGGTCAACGTCGGGCCTCGCCGCACGTTCGGCCCGGACCCGTCCGCCGCGGCACGGCGCGGACGGTCGCGCCGTTTCAGGATGCCGCCGAAAAGTCGACCACGCGGGCGTCACGATGTTGCGCTACCGCGGTTGCAGCCGTATCTCAGGGCCACCGCCCGATCGGGCTGGTCCGGACTGCGTCCCGGATCGTAGGTCCGAGACGGCGCCGCGAGAGTGCCACACGATCGAGACTGCCACACGATCGAGACTGCCGCACGATCACGACGCGTGACGTCATCCGGACCGCGGCGCGGTTCTCGGAGCGAGTGATGGACGACCGGACGAGGCTCTTGCATTCGCTGTCGATCGACCGGAGCGCGGCAGCCGCCGCGCCGCG
>NZ_NPEX01000276.1 GCF_003258865.1 Rhodoplanes roseus | reverse complement strand
GCGATAGAGCGCGCCGCGGGCCGGCAGGAAGACCAGGCCGGCGGTCGGCCGTCCCGCCTCCACGATCGCGACATTGACCGTGTACTCGTCGATGCCTTTGACGAACTCGCGGGTGCCGTCGAGCGGGTCGACCAGGACGAAGGTCGCGGCCCCGAAGCCGCGGCCGGCATTGTCGTCGCTTTCCTCCGACACCACCGGAACCCCGGGCAGCAGCCGGGCGAGCCCCTCGGCGATCACCTCCTGGGCGGCACTGTCGGCCGCCGTCACCGGGCTGTGGTCGGCCTTCTCGCGCACCGCGAGGGCGTCGCGCGACACGTCGAGAATGGCGCGGCCGGCCCGCGAGACCAGGGTCGTGAGGGCGGCCAGGAGGGCGTCGTCGGTCGGGAGCATCGGTCCGCACGTCATGGTGAACAGTGGTTTGCCTTGGTGCTTCGCGCCGGTGTATCACACCGCACCACCGCGGCGCGGCGCCGATTCGGTGGCCCGCGGAGAATAGACCCGATGTCCAGCGCAGCGACCTCCGGCGCAGCGACTCTCGATCCGCTCGACCTGTCGGCCCTGCTGTGCTCGCGGGTCTGCCATGACCTGATCAGTCCCTCCGGCGCGATCGTCAACGGCCTCGAGGTGCTCGAGGACGCCCAGGACGAGGAGACCAAGGCTTTCGCGCTCGACCTCATCAAGAAGAGCGCCATCCGGGTCTCGGCCCGGCTGCAGTTCTGCCGCATCGCCTTCGGGGCGTCCGGCTCGGCCGGCGCGCAGATCGATCTCGGCGACGCCGAGAAGGTGGCGCGCGGGGCGCTGGAGGACGAGAAGGTCAAGCTGACCTGGAGCCTGCCGCGCCTGCTGCTGCCGAAGAATCGCGTCAAGCTGGTGCTCAACCTGCTGCTGCTCGCCGGCCACACGATCCCGCGCGGCGGCACGCTGACGCTCGACCCGATCGGCGACGGCGAGACGATGGGCTTCAAGGTGGAGACGCGGGGCATCAATGCGCGCGTGCCGCCGCACCTGCCGCTGCTGGTCTCCGGCACGCCGGACGACCCGGCGATCGACGCGCACGCGGTCCAGCCGTTCTACGCCGGACTGCTGGCGCGCGCCTGCGGTCTCGGCGTCAGCTTCTCCACCGAGGGCGACGCCATCGTGATCAGGGCGACGACGCCGGCGAGCGCCGAGCAGACCGCCGAGGTCGGCTGACGCGATCTCGTAAGATCGGGTTATTTCAAGCTGTTCCGCGAGTTAGTCGGTCGCGGCGCCAGTCGCCGCGGGCGAAATTATTTTGGTCGCGCCGGTGCCGCGCCGGGCCGCTTAACAGCCGATTAACGGCGCCGAACCCGCCGACATTTTTGCTCTAATTTTCAACAATTCCCCTTGGTGCGGCGACGCCTTGAGCGAGCCGCACGCTCGCGTGGCGCGGCGACGTCGGCGGTTTATTCGTCCCGATCGAACAGACCGACACCTTTGCCGAAACGAAACTTAAACGCTTTCCCAACAGGATGCACGTGCTCCCGAATTCTTCCCCGGGCTGCCCGAGCCTGTAACGCGAGTTTTAATCCGATGGACGACTTGCTCCGGGAATTCTTGACCGAGACCAACGAGAGTCTCGACGTCGTCGACGTCGAGCTCGTGCGGTTCGAGCAGGATCCGAACAACGCCAAGATCCTCGACAACATCTTCCGGCTTGTCCACACCATCAAGGGGACCTGCGGGTTCCTCGGGCTGCCCCGCCTCGAAGCGCTGGCGCATGCTGCCGAGACCGTGATGGGCAAGTTCCGCGACGGCACGTCCGTCACGGGCGAGGCGGTGACGCTGATCCTCTCCACCATCGACCGGATCAAGGCGATCCTCGACGATCTGGAGCAGAACCAGGAAGAGCCCGCCGGCCAGGATCGCGATCTGATCGACGAGCTCGAGCGGCTCGCCATCAACGCGCCGGCGCCCGCCAAGGCGGCCCCGGCCGAGGCCGCGCCGGCCGCGACGGCTCCCGAGACCACGGGCGAGCTGACCTATCAGGTCCTGGAGCGCCAGCTGCGCCCCGGCGAGGTCTCGCTCGACGAGCTCGAGCGCGCCTTCCGCGAGACGCCCGGGCCGAAGTTCACGCCGCCCTCCAGCGTCCCGAACGCCGCCAAGGCGGCCGCCGCGATGTCGGCTCCGGCCGAGAAGAGCGACGACGAGAAGAGCGACTCGAAGGTCGCCAACCAGTCCATCCGCGTCAATGTCGAGACCCTCGAGCATCTGATGACGATGGTCTCCGAGCTGGTGCTCACCCGCAACCAGCTCCTGGAGATCGTGCGCCGCCACGAGGACTCCGAGTTCAAGGTGCCGCTGCAGCGGCTCTCCAACGTCACGGCCGAGCTGCAGGAAGGCGTCATGAAGACGCGCATGCAGCCGATCGGCAACGCGTGGCAGAAACTGCCCCGCATCGTCCGCGACCTCGCGACCGAGCTCAACAAGCAGATCGAGCTCGAGATGCACGGCGCCGACACCGAGCTCGACCGCCAGGTGCTCGACCTGATCAAGGATCCGCTCACCCACATGGTCCGCAACTCGGCGGACCACGGGCTCGAGACGCCGGCCGAGCGCCGCGCGCTCGGCAAGCCCGAGAAGGGCACGATCCGCCTCTCGGCCTATCACGAGGGCGGCCACATCATCATCGAGATCGCCGACGACGGACGCGGTCTCAACACCGAGAAGATCAAGGCCAAGGCCATCTCGAGCGGGCTCGCCACCGAAGCCCAGATCGAGAAGATGAGCGAGGCGCAGATCCACAAGTACATCTTCGCGGCCGGCTTCTCGACCGCCGCCAAGGTGACCAGCGTGTCCGGCCGCGGTGTCGGCATGGACGTTGTGCGCTCGAACATCGACCAGATCGGCGGCACCGTCGACGTCAAGTCGGTGGACTGCTCCGGGTCGAGCTTCATCATCAAGATCCCGCTGACGCTCGCCATCGTCTCGACCCTGATCGTCGAGGCCGGCGGCGACCGCTTCGCCATCCCGCAGCTCTCGGTCGTCGAGCTGGTGCGGGCGCAGACCAACTCGGAGCACAAGATCGAGCGGATCAAGGACACGCCCGTCCTTCGGCTGCGCAACAAGCTGCTGCCGCTGATCCGGCTCAAGAGCCTGCTCAAGATGGACGAGGGCGAGGTGCAGGCCGGGTCGACGAACGACGCCGAGAACGGCTTCATCGTCGTCACGCAGGTCGGCAACCAGACCTTCGGTATCGTGGTGGACGGCGTCTTCCACACCGAGGAAATCGTCGTCAAGCCGATGTCGACCAAGCTGCGTCACATCGCGATGTTCTCGGGCAACACGATCCTGGGCGACGGCTCGGTGATCATGATCATCGACCCGAACGGGATCGCGCGGGCGCTCGGCACCATCGCCACGGCGACGACGCAGTCCGAGGAGGCCAACGCGGTCCAGCATCACGTCGGCCAGGACAACACCACCTCGCTGCTGGTCTTCCGCGCCGGCTCGCCGGAGCCCAAGGCGGTGCCGCTCTCGCTGGTCACCCGCCTGGAGGAGATCGACGCCACCAAGATCGAGATCTCCAACAACCGTCGTCTCGTCCAGTATCGCGGCCAGCTGATGCCGCTGGTGCGGGTCAACGACGAGGTGCAGATCCGCACCCAGGGCACCCAGCCGCTGCTGGTGTTCTCCGACGACGGACGCTCGATGGGCCTGGTGGTCGACGAGATCGTCGACATCGTCGAGGACAATCTCAACATCGAGGTGTCGAGCGAGGTTCCGGGCGTGCTCGGCTCCGCGGTCGTCAAGGGCCACGCCACCGAGATCATCGACATGGGCTACTTCCTGCCCATCGCCTTCGAGGACTGGCTGCGCCGCAAGGACAAGGCCCTCGGCGGCTCGGTGACGCGCTCGCTGCTGTTCGTCGACGACTCGGCGTTCTTCCGCAACATGCTCACGCCGGTGCTCAAGGCGGCCGGTTATCACGTCACCACGGTGGGCGGGGCCGAGGACGCCATGGAGGTGCTCAAGTCCGGGCGCCGCATCGACGTCGTCGTCACCGACATCGACATGCCGGGCATGAACGGCTTCGACCTCGCCCAGGCCGTGCTGGCCGATCCCGAGACCAAGGACGTTCCGATCATCGCCTTGTCGGGCCTGACCTCGCCCGAGGCGATCGAGCGCGGTCGCGAGGTCGGCTTCCACGACTTCGTCGCCAAGTTCGACCGGCCGGGCCTGATCGCGGCGCTCAAGGAACAGACCGCCCACGCCGAGGCGGCGTGATGGAGACGAGGATGGCCAACGACAACAATCCCGGCGACATGCTCACCGAGTACGTCACCGTCATGCTCGGCGAGCAGCTCTTCGGGCTCCCGATCTCGCGCGTCCAGGACGTGTTCATGCTGGAGCGGCTCACCCGTGTGCCGCTCTCGCAGCCGGAGATCGCCGGCGTGCTGAACCTGCGCGGCCGCATCGTCACGGCGATCGACATGCGTCGCCGCCTCGGTCTGCCGAAGCGCGAGGACGGCAGGAAGCCGATGGCGATCGGCATCGAGTCGAAGGGCGAGTCCTACGGGCTGCTGATCGACTCGGTGGGCGAGGTGCTCAAGCTCGACGAGAACAATCGCGAGCCGAACCCGGTCAATCTCGACACGCGGCTCGCCCGCGTCTCGGCCGGCGTTCACCGGTTGGAGGGCCAGCTCCTCGTCGTTCTCGACGTGGACCGGGTGCTCGACATGGGCGAGGCCATCGCGGCCTGACCGCGGCGGAGATCGATTGCGGGTGCGCCGGCGGCAGATGCGCGGCCGGTGCACGAGAGAGACGAGGCACGCGATGAAGACCTGTTTGGTTGTCGACGACTCGAGCGTCATCCGCAAAGTGGCGCGGCGCATCCTGGAAGGGATGGACTTCGCGATCACCGAGGCGGAGGACGGCCAGGAGGCCCTGGACGCCTGCCAGCGCGAGCTGCCGGACGCCGTGCTGCTCGACTGGAACATGCCCCGCATGGACGGCTACGAGTTCCTGCGCACGCTGCGCCGGATGCCGGGCGGCGACCGCCCGAAGGTGGTGTTCTGCACCACCGAGAACGAGGTCGCGCAGATCGCCCGTGCCCTGCACGCCGGCGCCGACGAATACATCATGAAGCCGTTCGACAAGGACATCGTCGCGGCCAAGTTCCAGGAAGTCGGGCTGGTCTGACCGGCTCCGCCTTCCGGCGCAATCAGCAATCAACGTCCGTCGCTTCTTCAGCGTAACCGAGTATCTCGTGTTATGGCACTCGCCGTCACATCCGCGTCCAAGACGACGTCCGCCGCCCGGGACCGTGTCCGGGTCATGGTGGTCGACGACTCGGTCGTGGTGCGCGGCCTGATCGCCCGCTGGCTGGAGGAGCAGCCGGACTTCGAGGTCGTCGCCTCGCTGCGCACCGGTCAGGAGGCCGTCGACCAGGTCGAACGTCTCGATCCCGACGTCGCCATCCTGGACATCGAGATGCCGGTCCTGGACGGCATCTCGGCGCTGCCCCAGCTCCTCGCCAAGAAGCGCGACCTCGTCGTGATCATGGCGTCGACGCTGACGCGCCACAATGCCGAGGTCAGCCTCAAGGCGCTGTCGCTCGGTGCCGCAGACTACATTCCGAAGCCCGAGACCGCGCGCGGCGTCACCACCTCGGCCGACTTCAAGCGCGATCTGGTCGAGAAGGTGCGCCATCTCGGTCAGCGCCGCCGCCGCATGCGCGGCCCGCGCCCGGCGCCCGCGACGCCGGCGCCGTCGGCGCCCGCCCTCGGCCGTCCGGCCGTCCACGCGCTCGCCACCGACAAGGCGCCGCCCTGCAAGCTGCGCCCGTTCTCGCACACGATGCCGCGCGTGCTGCTGATCGGCTCCTCGACGGGCGGACCGCAGGCGCTCAACGAGGTGATCGCCCAGCTCGGCCGGGTGATCGACCAGGTTCCGGTGCTGATCACCCAGCACATGCCGCCGACCTTCACGACCATCCTGGCCGAGCATCTGTCGCGCGCCAGCGGCAAGACGGTTCGCGAGGGCGTCGACGGCGAGCCGGTCGTCGCCGGCCGCGTCTATGTGGCGCCGGGCGCGATCCACATGCAGGTGGCCCGGCGCGACAACCAGCCCGTCATCGTGCTGCGCGACGGTCCGCTGGTGAACTTCTGCAAGCCCGCCGTCGATCCGCTGCTGGTGTCGGCTGCGCAGGTGTGGGGAGGCGCATCGCTCTGCGTCATCCTCACCGGAATGGGATCGGACGGCGCGAAGGGCGCCGCCGAGCTGGTCGCCGCGGGCGGCAGCGTCATCGCTCAGGACGAAGCCTCGAGCGTCGTGTGGGGAATGCCGGGGGCGGTCGCTCAGGCGGGGTTGTGCTCTGCAATCCTGCCCTTGCCGCAGATCGCCCAGAAAGTAACGCGTATTTTCTCGGGAGAGCGCTCGTGACGCCGTTCGACTACGACTTCCTGCGCCGGCTTCTCAAGGATCGGTCGGGCCTCATGCTCTCCGCCGACAAGGAGTACCTTGTCGAGAGCCGGCTGTTGCCGATCGCCCGCAAGAACAATCTCGGCTCGCTCAGCGAGCTGGTGCAGAAGCTGAAAGCTCCGGGCTCGGAGAACCTGCTCGTCGCCGTCGTCGAGGCGATGACCACCAACGAGACCTTCTTCCTGCGCGACAAGGTCCCGTTCGACCACTTCCGCAACTCGATCATCCCCTCGCTGCTCAAGTCGCGCGAGAGCAAGCGCAAGCTGCGCATCTGGTGCGCCGCCGCGTCGACCGGCCAGGAGCCGTACTCGCTCGCCATGTGCCTCAAGGACATGGGGCCGCGGCTCGACGGCTGGCGCATCGAGATGGTGGCGACCGACCTCTCGATGGAGGTTCTCGACAAGGCCAAGGCCGGCGTCTACAGCCAGTTCGAGGTGCAGCGCGGCCTGCCCATCCAGATGCTGCTGAAGTACTTCACGCAGACCGGCGAGACCTGGCAGATCTCCCAGGAGATCCGCTCGATGGTGCAGTACCGCACCCTCAACCTGCTCGGCGACTTCACCAGCCTCGGCCCGTTCGACCTGGTGTTCTGCCGCAACGTGCTGATCTATTTCGATCAGCCCACCAAGGTCGAGGTCCTGGAGCGGATCCGCAAGATCACCGAGCCGGACGGCTTCCTGGTGCTCGGCGCCGCCGAGACCGTGGTCGGCCTCACCGATGCGTTCAAGCCGGTGCCCGACCAGCGCGGCGTCTACGCCCCGAATGTCGGCGCCGCCCCGGCCAAGCCGGCCAGCACCGGCTTCGCCATGCCGGCCACCCAGCGCCTCGCGGCGAATTTCGGCGGCAACCGCTGAGAGGGCAGGCGGCCGACCGCGCTGCGGACGGCTCATCCGATTGAAAAATGCCCGGCTCGCGCCGGGCATTTTTGTTTTCGCCGGGCGGTGCGTGTCTCGCGTCGGGCCAGCGTCATCGCCGGTCACGACCCCATCGGCGCCAAGACGAGTTCGGAGGCACGGCGTCTCGATCGTCGTCGTCCGCGCAGGCGACGCTTTGCAGAATCCCACCCGTCATCCCGGGGCGGCGCGAAGCGCAGAGCCCGGGATCCATAATCCCTGCACGTCGTGAGCCACCGG
>NZ_NPEX01000275.1 GCF_003258865.1 Rhodoplanes roseus | reverse complement strand
GATCTGGCTGCGTCGGCCGGCGGCAGCGAGGCGGTGGCGATCGGCGGCGGGGCGAGCGCGGCCGGCAACGGCGCGACCGCGGTCGGCGCGTCGAGCACCGCCTCGGGCACCAACAGCGCCGCCTTCGGGTCGTCGGCGACGGCATCGGGGGCCAGCGCCACCGCGCTCGGCGCCTCGGCGACCGCCTCCGGCACCGCCTCGTTCGCGGCCGGCAGCAGCGCCACCGCGAGCGGCGACAACGCCGTGGCGATCGGCTCGAATGCGCTCGCCTCGGCGGCCGGGGCGCTGGCCATCGGCCTCGGTGCGTCCTCGACCGGCGTCAACGCCATCGCGATCGGCACGGGCGCCAGCGCCACCGGCTCGGTCGCGGTCGGCACCGGTGCGTCGGCCGCCAACGGCGGCGCCGCCTTCGGCGACTACGCGGTCGCGACCGGCTCGGGCAGCACCGCGGTCGGCCCGAGCGCCTCGACGACGGTGACCAACGGCACGGCGGTCGGCAACGGCGCCGTGGTGACGGCGGCGAACAGCGTGGCGCTCGGCGCCGGCTCGGTGGCGAGCGAGAGCAACACCGTGTCGGTGGGCGCGAGCGGCAGCGAGCGCCGGATCACCAACGTGGCGGCGGGCGTCAACGCCACCGACGCCGTCAATGTCGGCCAGCTCGAGGCCGCGACCGCCGATTTCAGCTCGACCATCGCGGGCCTGCAGACCCAGATCGGCGGCCTTCAGAGCCAGATCACCGACAACCAGCGCGAGGCCCGCCGCGGCATCGCCGGGGCGGCAGCGCTCGCCGTGGCGATGACCCCCTCGGCGCCCGGCCGGACGACCATGTCGCTCAACACCAGCCACTTCCACGGGGAGACCGCGCTCGGCGTCGCGCTGGCGCACCGCCTGACCACGACGGTGCCGCTGATCGTGCACGGCAGCTACGCCAATGCGGGCGGCGCCGAGCACATCGCCCGCGGCGGCGTCGCGGTCGAGTTCTGAGTCGCGACGCTGGGCCGGGCGCCCGCGGTCCCGATCGGAAGACAGTGACGGGCGTATCATCCTACTGATTGCGATCTAAACCCGCCCATTCGGGGGATGGCATTGTTTCGCGCGGTTGCAGCGGCGCAACACACTACCTACGCAAATCGGGCTAATGTTTCTCGTGGAAACAGATCGGGCTCGGCCTGAAGGTGAGGTCCGTCCGACTCGAGCGCGGGGGCGACGATGCGGGGTGTGCGTGGGCGACGGGCGGCGCTGCTGGCGGGTTGCGCGGCCTTGTGGAGCTTGCCCGGCATGCTCCTCCCGGCGGCCCCTGCGCTGGCCCAGGCGGTGTGCGCCGGCGGCGGCGGGACGGCCGTGGCACCGGGCGACGTCGCCTGCGGCACCCAATCGACGGCCGACGGAACCAGCGGCGGCGCCAACGGGGCCACCGCATACGGCTTCGGCGCCTACGCACTGGGAGGCGACACCGTGTCGGTCGGCGCCTATTCGGGCAGCGCGACCGCCGCGGCCGGGGTCGTCAGCATCGGCGCCGCTGCGAACGGCACCATCTCGCCGGCTGGCATCTACAGCACGGCGATCGGCTCGGGCGTGTTGAGCGCCCTCAGCGGTCCGTTATCGAAGGGCGACTACAGCATCGCCATCGGCGGTGGCGACGGCACCGCGGCGATGGGCGCCCGCTCCACCGGCGAGCGCAGCATCGCCATCGGTGCCGGCGCGTTCGCGAACGGCACGGGCGGTACGGCCATCGGTCCGTCCAGCACGGCCCTCGGCGACAACGCCACGGCTCTCGGTGCCGACAACGCCGCGACGGGAACCGGCGCCACGGCCCTCGGCAGCGACAACCGCGCGACCGGCACCAACGCCACCGCGGTCGGCAGCGGCAATACGGTGACGGGTCCGGGCACCGGCGCCTTCGGTCTCGACAACGCCGTGGACGGGACGTCGAGCTACGCGATCGGACGCGCCAATACGCTCAACGGCACGCGCAGCGGCATCTACGGGGCCGGCAACACGATCAACGCCGGCAATGTCGGGACCTGGGGCGGCGACATCCAGGTGGTCGGCAGCAACAACACCGTGGCGAGCACGGCCAACGCGTCCGGCTCGTCGATCCTCGGCGTCGGCAACACCGTGAACGCCGTCTCGTCGGTGGCCGTCGGCAACAACTCGACCGTCACGGGCGCCAACGCCGTGTCGCTCGGCAACGGCAACCTGGTCAGCGGCACGCGGGCGGTCGCGGTCGGCACGTCGACCGACGCCTATGGCGACGACGCCGCGGCGGTCGGCTCCAACGCCACGGCGAGCGGCCGCATCTCGAGCGCCTTCGGCGCCTTCGCCCAGGCCGGCGGCACCTTCGGCAACGAAGGCACCACGGCGCTCGGCACCGGCGCCCAGGCCGGCACCGCGGCGGCCGGCCAGAATTATGCGACCGCGGTCGGCGCCAACGCGCAGGCGCAGGGCTTGAACGCGGTCGCGATCGGCGGCAACGCGGCGACCGGCGCCGGCGGGGCCGCCTATGCGGCCGGGATCAGTGCGATCGCGATCGGTGACGGCAGCCAGGCGACCGCCACCAACGCCATCGCCCAGGGCGCCCGTGCACAGGCGACCGGGATCTACACCCTGGCCTTGGGAGCCGGCGCGCAGGCGACCGCCAGCAGCGCCATGGCGCTCGGCACCAACGCGCGCGCGACGGAGAACAACGCCATCGCGCAGGGCAACGGGGCGTCGGCGACCGGCGAAGGCGCCATCGCCATCGGCGCGGGGGCCACCGCGACCGGCTCGGTGGCGATCGGCGTCGCGGCCTCGGCCGCCAACGGCGGCGCCGCCTACGGCGACTACGCGACGGCGACGGCGTCCGGCAGCACGGCGATCGGGGCCGCCGCCTCCGCGACGGTGGCCAACAGCACTGCGATCGGCAACGGCGCGACCGTCACGGCGGCGAACAGCGTGGCGCTCGGCGCCGGCTCGGTGGCGAGCGCCGCCAACACGGTGTCGGTCGGCTCCGTCGGCAACGAGCGCCGTGTCACCAACGTGGCGAGCGGCGTCAACACCACCGATGCCGTCAATGTCGGCCAGCTTCAGGCCGCGACCGCCGGCTTCAGTTCCAGCATCGCGGGCCTGCAGAGCCAGATCGGCGGCCTGCAGAGCCAGATCACCGACAATCAGCGCGAGGCCCGCCGCGGCGTCGCCGCCGCGGTGGCGACCGCCAGCCCGTCGATGCCGTCAGCAGCCGGCAAGACCACCTGGCAGGTGCGCGGCTCGACCTTCAACGGCGAGTTCGGGGTCGGCTTCGGCATGGCGCATCGGCTGACGACGTCGACGCCGCTCGCCGTCGTCGCCGGCTACGGGAACGGCGGCGGCCGCGACCACACCGGTTACGTCGGCCTGGGGGGCGAGTTCTGAGATCGAGGTTCACAACGACCGAAACGCTGCAGCGCCCCGGCGTCCGGCCCGCTGTCGAGATGGTGCGTCGCTGTCGCTGCGCCCGTCGTCGCGCGGTCTGACAGCCCCTGCCCGATCTCGGTCCCCAACGTGCCCTGAACGCCTCGGGGCGGGCCGGCGCAGACACGTGTTGCGGCCCGGCACCACGGATTTCTCGATGTTTCGGAGTGTAACGCCCCGTTAACCATAGCTCCGCACAGTCGCTGCTAAACCTAAGGTTTTATCCCGCCCGGATTAATCGACCACCCCCGGGCAGGCGTGCCGCGCCGCGAGGCGCTCGTGGTGGTGCGGCGCCACGGTTCCACCGTGACCGCGACACGATGAGGTTCGGCTGGTGCCGCCAGCCGCGAGGGGAAGCGACCATGAGGATTCACCGTGACTGTCTGCGCGCGGCTCTCCTGGCGAGCGCCAGCGGGATTTGTGCGATCGGCGGACTTGTCGGATCCGCGAACCCGGCCGTGGCCCAGGCGGTCTGCGACGTCAGACTGAGCGGCGGCGCCGCCGGCCCGAACGGGGCCGTGGCGACCGGGCTGGGCGCCACGGCGTGCGGCGCGGTCGCCGACGCGACCGGCGTCGCGACGACGGCACTCGGCTCCAACGCGACCGCCACGGGCGCGTCCGCGACGGCCGTCGGCGCTGCGGCCGGCCAGAACAACGGCACCACCAACGGCATCACCTCGGTCGGTGCCTTGGCCAATTCGGGCGGGGGCGCCGGCGCGTACAGCACGGCGATCGGAGCGACGCCGTTCAGCTCGCCGTTCACCGCCGTCACCAGCGGCGGCGACTACAGCATCGCCATCGGCGGCGGCGACAATGTCGGCGCCGGTCCGGCCGTCACCAGCGGCACCGGCGCCATCGCGATCGGCAGCAGCAGCGCGGCGAGCGGGACCTCGGCCGTATCCCTCGGCTTCGGCTCCGGAGCCGGCTTCGCCGGCCTCAACAGCGGCGTGACGGCGATCGGCGCCGGGGCCCGCGCCGGCACGACCAATCTCGGCCAGAGCAATGCCACCGCGGTCGGCAGCGGCGCGCAAGCGAATGCCAGCAACGCCTCGGCCTTCGGCCAGGGCAGCACCGCGTCGGGGGGCGGGTCGACGGCGGTCGGCACCGGCAGCACCGCGTCGGGCGGCAACAGCGTCGCGCTGGGCGCCGGCAGCACGGCGTCCAGCCTCGCGACCACTGCGGTGGGGTTCGGAGCAGCCGCCTCGGCCTTCGGCGGCACCGCGACCGGCAGCGGCGGCCAGGCCGCCGGCCAGAACAGCAGCGCCTACGGGTTCAACGCGCTCGCCGGCTACGACATCAGCGGCAGCAACGCCTTCACCAACGACAACACCACGGCGCTCGGCCAAGGCGCCCAGGCGGGCACGACGGCAGCCGGCCAGACCGATGCGACGGCGGTCGGCCGCAACGCCCGCGCCAATGCGACCTCGGCCACCGCGCTCGGGGCCAATGCCCAGGCGAATGCCACCAGCTCGATCGCGATCGGCGGCAGCAGCGCCGGCGGGGCCGGCGGCGCGGCCTTCGTCAGCGCCAGCGCCACCAACGGCATCGCCATCGGCAACCAGACCAGCGTCAACGCCGGCAGCAGCAACAGCCTCGCGATCGGCTTCTCCAACAGTGTGACCGGGACCAACAGCGGCGCCATCGGCACCGGCCAATCGGTCAACGGCAACGGCAGCTTCGCGATCGGCGATCCGAACACGGTCAACGGCAACGCCGCGTTCGTGTACGGCAACGACAACACCGTCAACGGCGGCAACGTGGCCGGCTGGGGCGACGGCGTTCAGGTGGTCGGCTCGAGCAACGTCGTCGGCGCGACGACGAGCTCGGCCGGCGCTTCGGTCCTCGGCTCCACCAACACCGTGAACGGCCTCGCCGCCATCGCGGTCGGAAACGGCTCGACCGTCACGGGCGCCAACGCGGTCTCGCTCGGCAACGGCACCACGGTGACGGGCGCGGGCGCGATCGCGATCGGCGCGACCGCGACGTCGACCGCCACCAACAGCGTCTCGTTCGGGACCGGTGCCTCGGCCACGGCGGCGAACAGCGTCGCTCTCGGTGCCGGCTCTGTCGCGACCGTGGCCAACACCGTGTCGGTCGGCAGCGCCGGCAGCGAGCGGCGCATCACCAATGTGGCCGCGGGCGTCAATGCCACCGACGCCGTCAACGTGAGTCAGCTCTCCAGCATCACGACCGGCATCCAGTCGCAGATCAGCGGCCTGCAGCGCGACACCGACCGCCTGAAGGACGGCGTCGCGCTCGCCATGGCGGCGGGCGGCGTGCCGTCCGTCCCGCACGGACGCCGGGTCGGGGTGTTCGGCAACGTGGCGTCCTACGAGGGACGCGGCGCCGCGGGCTTCGGCGTCGCCGGGATCCTGCACGAGGAGCGGACCTATCAGGTCCAGGCCAACGGCTCGATCGGCGTCGGCTTCGAGACCGGCGCGGTCGGCGCTCGCGGCGGCGTCGCGCTGTTCTGGTGACGGCTCCGGCGGCGACGGCGACGCGCCCGCGTCGACCTCGCCACCGCGGCCTGATCAGCTCGCCAGCTCGGCCGCCCCGACCTCGACCGAAGCCCGTTCGGCCGCGCGCGAAACATAGACCAGGATGGTCGCCAGCAGACTCTCGAAGCCGTCGCGCAGGCGCGGCAACATCGTGATGCGGTCCTGCTCCGGACCGCGCAGCACCAGCCCGTCCCGCTCGGCGTCACGCAGCAATGTCAGGACATGCTTGCGCGACACCGCGAAGCGGGTGGCGAGTGCGTTGATCGACAGCCGCACCGGCGCGACGGGGGGAAACGGCCCCTCCTCCGGCCCTTCGAGCGCCAGCGCGAACAGGATCGGCAGCCCGGCATTGCGATCCACGAACAGACACAGATCCGGCGCGTGGTCGAGCAGACGGAAGCCGGCGACGTAAGGGCCGCCGAGCTCGCGCACGAAGGCCCGCACGAAAGCCGGATCGTCCAGCACGGCACGATGCCGCCGCGCCGACGGGTCGATCTTCTCGAGCGCTCCGACATGGGCGAGCCAGCGCGCGTGCTGGAGCGCGAACAGCTTCTCGGTCGGCGCCAGCAGACGACGCCGGCGGTCGGCGTGCGGGACCGCCTCGAAGTAGCCGGCGGCGCGCAGGAGGGCGAGCATCGCCTCGCAGCGACCGCGGCTGCACAGATCGAGCGCGACGCACAGATCCTTCAGCGCGCCGACCGTGAGACCCGGCCCGTCGCCGTCGCGGCCGCCGACGTGAAGGTACAGCGCGACCAGCATGAAGATCGCGCGGGCCCGATCGTTCATCAGCACGTTCAGAAGACTGTTGCCGTAGAACAACGTCACGATCGCGCGTGCATGCAGACGCATCGCCGCGGCAAAGCCCGGGCGCCTCCGCATCTCGGCGATATCGGCGAGCGAAACCTCGGACACCATTCGTGCTTTCATCGTTCCGTCGTGCAAAAGGCATTCGCGCCGGCCGGGAAGCGAGGAAAACCCACCCAAATTTCCACAGTTGCCGCGCGACCGTCGATCGAAAAAGTAGTTCCCCGGATCGTCACGCGTAAAGAGGGAACGAGCGATGGAGCGGAAGCGCCGAAGCAGCACGGGCGGCCCGATCGGCCGGCGAGCGTTCGCCCGGCACGCCGGATGCTACATCCCCGCCGCGATCCTCGTGATGGCGAGCCTGCCCTCGCTCGCGCAGGCGCAGTTCCTGTGCGCCAGCACGGTGAGCGGCGGCGCCGACGGCGCCACCGCCGGCACGTCCGGCGTGGCGTGCGGACCCTCGGCGAGCGCGGGCGGCACCGGCAGCATCGCGGTCGGCCTGAACGCCAGCGCGCCGCGCACCTACAGCGTCGCGACTGGAGCGAACACGCAGGCGAACGGGACGAACTCGATCGCCATCGGCGGCAACGCGGCGAGCGGCGCCGGCAATGCCGCCTTCGTCGATTACGGCGCCGCCAATGCGATCGCCATCGGCAACCGGTCGCGGGTCGGCGACGAGGGCTTCAACGGCGTGGCGCTCGGCAATGCCGCGAGCGTCACCGGCGCGTTCGGAGTCGCGGTGGGCAGCGGCAGCAACGCCAAGGCGAGCGGCACCGCGATGGGGGCGAGCGCGACCGCGAGCGGGGACTCCAGCTCCGCCTTCGGGGCCAGCGCCGTCGCATCCGGGCACGGGTCG
>NZ_NPEX01000274.1 GCF_003258865.1 Rhodoplanes roseus | reverse complement strand
GGCTCGCGGACCTGAAGGTCCGCGCCCCGGAATGACAGGCCCCTACTGGGCCCGCACCGCGGGGGCCGGGACGGCGGCGGCCGGGGCGGCGGCGGTGGCGGCCTCCGGGCGGCCCGCGACGGTCGCCAGCATCTTGCCGGAGAGGAGGCGCTTGGCGACGCGCTTGGCGTCGTCGAGCGTCACGGCTTCGATCAGGCCGTTGCGGCGGTCGATGTAGTCGATGCCGAGATCGTCGAGCTGGATCAGCACGAGCTGGTTGGCGATCTTGATCGAGGTGTCGAAGGAGAGCGCGTAGGAGCCCTTGAGATACGACTTCGCCTGGTCGAGCTCCTCGGCGGTCGGGCCGCTCTCGGCCATGCGGCGGATCTCGGCCTCGATCACGTCCATCGAGTCTTTCACCCGGTCGGCCCGGGTGGCGGTGGAGACGAAGAACAGCGAGGCGCTCTTGAGCGGCACCAGCGACGAGGAGACGCCGTAGGCGAGGCCGCGATTCTCCCGCACCTCGCGATAGAGCCGCGACGAGAACGAGCCGCCGCCGAGAATGTGGTTCACCACATAGGCCGGGACGAAGTCCGGATCCTTGCGGGCGATGCCCACCCCACCGAGCATCAGGGTCGACTGCGGCACGTCGACGTCGACCTGCACGCGCTGGCCGAGATCGGCCGGCGCCGCCTGCGGCACCGGGGTGAGCTGCGCCTTCTCGGGCAGCGACCCGAACACGTCGTCGACCAGCCGCGCCGCCGTCGCCGCGTCGATATTGCCGACGATGCCGACCTTCAGGTTGTCGCGCGCCAGCACGCGGCCGACATAGCCCTTCAGGTCGGCCGGCTGGATGGCCGCGACGCTCTCCAGCGTGCCGCGATTGACGCGGCTGTAGGGATGGCCCGGAAACGCCGTCTCCCACCATTTGCGGCCGGCGAGCTCGCTCGGGCTCATGGCGTCGCGGCGCAGCGCCGCCAGAATGTCGGCGCGGATTCGCTCCACCGCCTCGCTGTCGAAGCGCGGCGCGGTGAGCGCCAGCTTCAGCAGGCCGAAGGCCTCGTCGCGGTTCTCGGTCAGGGTGCGCAGCGAGCCCATCAGGGCGTCGCGATAGGCCGACACCGAGAACTCGATCGCCTTCGATTCGAGCCGCTGCTGGAAGGCGCGCGAATCGAGATCGCCGGCGCCCTCGTCGAGCAGCGAGGCCGTCATGTTGGCGAGCCCGGAGCGGTCGGCCGGATCCTGGGCGGTGCCGCCCCGGAACGCGAACTCCATGGCGACCAGCGGCACCGAGGGCTCGCGCACCAGCCAGGCCTCGATGCCCTTCGGCGTGATCACCCGCTCGATCGTGGTGGCTTGCGCGACCGGCGCCAGCACGACAGTGAGCGCCGCGACCGCAGCCGCGGCGATAGTCCGCACCAGAAAGGTCACGAGCGCTTCTCCTCGGAGGCCGGGAGCGACTTGATCAGATAGCCGGTCGCAGAGCGGCGCTTGTCGAGCCAGGTCTTGGCGGCGTCGCGCACCTGCTCGGCCGTCACGGCGCGGATGCGGTCGGGCCAGCTCAGCACGTCCTGCACGGTCGAGCCGGTGGAAAGCGCGGTGCCGTACCAGCGCGCCATGCTGGACTGGTTGTCCTGCGCATAGACTGCGTCGGCGATCATCCGGGTCTTGGCGCGCTCCAGCTCGTCGGCCGTGACGCCGTCGTGGATCGTCTCGGCGATGACGGCGTCGATCGCCTTCTCCAGATCCGGCAGCGAGGTCTCGGGCGTCGGCCGTCCGAACACGCCGAGCCGCGTCGCGTCGACGGCGGAGCCCTGGTACCAGGCGCCGGCGCTGGTGGCGATGCGCTTCTCGGCGACGAGGCGCTGATAGAGCCGGCTGTTGGGGCCGCTGCCGAGGATCTGCGACAGCACGTCGAGCGCCTCCGCCTCGCCGCGCTTGGCGGTCGCATAGGAGGGCACCAGATAGCTGCGGTTCAGGCTCGGCTGGGCGACCCTGGGATCGTCAAGCGTCACCTGGCGCACCGCCACCGGGGTCGGCTCCTGCGGGCGGGCGCGCGGGCCGATGTCGCTGCGCACCGGGATCTTGCCGTAGGTCTTCTCGGCCAGCGCCTTGACGGCCTCCGGATCGACGTCGCCGGCGATCACCACCACGGCGTTGTTGGGACCGTAGAACTGCTTGTAGAAGGCGAGCGCGTCCTCGCGGTTCAGCTTCTCGATCTCGGGCCGCCAGCCGATCACCGGGCGGCCGTAAGGATGGTTCAGGTAGAGCGCCGCCGCGACCTGCTCGCCCATGCGGGCGTCCGGGCTGTTGGCGACCCGCATGTTGAACTCTTCCAGCACCACGTCGCGCTCGGGCAGCACATTGGCGTCGGTGAGCACCAGGCCGGTCATGCGGTCGGCCTCGAACTCCATCACGTCGCCGAGGAACTCGCGCGGCACCCGCTGGAAGTATCCGGTGTAGTCGGTGGTCGTGAAGGCGTTCTCCTGGCCGCCGATGGTGGCGAGCATCTTGGAGAAGCGGCCGCTCGGGTTCTTCTCGGTCCCCTTGAACATCAGATGCTCGAGGAAATGCGCGATGCCGGACTTGCCGGGCGGCTCGTCGGCCGAGCCGACCTTGTAGTAGATCATGTGGGTGACGACCGGCGTGCGCTTGTCCGGGACGACGACGACCTGCAGCCCGTTGGCGAGCTTGAACTCGCTGATCTTCGGCCCCTGGCTCGGCGCCGCCTGGCCCGGCACCTGGACGGCGGCGGGCGGTGCCGCGGTCGCGGCCGGCGCCGCCGTGCCTTGTGCCCGGGCCGCGGCGATCGGCAGGATCGCGACCGCAGCGGCGAGCGCGAGCGACGTCAGGACGGGTCGGATCATGCGCGATGGGCCTCTGTTCGGGACGGCGGCATTGTTTCGGAAACGGTGCGGCGGCTCAAATGACAAATCGGTCAGGTTTCCGGGCCGAACCGCAGGCCCGAAACGGAAACGCGCACGGCGGCGGGCCGTGCGCGTGATTCGGGTGCGGAGGATGCCGCAGGGGCGTGACGATCAGCGTTGACCGGCGGAGCCGACGGCCTGGTCGTAGCCCTTCGCCGAGGTCGGCCGCTCGATCGTCTTGCCGACGCCGTAAGGCTGGGCCGCCGAGGGCGTGAGATAGCCGGGCGGCGGCTGGGTGAGCTCGGTGCGGCGCGGCTCCTTCTCGAAGGTGCCGACCTCCTCCTTCGGCTCGGCGCCGATCAGGTTGCGCCAGCTGAAGACGCCGCCGCTGTAGCCGAGCTCGGAGGGCTTCACCTGGTTGATCGCCTCCTCGCCGGACTTGATCGGCGGGCCGCCGGCCGAGGCGGTGCGTGGCGCGCCCTTGCGGTTCAGCTCGGCGGGCGACAGCGCGCGCGACTCCTCGTCCACGTCGAGCGACTTGCGGACCTGCTTCTTGGCCTCGCGCCGCGCCTTGATGTCGGGATCGTCGGGCCAGGCCGGATTGCGCTCGACCACCGAGGCGGTCTCGGGCGGCGGCAGGTCGCGGCTCGGCGGCACCACCAGCGGCGAGCGCTCGCGGTACTCGATGTTGCTTTCGTCTCCCGGCCGCTTGAGGCCGAGGCCGCTCATGATGTGGCGCAGAACCTTGACGTCGACCATCTCGTCGTCGTCCTCGGCCCGGGCACCCGGGCCGCTGCCGATCAGCAGAACGGCGGAGAGCGCGCCCGCGACGGCGGCGCGCGTCAAGCTGCGCGTCAAGTTAGCTCGCATGTCGTTCCCCCGTGCCTGCACGACGCCCGGTTGTGCGAACGGGACGTCGGCCATCCTCCTGTATACCCGGGATCAGGGCGCTTTTGCGGCGTCGGGCGCGACGAAGGCCTCGTACAGGAGCACCACCACGCCGATCACGATGGCGACGTCGGCGACGTTGAAGACGTACCAGTTGAACCGGGTCGTCGCCGTCGTCACCGACAGCAGCACGAAGTCGAACACGGCCCCGAGCGTCACCCGGTCGATGGCGTTGCCGATCGCCCCGCCGATGATCAGCCCGAGCGCCACCGCGCTGGCGCGCCGGTCGACCTTGGCCAGCCACAGGCCGAGCAGCGCCACGGCGGCCGCCTTGACGCCGAGCAGCGCCCACTGCCCGACCGGCCCGGACTGCGGGAACAGGCCGTAGCTGATGCCGGTGTTCCACACGACGACGAGGTCGAGCCCCGGAAACACGTGCAGCGGCGCCCTGGAGGGCAGGTCGACCCCGTAGAGCAGCCACAGCTTCACGGCCTGGTCGAGCGCGACCGCGACGGCCGCGGCGAGGAGCCCGAGCCCGACGGGACGGCGCGTCATCCGGCCGCCTTCTGGAGCGCGTCGAGCTCGCGCAGGGCCTGGGCGTCGCGCGGCGTCACCTCGGGATATTGCGGGTCGAGGCCGACCGACGGCGTGATCTTCCACGAGCGGGCGCACTTCTTGCCCTCGGCGCGGCGCGGCAGCACGGCGACGCCGGGCACGTCGGGCAGGCGGAACGCGTCCTCGGGCCCCTCCCCCTCGATCAGCGAGGCCCCCGACGTGATGCAGATCTCGGCGAGGTCGAGGTCCACCACGGCGCGGAACAGGTCGTCGTTGCTCACATAGATCAGCGGGTCGGCCTCGAGCGACGAGCCGATGCGCTTGCCGGCGCGCTCCAGCTCCAAGGCCCCGGTGACGACGCGGCGCACCGCGCGCGCCTTGCGCCAGATCTCGGCCAGCCCCTCGTTGCGCCAGCTCTCCGGCACCTCGGGGAACGTCTCCAGATGCACCGAGCCGTCGGTCCCGGCATAGCGGGCGAGCCACGCCTCCTCGGCCGTGAAGCAGAGGATCGGCGCCAGCCACGTCACGGTGCAGCGGAAGACGTGGTCGAGCACGGTGAGGCACGCCCGGCGCGTCACCGACGAGATCGGATCGCAGTAGAGCGCGTCCTTGCGCACGTCGAAATAGAAGGCCGACAGGTCGACCGTCATGAACTGGCCGACCACCGCGAAGATGCGCTTGTAGTCGTAGTTGGCGTAGGCCTCGCGCACCGTCGCGTCGAACTCGGCGAGCCGGTGCAGCATGTAGCGCTCCAGCGGCGGCATGCGCTCGACTTTTACGCGATCCTCGTCGCGGAAATGCGCCAGGTTGCCCAGCATCCAGCGCAGCGTGTTGCGCAGCTTGCGATAGGTGTCGACCGTGGTCTTGATGATCTCCGGACCGATGCGCTGGTCGTCCCAGTAGTCGCAGGAGCCGACCCACAGGCGCACGATATCGGCGCCGTGCTGCTTGATCATGTCCTGCGGCGCGACCGTGTTGCCGAGCGACTTCGACATCTTGCGGCCCTGCTCGTCGAGCGTGAAGCCGTGCGTCACGACGACGTCGAAGGGCGCCCGCCCGCGCGTCCCGCAGGATTCGAGCAGCGACGAGTGGAACCAGCCGCGATGCTGGTCCGAGCCTTCCAGATACATCACCTGATCACGACCGCCGTCCACCTTGCGGCGGATACCGGCCAGCGTCGGGAAGTTCTCCGGATCCTCCAGCACGAAGGCGTGGGTGGAGCCCGAGTCGAACCAGACGTCGAGAATGTCGTCGACCTTCTGCCAGCCCTCGCCGGCGCGCTCGGCCAGGAAGCGCTCGCGCGCCCCGGCCGCGTACCAGGCGTCGGCGCCCTCGGTTTCGAACGCGGCGACGATGCGGGCGTTGACGGCCTCGTCCTGAAGAATCTCGACCTCGCCGTGGCCCTTGTCGCGCACGAACACCGTGATCGGCACGCCCCAGGCGCGCTGGCGCGAGATCACCCAGTCGGGCCGGCTCTCGATCATGCCGGTGATGCGGTTCTGCCCCTGCGGCGGCACCCAGCGGGTCGCCCGGATGGCCTTGAGGGCGCGGGCGCGGAGCGTGTCGCCGGGGGTGGCGGCGACCACGTCCTCGGTCATTCCGGGACGACGCGCAGCGCCGGACCCGGAATCCAGCCGCGGGCCATTGCGCTTGTCGCTGGATTCCGGGTTCGCGCCTTCGGCGCGCCCCGGAACGACGGCGGCGGGGCCGGACGCCGCGATGTCCTGGTCCATGGCGATGAACCATTGCGGCGTGTTGCGGAAGATCACCGGCTTCTTGGAGCGCCACGAATGCGGATACTGATGCTTCAGCTTGCCCCGCGCGAGGAGGTTGCCGGCCTCGACCAGCGCCTTGATGACCGCCTCGTTGGCGTCGCCCTTTTCGCCTTTGTCGGTGATGACGCGGCGGCCTTCGAAGCCCGGCGCATCGGCCGTGTAGCGGCCGTCGGCATCCACCGTGTACGGGATCGCCGTGGAGATGCCGCGCTCGTGCAGGCGCCGGCCGTACTCCATCCAGATGTCGAAGTCCTCGCGGCCATGGCCGGGCGCAGTGTGGACGAAGCCGGTGCCGGTCGAGTCGTCGACATGCTCGCCGTCGAGCAGCGGCACGGCGAAGTCGTAGCCACCGACCGACTTCAGCGGATGCTCGCAGACCATCCCGGCCAGCACGTCGGCCGGCACGGCCCGCACCTTCTCGTAAGCGACCACACGGGCCTGCTTAAACACGTCCTCGGCCAGGTTGTCGGCCAGGATCAAGAGGTCGCCGGTCTTGGCCCAGTTGTCGGCCGGCGCATCCGTGACCTTATAGACGCCATAGCCGATCCGATGCGAGAAGCTGATCGCGCGGTTGCCCGGCAGTGTCCATGGCGTCGTCGTCCAGATGACGACGCTCGCGGCGCGAACAGCCGACCCTAGTTCGGCTTCCTCGTCCCAGATATCGAGCGACTTGGCTGTGATAGGACCGCCATGAAGTTTGGCGATTCCGATCACCTTTCGGACCGGAAACTTCACCCAAACCGTGTCGCTCGTATAATCCTCGTACTCGACCTCGGCCTCGGCCAGCGCGGTGCGCTCGACCACCGACCACATCACCGGCTTGGAGCCGCGATAGAGCGTGCCGTTGGCGGAAAACTTCATGATCTCGCGGGCGATCTGCGCCTCGGCCGCGAAGCTCATGGTGGTGTAGGGGTGGTCCCAGTCGCCGACCACGCCGAGCCGCTTGAATTCTTCCCGCTGCACCGACAGCCAGTGCTGCGCATAGGCGCGGCATTCCTGGCGGAACGCGATCATGGCGGCCGGGTCGGAGAGGTCGGGCTTGGTCTTGCCCTTCTTGCGGTAGTTCTCCTCCTCGATCTTCCACTCGATCGGCAGGCCGTGGCAGTCCCAGCCCGGCACGTAGTTCGAATCGAAGCCGAGCATCTGCTGCGAGCGCGTGACGAGATCCTTGAGGACCTTGTTGAGCGCGTGGCCGATATGGATGTGCCCGTTGGCGTAGGGCGGCCCGTCGTGCAGGACGAACTTGGCGCGTCCCTCCGAGGCGCTGCGCAACCGGCCGTAGAGGCCGATCTCGGCCCAGCGGGCCAGAATCTCCGGCTCCTTCTGGGGCAGACCGGCCCGCATGGGGAAGTCGGTCACCGGCAGAAAGAGGGTTTTCGAGTAGTCGCGGGTCGTCGTGGCGGCATCGGTCATGGCGCGCCGTTCTTAACAAGGCGCCGCCCCGCCGGGAAGGGCCAAGGGACACGACAGGTCCAGTACCGAGCCCGCGAAGGCGCTCCGCTTCACCTCCCCCTGGAGGGGGGAGGTC
>NZ_NPEX01000273.1 GCF_003258865.1 Rhodoplanes roseus | reverse complement strand
CACGAGCGAAGCTCGTGGCGGGGAGGGGTCGGGGGTGGGGGGCCTGCAGCGCCGGTCCGAATCCAAGCCATCCGCCGTATTCCTCGTGAGAGCCCCATGCTGATCCTCGAAAACATCGGAAAGACTTACGCCAACGGGGTGCGGGCGCTGGAGCGGGTGTCGCTCGAGGTGCCGATCGGCGAGATCGTCGCGGTGGTCGGCGGCTCCGGCTGCGGCAAGTCCACGCTGCTGCGGCTGGTCTCCGGGCTCGACCGGGCGACCGACGGCCGCGTCGTGCTGGACGGCGAGGAGATCACAGCGCCGCATGGAAAGATCGGGATGGTGTTCCAGGAGCCGCGACTGCTGCCGTGGCTCACCGTCGCCGACAATGTCGGCTTCGGGCTGGCGGCGTTGCCGCGCGAGGAGCGCGACACGCGCGTCGCGGCGCAGCTCGGCCGCGTCGGGCTCGCCGACAAGGCCGCCGTGTGGCCGCGCGAATTGTCGGGCGGGCAGGCGCAGCGGGTGGCGCTGGCGCGGGCGCTGGTCACCCGGCCCGAGGTGCTGCTGCTCGACGAGCCGTTCTCGGCGCTCGATGCGTTCACCCGCGCCGACCTGCAGGATCACCTGCTCGACCTGTGGCACGACGCGGAGCCGACGCTGGTCGTCGTCACCCACGATGTCGACGAGGCGATCGTGCTGGCCGACCGCATCGTGGTGATGCGCCCACGCCCCGGCCGCATCGCCGACGAGATTCCGGTCGATCTGCCCCGCCCCCGCGACCGTGATTCGGCCGCCTGGGACGCCGTGAAGCGCCGCGTGCTGGCCGCCCTGCACGGTGCTCGCGAGAAGCGTCGCGACACCGCCGAGGTCGCTCCCGGCGCCGCGTGGTGGTGAGAGACCCGGCCGATCGCCGGGCCGCTCACGCGCCGAACACGACGCGGCGGAAGCGGTGGAGCGCGACGGCGAAATAGGCCCCGCCGATCGCCGCGACCGCGACCAGCGGCAGCCACAGGACCGAGAGGCCGGCGCCGCGATACAGCACGCCCTGCGCGAAGGTGACGAAATGCGGCGTCGGGCTGATCGTCCACATCAGCCAGCGCAGCCACACCGGCATGCTTTCCAGCGGCGTCGCGCTGCCCGACAGGAGCTGCGTCACCAGCAGCACCGGAATGGCGAGCAGGCCGAACTGGCCCATGGTGTTGGCGATGGTGCCGAGCAGGATGCCGAGCGCCGCCACGGTGAACACGTAGACGGCGGCGCCGGCGAGAAACAGCAGCAGCGAGCCGCTGATCGGCACCTGCAGCCACCACTCGACCACCAGCACCAGCGACAAGCCGGCCGCCACCAGCGTCACCAGGCCGTTGGCGAGGATCTTCGCCAGCATGATCTCGCTCGGCACCACCGGCATCACCAGCAGATGCTCCACCGTGCCCTGCTCGCGCTCGCGGATCAGCGCCGCGCCGGTGAGGATGACGGTCAGCATGGTGATGCTGTTGACCACCTGCATGACCGAGGTGAACCAGCTCGACTTCAGATTGGGATTGAACTTCGCCCGCACCACGACGTCGATCGAGCCGGAGGCGGTGCCGTCGCGGCCGGCCCTGAAGGCGGCGACCTCGTTCAGCACGATGGTCTGCAGATAGGCGGCGCCGTTGCCGGCCTGGGTGATGGCGGTGGCGTCGACGTTCACCTGCACGGTGGCGGCGCGCCCGGCCAGGATGTCGGCCTCGAAGCGCGGCGGGATCTCCAGCACGAAGACGACGCGGCCGGCGTCCAGCCAGGCGTCGATCTCGGTCGCGGCGATCTCCACGGCGGGGCGGAACAGCGGCGGCGTGAGCCCGTCGGCGATGCGGCGCGACAGCGCCGAGCGGTCCTCGTCGACCACCGCGACGGCCAGGTTGGTCGCCTCCACCGAGGCGCCGGTCGCCACCGTGTAGACGTTCATGGTGAAGGCGTAGACCACCAGCACCAGCATGATCGGATCGGCCCGGATGCTGCGCAGCTCCTTGATGGTCAGTCGCCAGATATTGGCGAGATGGTCCAGCATCTCAGCGCTCCTGCTTCTGCAGGAAGGTCCGGGCGGCGACCAGATAGGCGAGCGCGAACACGGCCAGCACCAGCATCTGCGGCCACACGGCGGCGAGGCCGAGCGCCTTGGCGAAGGTGCCGACGCTGATCGGCTGATACCAGGCGGCCGGAAAGGCGAGGCCGAGCACCCGGGCGCCGCCCGACAGCGACGCGACCGGCACCAGCAGTCCCGAGAAGTTCACGGCCGGCACCACGGCCAGGATGGCGGTGGCGAACACGGCCGCCACCTGGGTCCGCGTGAAGGTGGAGACGAGCTGGCCGAAGCCGGTGGTGGCGAACACGTAGAGCAGCGTGCCGAGCGTCAGCGTCGCCAGCGAGCCGGTGATCGACACGCCGAACACCGTGACGGCGAGCAGCACCAGCAGCACGAAGCTCGCCATCGACACCGCCACGTAGGGAAGCTGCTTGCCGATCAGGAACTCCACCTTGCTGGTGGGGGTGGAATGGAAGTTGGCGATCGACCCGGTCTCGATCTCGCGAACCACCGCGACGGCCGACATCACGGCCGGGATCAGGATCAGCATCAGCACGATGATGCTGGGCACCATGGCGACGACGCTCTTGAACGACTGGTTGTAGCGGAACCGGGTCTCGATCGTCACCGGGCTGGTCGCGGCGTTGGGCCCCACCGTCTCCAGGGCGCGCTCGCGGGCGTATTGCAGGGCGAGGCCGGAGACGTAGCTGCGCGTCGTCTCGCCGCGGAACGGCATCGCGCCGTCGATCCAGACGGCGACCTCCGGCACCCGGCTGCCCTGCAGGTCGCGACCGAAGCCGGGCGGGATCTCGACCACGAGGGCGAGCTCGCCGCTGCGGAACCGGGCGTCCATCTCGGCCGTGCTCGACACCGGCGGCCGCTCGGTGAAGTAGCGCGACCCCGAGAAGCTCTCGAGCAGCGCGCGGCTCTCCGGCGTCTTGTCCTGGTCGAAGGCGGCCCAGCTCAGATTCTCCACGTCGAACGAGATCCCCCAGCCGAAGGCCAGCATCAGCACCAGCGGGCCGACGAAGGCGAAGACGAGGCGGATCGGGTCGCGCAGCAGCTCCATCGCCTCGCGCCGCGCATAGGCCCAGAGTCGCCCGGGATCGAAGCGCTTCGGCGGAGCGGCGGGAGCCTCGACGACGGCCGACGCGGCGGCGGGCGCCGGGGCGGTCGCCGCGGTCGTGATCTCGCCGACGCCGCCGGCCTCGGCCAGATACGCCACGAAGGCGTCCTCCAGCGTCGCGGCGCCGCGGTCGCGCGAAATCTCGGCCGGGGTGCCGACGGCCAGAACCTTGCCGGCATGCATCAGCGAGATGCGGTCGCAGCGCTCCGCCTCGTTCATGAAATGCGTCGACAGGAAGATGGTGACGCCGTCGTCGCGCGACAGGTCGATCAGGGTGCGCCAGAAGGCGTCGCGGGCGATCGGGTCGACGCCGGAGGTCGGCTCGTCGAGAATCAGGATCGGCGGCCGGTGCAGCACCGCGACGGCGAGCTGCAGCCGCTGCTTGATGCCGAGCGGCAGCGACTCCGGCCGCGCGTCGGCGACCTCCTTCAGGTCGTAGCGGGCGAGCAGCTCTCTGATGCGCGGCGCGATCTCGGCGGGCGGCAGGTGATAGAGGCGCGCGTGCAGATCGAGATTCTGCCGCACCGTCAGCTCGCCGTAGAGCGAGAAGGCCTGCGACATGTAGCCGACCTCGCGGCGCATCGCCATGTCGTCGCCGCCGATCGGGGCGCCGAACAGCTTCGCCCACCCCTCGCTCGCCGGCAGCAGACCGGTGAGCATCTTCATCGTGGTGGTCTTGCCGCAGCCGTTGGAGCCGAGGAAGCCGAAGATCTCGCCGCGGCCGATGCGGAAGCCGACGTGATCGACCGCGACGAAATCGCCGAACTTTCGCGTCAGCCCCTCGGCCTCGATGGCCGGCGTGTCGTCCGGGGCGGCGACGCGCGGCCGCACCGTCACGCCGGCGTGGCGGGCGCGCTTCTCCTCCGGCAGCAGCGCGATGAAGGCGCGCTCCAGCGTGGTCTCGTGTGCCTGCGCGAGAATCTCGGCCGGGGCGCCCCGTGCGATCACGCAGCCATCGTCCATGGCGGCGAGCCAGTCGAAGCGGGCCGCCTCCTCCATGTAGGCGGTGGCGACCATCACGCTCATCTGCGGCCGCCGCAGCCGGATCGAATCGATCAGCTCCCAGAACTGGCGGCGCGACAGCGGGTCGACACCCGTGGTCGGCTCGTCGAGCACCAGCAGGTCGGGGTCGTGCATCAGGGCGCAGCACAGGCCGAGCTTCTGCTTCATGCCGCCCGACAGCTTGCCGGCCGGACGCCCGACGAACGGATCGAGCCCGGTCGCCCGCGTCAGATCGGCGATGCGGGCGCGGCGCTCGTCCGCCGGCTGGCCGAACAGACGGCCGAAGAAGTCGACGTTCTCGTAGACGCTGAGCGTCGGATAGAGGTTGCGGCCGAGCCCCTGCGGCATGTAGGCGATGCGGCCGCAGCTGGCGCGGCGATGGCCGGCGTCCGCCATGTCGCCGTCGAATACCGCGACGCTGCCGGCCTGGATCTTTCGCACGCCCGCGACGAGAGACAGCAAGGTCGACTTGCCGACGCCGTCCGGCCCGATGATGCCGACCATGCGGTGCGCCGGCACGGCGAGGCTCACCTGGTGGAGGGCGCGGGTCGCGCCGTAGGCGTGGCTGACGCCGTCGAGCCGGGCGACGACCGCGTCGGTCATTTCGGCAGCTTCACGACGAGATCGTCGGGCCAGGCGATCTTCGGGCTCAGGCGCACGAAGCCGAGGCCGCGCACGCCGGTCTTCACCTGGCGGTGATACTTCTGCAGCACGTCCGGATCGACCTGCAGCTTGACCCGGAACATCAGCTTCTGGCGCTCCTCGGCGGTCTCGACGCTCTTGGGCGTGAACTGCGCCTCGGTGGCGACGAAGGCGATGCTGGCCGGAATCACGTATTCGGGCACCGGATCGGCGATGATGCGCGCCTCGTCGCCGAGCGCCAGCTTTCCGGCGTCCTCGGCCGCCAGATAGATGGTGAGATAGACGTCCTTCAAATCCAGGATGGTGAGGACGCGCTGGCCGGCCGCCACCACCTCGCCGGCGCGGGCGAGCCGGTACTGGACGCGGCCGCTGCGCGGCGACACCAGCACCATGTCGACCAGCATCGACTGCAGGCGCTCGACGTCGGCCTCGGCGACCTTGATGGCGAACTCGGCCTGCTCGCGTTGCGCCGTCGCGGCCCGGGAGGCGGCGGCCGCCGCGTCGTACTTGTTCTGCCGCTGGTCGACCGCCTGCTGGGCGATGTTGCCCTTGGCGAGCAGGTTGCGTCCGCGCTCCAGATCCGTGCGGGTGAACTCGAGGTCGCTGGTGCGCTGGGCGATCAGCGCCACCGCCTCGGCGAGCGCCTGCTTGGCGCGCAGCACCTGGGCCTGGGCGCCGCGCAGCTGCGCCTCGGTCTCGGGCGACGAGATGGTGGCGACGACCTGGCCGGCCGTGACCTCGTCGCCCTCCTCCACCGTCATGGTGGCGAGCCGGCCGCCGTATTTGGCCGCGACGTCGACCTGGGTGGCCTCGATGCGGCCGTTCGACTTGACGATGCCGGGCGGCATGCGGTCGCCGCGCAGCCGTGCGATCAGGCTGCGCACCATCGACTCGGCCCGGGCGGCCGGTCCGGGGGAGGCCTGTTCGGCGCGCGCGGGCGGCGACGACAGCGGCCCGCCCGGCGCTCCGCCGACGACGACCATGACGAGGGCGATCAGGGCGGCGGTACGGACCAGCATCGCAGTCTCCTCGGGACGGCGTCCCGATGGCGACCACGGCACACGACACCGGCCCTGACCAGACCATACGCCGTTTCGCCGGCGCTGTCCCGACGGCACCCGGCCGCACGGCGCCGACCGGCTCCGCGCGACGCGGGACGCCTCGGTCAGGCCGGCGCCAGCGCCGCGATGATGGTCTCGCGCTCCTGCCGCGACGCGGCGTAGCGGGCGCGTGCCGCCGTGACGGCGGACGGCGGCGCCTCCTTCAGGGTGCCGCAGGCATGGGGCGGCTGCGGCGCGTACTCGAAGGCCAGCGTGATCTCCTCGGCCGCCGCGCGGCCGACCACCGCATCGACCACGGCGAGCGCCAGATCGATGCCCGAGGTGACGCCGGCGGCCGTGAACAGATTGCCGTCGCGCACCACCCGCTGATCCACCGGCTCGGCCCCGAAGGCGGCGAGGAAATCGTGCGAGTTCCAGTGCGTCGTCGCGCGGCGCCCGCGCAAGAGCCCGGCGGCACCGAGCAGCAGCGCGCCCGTGCAGACGCTGGAGAGCCACGGCGTGCGGGCCGCGGTGTCGCGCAGGAACGCCAGCGTCTCGGCGTCGTCGAGCAGGCGGTTCACGCCGATGCCCCCGGGCACGCAGAGAATGTCGAGGGCCGGCGCCTCGGCGAAGCCGACGGTCGCGGCGAACGGCAGGCCGACCGCCGAGGCGACCGGGGCGCGGTCCTTCCACAGCAGGTGCAGGCGGGCGCCCGGCACGGCTGCGAACACCTCGTAGGGGCCGGCGAGGTCGAGCAGCTGGATCCCCGGAAAGACGAGAAGGCCGATCGAGAGCGTCATGGTGGATCCCCTGCGCGGTGGCGCGGTTGGCGTTGACAGGGCGAGCCTAGCCGCCGATGGTTTGGCGGACATGCCAAAGACCCCTCGGATTCCGCCAACACCGCCCGCCCCGCCACGCCGGATCGAGATCCTGGCGTTTCCGGGCGTGCAGCTCCTCGACGTCGCCGGGCCCCTGCAAGTGTTCGCGACCGTCAACGACGGGCTCGCCGAGCAGGGCCGTCCGCCGGCCTACGACCCGGTCGTGGTGGCGCAGACGCCCGAGATCGTCTCCTCGGCCGGCCTCGGGCTCGTTGCGCGGCCGCTGCCGGCGGCGGGCGCCCCGCTCGACACACTGCTGGTCGCCGGCGGCTTCGGCGTGAACGCCGCTTGCGACGGCCCCCTGCCCGCCTGGATCCTCGCCCGCGCCGGGCGGGCGCGCCGCACGGCCTCGGTGTGCAGCGGCGCCTTCCTGCTGGCGACCGCCGGGCTCCTGGACGGGCGCCGCGCCGTCACCCACTGGCACCGCTGCGCCGAGTTCGCCCAAAAATTCCCGAAGGTGCGGCTGGAGCCCGATCCGATCTTCGTGCGCGACGGCGCGATCTGGACCTCGGCCGGCATCACGGCCGGCATCGATCTCGCGCTGGCGCTGGTGGAGGAGGATCTCGGGCCCGAGCCGGCGCTGGCGGCGGCCCGCCATCTCGTCGTGTTCCTCAAGCGGCCGGGCGGGCAGAGCCAGTTCAGCACCGCGCTGGCGCTGCAGCAGCGCGGCGACCGGCAGTTCGAGGCGCTGCACGCCTGGATGTCGGGCCGGCTCGACGGCGACCTCTCGGTCGCGGCGCTGGCCGACGCTGCCGGCATGAGCGAGCGCAGCTTCGTGCGCCACTATCGGGCCGCCACCGGCGAGACGCCGGCCCGCGCCGTGGAGCGCCTGCGGGTGGAGGCGGCGGCGACGCCCTGCGCGTGATTGCCGGACGAGAAGGCGACGACGCCGGCGGCGCGCTTTTCCGGCGGGATCG